>CAZACZ010000003.1:0-32831 GCA_964483695.1 uncultured bacterium | reverse complement strand
CACTCGCGTCCGTCGGGCGCAGCGTTCCAGACCGACGCCGTCACCAACCGACGCCTGCACCAACCGGCACCCCCACCAACCGACACCCTCACCAACGAAGAACGGGCCCCGCCGAGGTGGCGGGGCCCGTCGTTCATGTCGGCGCTAGGCGCCGCGGTCGACCTTAGAAGGTGACCGTGTAGGAGATCTGGAAGGCCTGAGCGGACGAGAGGGCGCCGTTGTTGTCGTTCTGGTAGACGCCGTACGCGAACTCGAGGTCGTAGTAGTTCCAGATCACTTCGTAGCCGCTGGTGGCCTGGGTGCCGGTACCGTTCAGGTCTCCGCCGCTGATGTCCGTGGCGCCGTCGCCGGCCCCGCGGGTGTTCGTGGCGTTGTTGATGTTGGTGCCGGTCCAGCTACCGTACTTGGCCGTCAGGGTGCTGTGGTCGAGGATGAACTCGTTCAGCATCAGGCCGACGCTCCACTGGAGCTCGGTGGCCGTGTACGCAGCAGCGTCCGAGTGCGTGGTCGAGCGGTAGTTGACCGCGCCGACCAGGCTCGGGGCGAGGAAGATGTCGAGCGGCGTGGTGGACAGGCCAGCGCCGACCTTGAGGGTCGTCGTGTCGTCCGTGCCGGCATCGGCATCGTTCACCATGCGGTAGCCGACGTACGGGGTCAGCGAGACGATGGAGACGTTGAGCGCGTAGTCCGCGTCCACGTACAGCGTCGTCTTGCTGAAGTCCGCTTCGGTCTGCGAGTAGCCCGCCGCGATGTTCAGGTTGCGGATCAGGGCGTTGTCGGCAGCGCCGTCGTGCTCCAGCGTCACACCGAAGCCGGTGTTGTAGTTGCTGTCGCGCTCGACGTCGGCGCCGGCGATGGCGACCGCGGCTTCGCTGCCGTCCACGTAGGTGCGGACGTCGTCGACCACGGTGCCGTTGACGGAGGCCTGGTGGAACCAGCCGCCGAGGCTGAAGCCGGCGAACAGGTCCGCCGCCGCATCGACGCCGAAGGCACTCACGCTGTCACCAGCGGTCGTGCCGTAGCTGTCGAAGTAGGCGTTCAGGTCGAGGATGAACAGGCTGAGGCCGGCTTCCACGCCGAAGCCCGTCTGGTCGAGGGCGAACGGCGAGTCGGCGTCGGCTCCGAGGTTGAAGCCGAAGTTCGCCCAGTCGGGGCCCATCATCCGGTAGTTGGCGCTCAGGCTCTCGAGGATCGGCAGGCCGCTGGCGTCGACGTCGAGCGTGGCGTACAGGATCGAGTCCGTGTTCGCCGCGGTGTCGGAGCCGCTGGCCCATTCGAAGCCGAGCTCGAAGATGCTGAGGGCGACGGAGCCGTCGACGCCGAACACGGTGATGCCGGCGTTGTCGGCCTGGTAGTCGTCCTTGTCCTCGGCGTTGTCCGCGCGCTGCACGAAGCTACCGCCGATGGTCACGCCCTGGAGGGGGCTGACGGTCAGGCGGGCGCCACGCTGGTAGGCGTCGACGGCCGGGGTGGTGTAGACGAGCGTCAGGGCCGGGTCGAGGAACGCCAGGAAGTCCGGCGCGCCGACGGTGGCCACGAAGCCGTCTTCGTCCGTCGCAAGGACGTACGGGGTGAAGCTGGTCTCGACGTTGGTGCCGAACGCGAAGGTCAGCGGTGCAGCGCCGATGGGCTCGAAGGTCGTCATGAACTCGTCGACTTCGAAGCCGCTGAAGACGTCGTCGGCGTCGTCCGTAACGCCGGAGGCGTCGTAGACGATCTCGATGACGGCCGCGAACGAGTTGAGCGCGTTCGGGCTGCCCTTACCGTCGAACGTGAAGCCGACGCTCAGGTCGAGGCTCAACGAAGCGGTGGCTTCGCCCGAGGTCTGCTCGATGTCGTGGCGGTCCTGCGCGACTTCGCCGACTTCCGTCTTGTAGTTGCTGGAAGTGGTGGCGTCGCCGTCGAGTTCGGCAGCGCCGCTGCTGAACACGGACGCGCCCATGTCACGGTCGTTGTTCAGGCCGTAGACGCGGTCGACGTCGAACTCCTGGCCGATGATGCGGCCGACGAAGTACGTGACCGAGATCGAGCCGGAGATCCCGAGCGGGTTCTCTTCGAGTGCCGTCACGCGCTCCTCGAGGGAGGCGATGGCGGCGGCCTGTTCGGCATCGGCGGCTTCGAGGGCGGACACGCGGTCACGCAGGGCGACCTGGTCGCGACGAAGCAGGATGACGAACTCGCGGATGTTGGCGATGTCGCTGCGGTTGCGCTCGATGGCACCGTTGACCGACGAGAGGTCGACGGGCGCAGCTTCGCCGCCGCCCATGCTCTTCAGCGCCGCGACGTCGTCGCTGAGCAGCTGAATCACGCGGTTCATGGCGGCGATCTCCTCGGCGTTCTGACGACCGAGAGCGTTCGCCTGGTTGGCGAGGCTGTAGGCGTCGTCCGCACGCGCGGCAGCGGCCTCCGCCTGGGCCTGAGCGGTGTCGATGGCGACGCGCTGGGAAGCGATCTGGTTCTGCAGATCGCGCAGCACGGCCGGATCGACTCCGCCGACATCGGCCATGGCGGCTTCGAGGGCATCGAGACGCGCGGTGTTCGCGGTCACGTCGTCGGAGAGGCCGGCGATGGCGCTCTCGGCGGCGCTGAGGCGCACGCCTTGGGCGGCCACGTCGGACGCGATCTCCTGCACGGCGTTCCGCAGCGAGTCGACGTCGGCCTGGGTCATGGCGAGCGCAGCGTTGACGTTCTCGTTGATGACGTCGAGCATGCGGCTCACCACGAGGGCGGCCTGATAACGGGTGAAGGCTTCGTTCCCACGGAAGGTTCCGTCGGGGAAGCCGATGACGATGCCCAGGTCAGCGATGCGGGCGACGGCGTCGCCAGCCCAGTGGTTCGCCGGGATGTCCGGGAACGAGGACTGCGCGAACGCGCCACTCGCCACGACCGCTACCAGGAGCGTGATGAGGAGCTTCTTCATGTGGTGTACCCCTTGAACGTGTGATGTCGTGATGCTCGGCAAGTTCCAAGACCGGGGCACGATCCCTGCGAGTGTCCGAGTTTCCTCGTCGGGGCCGTGCGGGTGGTTCGAGGTTCTCACCGGGAGCTCTCGTCTTCTCATGGCCGGTTCAAGTGGGTGCACCTCCTTCCGGTGCGGCCGTGGACGACGAAGAGTCCGTCTAAGAGTACACCATGCTGGCGGATGGGTGTCAACCGCCATGAAGCCGGAATGAGAGCGACTTTCGCCCTCGGGGATGCGGTTATCGGCGTTTGTGAAGCTTGCTACTCATCTTCGTATCATGAGAGCGTCGCCGCACGCCGCGTTCATGCTTCCCGAGCACGATCGGGCCGGATGAGTGGGCGCGCAGGCGGGGCCAGGCCGAACCCCTGGTAGCATGCCGCCATGGCTCGCATCACGGTGCCCGCGGCGGAGGCCCTGCTCGACCAACCGATCCCCGTCCTCGATCACGGCTTCGTGCGCCTGGTGGACTACCTCGGCGGCGACGCCCGTATCGTCCAGGCCGCACGGGTCTCGTACGGGGAGGGCACCAAGACGGTGCGCGAGGACCGCGCCCTGATCGACTACCTCCTTCGCAACCGCCACACCAGCCCGTTCGAGCAGGTCATCTTCACCTTCCACGTCAAGATGCCGATCTTCGTCGCGCGCCAGTGGATCCGCCACCGCACCGCGCGGCTCAACGAGATCAGCGGGCGCTACAGCGTCATGCGCGACGAGTTCTACCTCCCGCGCCCGCACGAGGTGCGGTACCAGAGCAGCAGCAATCGCCAAGGAGGCGACGCTCGCGACGTGCCGGAAGGCCTCCAGCAACGCGTGATCGACGTGTTGCGCGAGGGCCAGCAGGCTACCTACCGGAGCTACGAGGAGCTGCTCGAGGACGACGTCGCGCGCGAACTGGCGCGCGTCAACCTGCCGCTCAGCCTCTACACCGAGATGTACTGGCAGATCGACCTCAACAACCTCTTCCACTTCCTCCGGCTGCGCATGGACTGGCACGCCCAGTACGAGATCCGCGCCTACGGTGACGCCATGGCGCGGACCGTGAAGGCGGTCTGCCCGCTGGCGTTCGCGGCGTTCGAGGAGCACATCCTGCACGCCAGCACGCTGTCGCGCAGCGAACTCGAGGTGCTCCGTGGCGCCATCGACCGCTCGCGCCTCGACGCCGCCATCGCGGCCGCCGACCTTCGACCGAGCCGTCGGCGAGAGTTGCTGCAGAAGCTGGGGTTGGACGACGCCACGCCGGTCACGGCAGTCGGCGACGCGGCCGGCGCGCGGGTGAGCACCGACGCCGATGTGGGCTCCGATGCCGCAGCCGAAGCCGGGGCCACGCCCGAAGCCGCGCCCGAAGCCACCGCCGGCGCCTGAGCCGCATCCGTGCGGTACCGCATCGTCGCCGTCGGCCGGGTGCGCGTCGGGTACGCGCGGGACGGCTGCGAGCGCTTCCTGAGCCGGCTACGAAGCTTGGCCCAGGTGGAGGTGGTCGAGGTGCGGGAAGGCCGCGGCGCCGACGCCACCCAGGTGCGCCGTCAGGAGAGCGATGCGCTGCGGGCCGTTGCCGCGGGCGGCGGCCGCAGCGTGGTGCTGGACGAGCGCGGACGGTCGTTCACCACGGCTGCGTTGGCCGAGTACGTCTCCGCGCTGGAGCTCCGCGGTACCAGCCGGCTCGATCTGCTCCTCGGCGGCGCCGAGGGGCACGACGAGACGCTGCGATCGAGCGCCGACGAGTGCTGGAGCCTGTCGCCCCTGACCCTCCCCCACGAGCTGGCGCGGTTGGTGTTGCTCGAGCAGCTCTACCGGATCGAGACGATCCGCGCCGGCCATCCGTACCACCGCGGATGAGCGCGGCGCAGCGTGGTCACGCAGCCAGCGCAACACCACGCACGCGGCACAGCGCCACGCAAGGCGGCGCAGCGTCACGTAGCGGGCGCACCGTCACGTAGGCGGCGCACCGTCAGGTAGACGGGGCGCTCTCCTCGTCGGACCCGCCCGACGACCGGACCGCGGCGTCGAACGCCGCGTAGAGCGTCAGCATGTCGGTCATCAGCGGCGCCAACGAGGCGAACGCCAACGGCGTGCGCGGCTCTACCAGCAGCATCAGGTTGCGCGCGCCGATCACCACTTGTGGCGCCACGCCCACCGGCGCCGGACGATCGGCGATGGGTCCGGTGTCGCCGGACTCCTCCCGGTCCACCTCGTCGGCGGCCGCCAACAGCCGTGCGAGCACGCCGCGGACCGCCGAGGTCAGCACGCTGCGCGCGACCGCCTCGTCGCGCGCGTAGACGCTCACCCGCGCGTCGAACGCTTCGTCGTCGAGGGCGAGGCGGGCGCCGCCGCTGCGGCGCGCCTCGATCTCCTCCAACACCTTGTGCCGCCGCGGCGAGGCGCGCAGCGACACCGGCACGTGGTCGCGACCCGAGCGCACCACCACTCCGGTGCGCAGGCCGGTCACGCTGCCGGCGGGGCCGCTGCGGTCGCGTCGTTGGTCGAACAGGACCAACTGCGGCTGCCCCGGACGCTGCAGGCTGTACACCGGTGCGATGGCGCCGGGGCCGAGCGCGAAGTGCTCGCGCATGCGCTCGCGCATCTCGTCGACGGGTATCAGTTCGTACTCGGCGGCGAACGCGCCCCACGCCTCCAGGCGCTGGTCGGACGTGCGGCGCGACCAGAACGGCATGCGCCATTCAACCACGGGTCGGCGCGGGGCAGGGGCGTGGTCGCGATGCGGGGTGCGCGCAGCGGGGACATGGCCACGAAGCGCGGTCGGTGCGCCGGCGCGCGCCCCGGCTAGACGTTGAAGCCGAACATGCGCATCTGCTTCTTGCCGTCCTCGGTCATCTTCGCGGGGCTCCACGGCGGCGACCACACGAAGTCGACGGTCACCGAGGTGACCCCGTCCACCTTCATCACCGCGAGTTCCGCGTCGGTCTGGATCAGGTCCTGCACCGGGCACCCCATGCTGGTCAGGGTCATGTCGATGCCCACGGCACCGTCTTCGCCGACGCGCACGTCGTACACCAGGCCGAGGTCGACCACGTTGACGGGGATCTCCGGGTCGCGAACGACCTTCAGCGCTTCCAGGATCTGCTCGCGCAGCTGCTGCTCGTCGGCGATGCTCATGGCGCCACGCTAACAGAGCCGCGAAGCGGCCGCGGTAGTGCCGTGCTCACACGTCTCGTTCGGCGGGCCCCGCCTCCGGCAGTCGCCGCAGCAGCGTGTCCTCGGTCTGCGCGACATCCGCGGCGAGCTCGTTGCGCAGCACGTCGATGCGCTCGCGCAGGGCGTCGTGGCGCACGACGTCGCGCGCCTCGAGCTCGTCGAGCCGCGCCCGGAGGTCGGTGCCCAGCTCGACGATGCCGGCATCGAGGCGCTCGCGCACCCCTCGGGTGACGTCGTCGATCCGCTGCTCCAAGGTGGCGGTCGCGGCCACGAGGCGCTCCTCCACCCGCTGACCTTCCCCTTGTTCGTAGCTCGCGAGGCGCTGGCGCAGCGCGTCGGCCTGCCGCTCGATCTGCGTCAGTTGCCTCAGCTGGTCGGCACGGTCGAGTAGGGCGGCCAGGAAGAACACCACCGCCACCGCCATCACCGCGATCAGCAACGCCAGGCCCAGCGGGAACGAGGTGCGCACCAACGCCAGGTCGAGCGGCACCGGCGTCGTGAGCACGTCCATGTTCAACACGGCGAGCAGCAACGATGCCACCACTACGACGGTGAGCAGGATCCCCCTTAGCCTCATGCGGTCACGGTAGCAGGCCGGGCGGCGCGCGGGCCGTTCACCAGTCGGCGTAGCGGTCGCGGTGCACCACGAACGCCATCGTCAAGGCGATCATGGTCGACACCAGACTGGTGCCGCCGTACGACACCAACGGCAGCGTGATGCCCGTGACCGGTGCCATCCCGAGCGTCACGCCGACGTTCACCAGAACCTGGAACCCGATCAACACGGCGACGCCGGCGATGACCAGTTGGTCGCGCTCGAACGGCGCCTCCGCTGCCATCGCGAACAACCTCCAGAACAGCGCCCCGTACAGCAGCAACAGCACCACCGACGCCACGAAGCCACCCTCCTCGGCCAACACCGGGAAGATGAAGTCGGTCTGGCGGTAGGGGATGAAGCCGAGCTGCGACTGCGTGCCCTGCTTGTACCCCTTGCCCAGCAACCCGCCGGAGCCGACGGCGATCATCGATTGGATCACCTGGTACCCGGCACCTTGCGGGTCGGCGGCGGGATCGAGGAACGTCACCAGGCGCTCCCGCTGATGCTCCTCGAGGTTCGGCAACACCACCGTCGGCACCGATACCGCGATGGCGAGCCCGATGAGCAGCAGGTGCCGCCACGGGATGCCGCGCACCAGCACCATGCCGGCCGCGATCGCCACCAGCACCAACGCGCTACCCAGGTCGGGTTCGGCGACGACCAGAGCGATCGGGGGCAAGGCGATGACGCCGAGGCGAAGGTAGTCGGTGAGGCGCCGGATGGGGCGCTCGTGCATGGTCGCGGCCAGCATCATGATCAGACCGAGCTTGGCCAGCTCCGACGGCTGGAACCCGGGCAACGGACCGAACTGCAGCCACGACTTGGCGCCGTTCACCTCGGTGCCGAACGCTCGCGTCAGGAGCAGCAGCACCACGCTCGCGAAGTAGACGTGCGGAGCGGCGCGCATGATGCGCGACTTGCCGAGCCACACCAGGCCGGCCACGATCACGACGCCGCCGACCAGGAACACCACCTGCCGCAGGAACTCGTTGGACGGCGCTGCGCTGTTGAGCGTCGCCAGCCCCACCCCGAGGATGAAGACGACGACGAGCGGCAGACTGAGATCGGCTCGAGCCAAGGCGTTGGTCCTTCCCACCGGCGGTGTGCGCCAGCGTCACCCTACTACGGGGTCGACGCGTCCGGGGGTCGTCGAGGCGGCTCCGCATGCGCCCCCGTGCGCCGCCGTGCGCCGCCGTCCCGGAGCGCTGCGCGCTCGGCTCAGGCCGCTTCGCGCCGCCCGATCACGCCGCCGTACAGCAGCCACTCGAGCACCAGCGCCGCCACCGCCAGCATCAGCAGGGTGCGGGCGATCGGGGTGGCGTCCCGAGCAGCGGCAGGCGGCACGACACTCGGTACGTCGCCTCCCGCCGCGCCTCCCGCGGACGACGGCGTGCCTTCCCCCGCGTCGGCGCCGTCCCCGGGTCCGTCCGCTGGGGCACCAGCGGCACCGGAGGCGCCGTCCGCCTCCGCCCCTTGGGCCTCGGCGCGCAGACCTGCCACGCCGCCGTACACGCTCCCGCTGCGCGGAAGCCGCGACTCGGCCGACGACAGCAGCGAGGCGAGCACCACCGTCCCGTCGACCGGGTGGACGCCGGGCGTGAGCAGCGGCCCGGTGTCGCCGCTGACGGGCGTCTCGCCAAGACGCACGCGCTCGGTCGGTTCCATCGCGGCCACCACGTTCGCGAGCAGGGCCGGGAACGCCGGCCGCAGCACCAGGTCGGTCTGACTCGGATGGAACGCCGCCTGCAGGATCCAGAAGGTGCCGTCGTCGCGCAAGCGCAGGAGCGGCGTCAGGTCGGCCGCTCGCGCCAGCACCGTCCATCCGTCGCCTTCTGCGAGCGCTGCGGACGTCGGGTCGATGCCGACCACCGCGTCGCGCAGGTCGACGAAGCGCAGGAGCTCGTGGGCACGGTCCCAATCGCGCACCACGCGGTACTCCGGCCGTTCGGCCGGTGGCGCGAACACGACGTACCGGCCGGGCGGCAACCCTTCTGCGCTGCTGCGGGCGATGACGTGCAGGTCGGCGGGCACGAACGCCGCGCCGCGCACCAGCGTGGTCTCGGCGTTCGGCAACGCCTCCAGCGCCCGCAGCAGGGGGCCGGTGACGTCGTCGGTGACGATGGCGATGGTCCGGCTGCCGGCGAAGGCGCGGTCGTCGAGCTCCAGGGCGTCGCCTTCCGGCGGCGTGAGGCGCGCCTCGATCACGCCGGAGACGTCGGGCAGCGGGAAGCTGATGCTGCCTGCGCCCTCGGACGGGACCAGCACGGTGGAGCGCGCCAGCTCGGTGCCGTCCTGGAACAGCCCCACGTCGACCTCGCGCGGCCGCGATCCGCTGGCCACCACGCTGACGAACGCCTGGCCGATGCCGACGTCGAAGGCGGCGATGCCGACGTTGTCGACCGCATCGCCGAAGCGATGCACGGTGACACGCCCGAGCTCGAGGTCCTGGTCCGTGAACAAGTGGACCTCGGCGCCGGGAAGCAGCGCGGCGGCGAGGTCGAGCGCCTGGGACACGTCCGCTTGCGCGTCCGCCGGGCCCAGGGCGTCGATGGCCGCGGTGCGTTGGTCGGCCGACGCGTCGATCGGCACCACCACCCGCGCCTCGATGCCGACGCGGACGATGGCGACGCGGCCGGCGCCCACCAGCAGGTCCTTGGCCGCCACCCGGGCCTGGTCGAAGCGCGTACCGCCGGAAGCCCCTGCGGACGCCGCCATGCTCGCCGACGCGTCGAGCAGCAGCACCCGGTCGGGACGCGGCGCCGCCGCGATCCGCGGCTGTGCCAGGGCCAGGGCCGCCAGCGCGGTGAAGGCGAGTTGCGCCAGCAGCAGCCAGGTGGGCGAGAAGCGGCGCCTGCGCGCCACCGTCTTGCGCGCCTTGCGCCACAGGAACAGCGCGGCCACGTCGTGCCTGCGCCGGCGCGCCCGCAAGTAGTGGAGCGCGATCACCACCGGCAACGCCAGCAGGACCCAGAGGTAGACCGGCGCACCGAAGCTCATGCGCGCCTGCAGCGAGGTCGAGCCGGCTTGGGAACGGGAGGGCAGCGGCGTGGCATGCGTCGGCAGTGTACTTCGTCGAGCATGCCAGGCTACGGCAGGTACGCAGCTTGCCGGGTGATGCTGGGCGGGTACCGAGGAGGTGCGCGATGTCCGACCCCCGACCCCCCGCCGCCGTCCACCCGGCGCCCCTGGCGATCGGCGCAGCCGCCCCCGACTTCGACCTGCCGGCCGTGAACCCGCCGGTTCGCGGCGCGCGCGTGCGCCTGGACGACGTGCGCACCAGGCTGTTCGTGTACGTGCAGGGCTGTAACCACTGCCCGTACGTCCTGGCCAACGTCGCTCGCCTCTCGCATCTCGCGCGGGCGTACCAGGACGACGTCACCTTCGTCATGGTGAACTCGAACGACGCCGAGGCCTACCCCGACGACGCGCCCCCGGCCATGGCGCGCTTCGCCGAGGAGCACGCCCTGCCGTTCGCCTACCTCGTCGACGCGGACCAACGGGTGGCGAAGGCGTACCGCACCTTCCGCACGCCCGAGGTCCTGGTGTTCGACCAGCTACGCCGCCTGGCGTACCACGGCCGCATCGACGACAGCCCCAAGGACCCCGCCGGCGTCACGCGCCACGACCTGCGCGACGCCCTCGACGCGCTGATCGCCGGGAGGGCACCGAGCGAGCCGGAGACGTGGGCCGTGGGGTGCACCGTGAAGTGGAAGGCCGGCAACTTCCCGCAAGCCGAGACCGTCGCCTGAACGTCGCCGGCGGCAGGGGCCCCAGGCCCGCGACCGGTACCCGAGCACGACGGCCGGGCCGCGATCGCCCGGCCTGCGCCTCAGACCTGGAACACGCCAAGGCGTAGCTCGCGCCGCTCGGCGTCGAGGGCACAGACGTCGAGGGCGCGGACGAGCCTGGCGCGTAGCTCGTCCGGGAGGACGATCTCGTCGATCCACAAGCGAGCGGCGCCGTAGCGGATGTCGAGCGCTTCGTCGTACCCGGCCTCGATGCGTTGGTACAACTCGGCCAGGGTGGCGTCGTCCGGCTCCACGCCCTTGCGCTTCAGTTGCGCCGCCTGGATGTCGAGGATGGTCTTGGCGGCCTGCTGACCGCCCATGACGCTGAAGCGGGCGCTGGGCAGCGCGAAGAGGAAGCGCGGCGCGTACGCCTTGCCGCTCATGGCGTAGTGGCCCGCTCCGTACGAACCGCCCAGGATCACGCTGATGCGCGGGACGACGCTGTTGGAGACGGCGTTCACCATCTTCGCGCCGCGCCGGATGATGCCTTCCTGCTCGCTCTCCTTGCCGACCATGAAGCCGTTGACGTCGTGGAAGAAGAGGATCGGGATCCCCGCCTGGTTGCAGTTCAGGATGAAGCGGGCGGCCTTGTCGGCGGCGTCGCCGTAGATCACCCCGCCCACCTGCAGCCGCCCGCGGTGCTTGACGACCACCTTCTGGTTCGCCACCACCCCGACCGGGTACCCGCCCAGCCGGCCGGTGCCGCACACCAGCGTCTCGCCGTACTCGGCCTTGAACTCGTCCAACTCGGACCCGTCCAGCAGCCGCGCCAGCACCTCGCGCACCTGGTACGGCTCGCTGCCGCCCTCCAGCGGGAGGATGCCGGCGAGGTCCGCCTCGCGCTCCTTCGGCGGTCGCGACGCCGCCCGGCCGAGGGCCCACGCCGCCGTCGCCGGCGGCGCGTAGGCGGCCGCCAGCCGCCGGAGCCGCGCCACGGCATGGGCGTCGTCGGGCTCACGGAAGTCGACGGTGCCGGCGATCTCGGCGTGCATGCGCGCGCCGCCGAGCGTCTCCGAGTCCACGTCTTGGCCGATGGCGGCCTTCACCAGCGCAGGTCCGGCAAGGTACAGGCCCGAACCCTCGGTCATCACCAACGTGTCGCACATCACCGGGAGGTACGCGCCCCCGGCCACGCAGTTGCCCATGATGGCGGCCAGCTGCGGGATGCCCGCCGCGCTCATGCGCGCGTTGAGGTAGAAGACCCGGCCGAAGTCGTCCTGGTCGGGGAAGATCTCGTCCTGCATGGGCAGGTAGACCCCGGCCGAATCGACCAGGTAGATGGTGGGGATACGGTTCTCGAAGGCGATGGTCTGAGCGCGGATGACCTTCTTGGCGGTGATCGGGAAGAACGCGCCCGCCTTGACGGTGGCGTCGTTGGCGATGATCATCCAGTCGCGACCAGCTACGCGGCCGATGCCGGTCACCACGCCACCCGCCGGCGCCCCGCCCTCGTCGGGGTACATGCGCCAGCCGGCGAACGCCATCAGCTCGTCGAAGGCGGGGGCGTCCTCGTCGAGCAACGCACGCACGCGCTCGCGCGCGGTCCAGCGGCCCTTGTCGTGCTGCCGCCGCGCGGCTCCCGCCCCTCCGCCCTCGGCGATGGCGGCGCGTTCGGCGACGACCTGCTCGGCCGCCGCCGCCCACCCCGTGCGGTGCCGATGGAACGCACCCTGGCGCCGTTCGTCGAGCGACAGCGCGGAGGCGACACGCGCTACCTTCCGCTCGGCGGAACGCGCGGCGGGGCGCACGTCGCCGGCGCCGCGCTTGGCGCCCTTCTTCGTCACGGACGCCCCGCGGGTCGGCAGCGGCCTACGACGCGCAACGCACGCCTCAGCGCGGGGTGATCGCCAGCACGACCAGCAGGCCGCCACCGGCGTTCTCGAGTCGGTGGGCCACGCCGGCGGGCACCGTCAGCAGCCTGCCCTTCCCGAGCCGATCGGTGTCGTCGCCGACGCGCACCAGCGCTTCACCCTCCAACACTTGGTAGACGGTGCTGTGCGCCACGTTGCGCGGTTCGTCGAGCTGGCCCGCCTCGAAGCAGGCCATGGTGACCCGGAGGTCGTCCTGCGTCACGAGGTCGCTGTGCTGGACGCCGGCAAGCGAGAAGCGCCGCGCGTCGCTGAAGGTGACGATGTCCATCGTTCGTTCCTCTCTCCGGAAGGCCCCTGGCGATGGCCGCACCGGATCGGCTGCGCCGCACCGCTGCGCGTACCAGCCTCCGGTTGGCGGCTCGGGGCGGCGGCACGGGTCTTCCCCGTCAGCCTACATCGTGGCCCGCTGCCGCCCGCGGGGACGTTCCCCACGGGCACGCACGCCTATGTGGATAACGGCCGGAAACTGTGGATAAGTGGGTGGTCTTGACAGGGAGGCGGCCGTTCTGGTATGGGACCCCGCCACCCGTTTCACCAGTAGAAACTACGTGCTGGACGGAGGAAATCGCTTCGCGTCGCTGCCGTCGCCGTCGCTGACGCGTCCGGCGCGGTTTTCCACAAGCCTGTGGAGAACTCGCCGGGATTGTGGAGAAGTCCGGTCGTTCCGATGGCAAGGGCGATCTCACCTCGCGCTCAGGTTCGAGGTGCCTCCGCCGTGCCATCGGCGGCCGATCGCGCGGCCCGAACGAACGCCATCACCAGGGCAGCGTCCTTCACCCCCGGAGCGGCCTCCACCCCACTGGCGACGTCGACGGCGTACGGCCACAGCGCCCGCACCCCGGCGGCCACGTTGCCGGGGGTCAGCCCGCCGGCCAACACCAGCCGCGGGTGCCCGCGCCAGGCACCGGCCTCCTGCCAACCGAAGGCGCGGCCCGACCCGGGTGCGGCGGCGTCGAGCAGGATGGCGTCGGCCGGGTAGGCCGCGAGCGCCTGCGGGGTGACGCCGGGCCCGAACGCCAGCGCCCGCACCACCCGCGCCGAGCGGCGAACCTCGGCCGCGTACGCCTCCGATTCGTGGCCGTGCAGCTGCACCGCGTCCAGCCGCAGCTCCTGCACGAGGTCGACGACCTGCTCGAGGTCGGCGTCGACGAACACCCCGACCCGCACGAGGAACGGCCCCACCGTCGCCACGATGGCACGCGCCGCGGCGCGGTCCACGCGCCGCTTCGAGGAGGGCGCGAAGATCAAGCCGATCGCGTCGGCTCCCGCGCGTTCGGCCACGACCGCGTCCTCGGGTCGGGTGATGCCGCAGATCTTGACGCGCACCGGTGCAGGCGGCAGGGAGCGGCCACCAGCGCCGGACGCCGGGCCGGCTTCGTGCGGCGCCCTCGCGCTCATGCCGCCGTCGTCTCCATGGTCGTCGGTACCACCTCGATGGGAGCGCCGAGCGCATCGGCCAGCAGGTCCGCGCGAAGCTGCCCCATCTGGACCTCGACGTGCGCCTCCTCGCGCGTCGCCGCCTCGATGCGCAGGGTCCCGGCCAGCGGGTCGGCGCAGCGCACCCGAGCGACGCGCTGCGACTTGGCGCGGTCGAGGTACTCCGCCATCCGGAGCATGCCGGCCAGCACGCGCACGCGCTGCAGGTCGCCCTCGAGCAGCAGCGACGGGTACCCCTGGGCGGACGGCGTGCCGCGTCGGTGGTAGCGCACCAGCATCGCGATGAGCACCTGCTCGCGGTGGTCGAAGCCAGGCAACGGCCTTCCCATCACTAGGTACATGCCGTGCTTGTGATGCCCGTAGTAGTCGACGCCCATGCCGATGTCGTGCACCACCGCCGCCGCCTCCAACAGCCGGCGCTCGTCGTCGCCGTAGCCGTGGCGGGGTCGGAGGTCGTCGAACAACTGCAGCGCGAGGTCGCGCACGTGGGCGTCGTGGGCGGGATGGTCGTGGTACTCGCGCTCGAGGTTCCAGGTCGAGAACGACCGCACGTCGGGCGCGAGGTGCCCGTCGCGCGGGAAGAGGTACGGGTAGAACAGCCCTTCTCGAAGGCCCTGGCCGCTGATGACGACGTCGGGAGCCTCGAGCATCTCGAGCAGCGTCCGGATCACGATGCCCCCGGCCACGATGATGTCCGCCCGATCACGGTTGAGGCCGGGCACGGCCCGACGTTCGCCCGTCGACATGGCGGCGAGCCGCGTCACCAGCGCCGCGAGCTTCTCCCGCGGCAGGCGGTAGCCGTGCAGCAACGTCGGTTCGTAGCCTTCTGCCTCCTGGACGATGCTGGCGAGGTTGCGCACGGTGCCGCCCATGCCGACGACCGGCAGGCCTCGAGGCAGGCGCGTCACGTCTTCGCCCAACGCTCGACGCGCGTCCAGCGCCAACGCCTTGAGTTGCTTCGCTTTCGGGGGGTCGTTGGCGAGGTACGCCTCGGTGGCGCGCACCGCACCCAGCGGGTAGGCGCGCCCGCGCACGTGGCGCCGGCCGCGCATGAGGCTCAGCTGCATGCTGCCGCCGCCCAGGTCGAACACCACCGCGTCCTCGAACGGCAGCGAGTTGGCGACGGCGAGCACACCGGCACCCGCCTCCTCCTCGCCCGTGACCACCTGCAGCGCGATGCCGGCGCGCTCGCGCGCGGCTCGGACGAACTCCGCGCCGTTGACGGCGGTACGCACAGCACTGGTGGCGGCGGCGTGGACGTGCTCGATGCCGGCAGCGTCGCAGTAGCTTCGGAAGGTGCGCAATGCGTCGATGCCGCGCTCGAACGGCGCGGGCCGGATCAAGCGATCTTCGCCCATGCCCTCCGACAGGCGCACCGCCTGCCGCAGCTCGTCGACCATCTGGAAGCGGCGCTCGGGCTCGTACGCCAGCGCCACCAGCCGCGCCGTGTTGCTGCCCAGGTCGATGATGGCGAGCGACCTCACGAGCCGAGTATCGCACGCGCCTCGGCGTCAGCCGACATCCACCAGGTGCCGCAGCGCGTGCTGGCGCTCGTCTCCCACCAGCACGACGGCGTCGATGCGGACGGCAGTGTCGGGCCTGCCCAACGCGACGCTCACGAAGTGCCGCGCTGCCGCTCGGATCCGCCGCAGCTTGCGAGCGTCGATCGTCTCGGCGGGGTCGCCGTAGCGCACGGTCTTGCGCTGGCGCACCTCTACCACCACCACGGTGGCGCCGTCGGCGAACACCAGGTCGAGCTCGGCACCGCGTAGGCGGTAGTTGACCGCGAGCGGGCGCCAGCCCAGGCCCACGAGACGCTGGTACGCCACCCGCTCCGCCCAATGGCGCGGTGCGGGCGGCGCGCTACTCACGTCATCGGCTGGGAACGACGTCGACCCGCTCGGCGTCGGCCCATAGGCCTTCGAGGTCGTAGAAGGTGCGCGCCTCGGGGCTCATGATGTGCACAACGACGGAGCCGTAGTCGAGCAGGACCCACCGCAGGGAAGGACCTTCGACGCCGCGCGGGAGCCGGCCGCTTGCCTTCATGCGTTCTCGGACCGCGTCCTCGAGCGCCTTGAGTTGCAGGCTCGACTCGCCGGACGCCACTACGAACCAATCGAGGGTCTCGGACACGTCATGGAGGTCGAGCACCACGATGTCGGTGGCGCGCTTGTCGTCGAGCGCGTCGACGATGCGCTGCACATCGTCGTGCACCGCGTCGTGCTCGGGCGTCATGGTGTCGTGCGGGACGGAAGGGCGCGAGGCGCGCGCCTTGGCGTCCGGGTCGTGCGCACCGGCTTGGATCGGGACGGGCGTCGGTTCGCTGGTCAAGTCAGGGCCTCCGGTCATGGTTCGTCGTGTACGGCCAGCACGGTCTCGGGCTGGGAGATGCGAGCGGCGGCGTCGGCGCCGAGCACCAGCTCGAGCTGCACCTGCGTGCCGCGGTACGGCTGGAGCCGATCGACCTGCTGCTTGCCGGCATGGAGCAGTTCGGCGAAGTAGTCGGCGTCCTCCCAACTGGCGAGCGTCGCCAGCATCCGCGTGGGGGTCGGGTCCACGACGTCGTCCTCGCGCACGATGATGCGGTCCTCGGGAACCCCGAACCCGACCAGGCGGTCGCGGTACCACGCGCCCATGCCGGGGGTGCCGCTACGGTCGGTGACGAGCAAGGTGACGTCGGGCGAAGCCTGGAACGCGCGGGCCGTTCCGCCGAACGTGCCGGCCATGAAGGCGTGCACGGTGGCCGCGTCGTAGAGCACCACCGAACCGACGCCGGGTACGGTGGCTTCCTCGTTGGGCAGCGTGGCGGTGGCCGTCAGCTCGAGGTTGGGGATACGGCTCACGAGTTGGCGCGCCAGCGCCGGGCTGGCGTTGGTCTCGACGTCCTGGAAGAAGGTGTCGACCAACTCGGGCAGCAGCGTCACGGCGCGCAGGTTGAGCTCCTTGACGCGCTGCAGCATGGCGTAGGCGAGGCGCTTGACGTTGTCGAGGCGGTCGATGTCGCCGCGCAGGCTGTGGCGGTAGCGGACGAACTTGCTGGCATCGACGCCGTCCATCAGGCGTGGCCCGGCCGGGAAGTGGATGTGCAGCCCCCCGACGTTGTCGTCGTAGTTCATGGCGTAGGGAACGTCCACCTCGACTCCGCCGAGCGCGTCGACCAGGTTCTGGAAGATGTCGAGCTTGACGATGGCGTAGTAGTCGACCGGGACGCCGAGGATCGCCTCGACGCGGCGGCGCAGTTCCTCGGCGCCACCGCGCGCGTAGACGCCGTTGATGCGCCTGCCCACGTCCTGGAGGTAGAGGTCGCGCGGGATGGCGATCAAGGTGACGGCGTCGCCGTGGACGTCGACGTAGAGGATGGTGTCGGTGTTGATGCCGGCGGTGCTGACCACACCGTCGTACTCGTAGCGGAGGATGGTGCCGTCCTGGGCGTACACGGGCGTGACGTTGGCGTTCTGGTCGTAGAAGATGTCGCGACCAGCGAGCACCATGCTGGCATGGAAGGCGTCGGCGCCCAGCCCGAGCAGCTGCCGCTGCTCATCGCTGAGCTCGCCACGGGCGACGTCGCGCGTGAGCCAGAAGCCGATCAAGCCCCCGAGCGCCACCAGCACGCCCGCCAGCATCACGAGACGGGCCCTACGGCGTGTCATGGATCTCCTGGTAGGCGCGCAACGTGGCGGGGTGGATGGCCTTGCCGGTTCGGTGCAAGTACGACACCTTGCTCTGCATCGCCTGACGATAGGCGGCCGGCAGGTCGCGCAGCGCCAGCCCACGGATGTCGTCGTTGACGCCGCGGCCGGGCTCGCAGACGTCGGCCACGTAGACGGCAAGGCCGACGCGGTTCGCCAGCGGCACACCGAAGACGTGGCCTTCGATGGCCTCGAGCACGGTGCCGTCGTGCACGCCCCAGCTCTCCGCCAGCAGCCGCCCGACGCGGCCGTGGAGGGCCAACGGGTGGTCGGCTTCGACGTCGCAGGTAGGCGGCGCCATCCGCAGCAGGTCGTCCTCGCTCATGTCGCGCGCGGCGTCGTGCAACACGGCCGCCAGCGCCACCTGCTCACGCTCCGGCTCGGTGAAGCCGTTGGCGAGCGCGATCTCGTCGGCCAGCCGGGCCACCCGGCGGATGTGCTCGAAGCGCTCGATCCCGACGACGCTCCGGACGCGGTCGCAGTACGGTGCCACGGTCGGCCGCGCGCATGGGTCGGTCGTGACGGAGGTATCGATCATGGTCGTGTCGACGCCTGCAGCGGCGGGCGCTCGGGATCGAACGTGTACGCGGGAACCCGCCCGCCGTACCCCCCAGGGCCGCACCCGCCGGCAACCGGCGTGAGGCCAACGTAGCACGGGCCATGCGTCACCGAACGTCGTCCTCGGTGGAAGCCGAGGCGCCGTCCTGCGCCGATCCTTCCTCGGTCTCCCAGGCGTCGACGTCGGCCTCGGCCGCTGCCTCTTCGTCGCTCGCCGCGCCCTCCGCGGCGGTGGCCGTGTCGTCGAAGTAGTCGAACGTCGAGCCGGCGATCTCCACCTCGTCGCCCGACCGCGCTCCCGCCTTCTTGAGCGCCGCGTTCACCCCGAGGGTGCGGAAGTGGTGCTGCAGGTAGGCCACCGCGTCGCGGTTGGTCGGGTCGAAGCGCGATACCACCGCCTCGATGGCGCTGCCGGTGACGACCCACCCGGTGCCGGCAAGGTCGCGCGCCACGCGCAACGGGGTGACGAGCACGCGCCGGCCGGTGGGCAGCTGCACCGGTGCCGGGCGCGGCGGCAGGAGGTCGAACAGGGCGGCGCGGAAGCCCTGCAGCCCGGCGCCCGTGAGCGCCGAGACGCTCATCACGGGCAGCCCGAAGCGGGCCAGCGCCTGCTCCGCCTCCACCACCTCGGAAGCCGCCTCGGGGGCCTCGTCGCCGGTCAGGTCGATCTTGTTCAGCGCCACCAGCGCCGGGCGCTCGAGCAGCGCGGGGTCGTACGCCTGCAGTTCGCGCTGCAACGCCTCCAGCGTCGAGACGGGCTCGGCGGCGATGTCGAGCACGTAGACCAGCAGGCGCGTGCGGGAGATGTGCCGCAGGAACTCGAGCCCTAGACCCTTGCCCAGGTGGGCGTCCTCGATGATGCCGGGGATGTCGGCCATGGTGAGCCGCTCCATCCCTACCGAGCCGCTGCGCTCGACGACGCCGAGGTTGGGGCTGAGGGTGGTGAAGGGGTAGTCGGCGATGACCGGCTTCGAGTTCGACACCGCCGCCAGCAGGCTCGACTTGCCGGCGTTGGGGTACCCGACCAGGCCGACGTCGGCGATGATGTGCAACTCCAGCCGCAGGTGCCGGCGCTCGCCGGGTGTGCCCCGCTCGGCGAAGCGCGGCGTGCGGCGCTGCGAGTTGACGAACGAGGCGTTGCCGCGCCCCCCTTCGCCACCCCGTGCCACCACCGCCGTCTCGCCCACCGCGACCAGGTCGGCCAGCCGCTCGCCGGTCTCGGCGTCGATCGCCATGGTGCCGACGGGCACGTCGATGATCATGTCGGCGCCGCCTGCGCCCGCCTTGTTGCGCCCCTCCCCTTGGTGCCCGGTCTCCGCCCGGAACTGGGTCCGGCCGACCAGCTTGTCGAGCGAGGAGACGTCGTCGACGGCGCGCAGGATCACCGACCCGCCGCGCCCGCCGTGCCCTCCGTCCGGGCCGCCCTTGGGGACGTACTTCAGCCGCAGGAACGAGAGCGAGCCATCGCCCCCTTTCCCGCCTTGCACGTGGATCTCCAGCACGTCACGAAACGGCATTCGTACTCCATGAAGAACGCGGCCCTACGTCGAGGGCCGCGTCGGGTTGGGTGGTGGTTCGCTCGCCGCGGGTCAGTCTGCCGCGACCGCCTCGGCCGGGGTCATCTCGATGCTGACGAAGCGCCCCTTCGCGCCCTTGTCCGCGAAGCGCACCACGCCATCGCGCAACGCGAAGAGCGTGAAGTCGCTGCCGACGCCGACGTTGCGGCCGGGCTTGAACTTGGTGCCGCGCTGGCGGACGAGGATGTTGCCGGCGGCCACGACCTGGCCGTCGAAGCGCTTCACGCCGAGGCGCTTGGACTGGCTGTCGCGCCCGTTCTTGGAGCTACCGACGCCTTTCTTGTGTGCCATCTACGACCGTCTCCTCGCTGCCGTCAGCCCTGGACCTGCGTGATCCGGACATCGGTGTACGGCTGCCGGTGGCCGATGTGCCGCCGGTAGTTCGCCTTGGCCTTGAACTTGTAGACGTGGATCTTCTCGCCGCGGCCGTGGCCCACGACCTCGGCCTTGACCGTCGCGCCTTCGACGCGGGGCGCTCCGACCTTCACCGTCTCGCCGCCCAGCAACAACACGGGCAGCTCGACCACGGCGCCGGCTTCGGCGTCGAGCTTCTCGACTCGCACGACGTCGCCCTCCGCCACGCGGTACTGCTTGCCGCCCGATTCCACGATTGCGTACATCATCGACCTCCAGAGCCGGCGTCCGGATGCGGACACGACTCGCGTTCCGATCCACGAGAGCGCGGGCGACGCCCCGTCGGGGGGCCGCCACGCTTCCAGAAAACGAAGTATAGCCGAGCGCCGCTCCTCAGGCAAGCGCTCCGGCCGAGCGCCGCCCTCAGAACGGGAAGAACACCGGGATCAGCAGCAGCGCCAGGGCCATCACCGCGAGCTGCAGCGGCACGCCGACGCGCACGAAGTCCATGAACCGGTACTGCCCCGGCCCCAGCACCAGCGTGTTCACCGGCGAGGCCACCGGCGTGGCGAACGCCGTCGAGGCGGCCAACGCCACCACCACCACCATCGGTTCCGGCGCGACGTTCAAGCGCACCGCCGCCTCGAACGCGATGGGCGCGAGCAGCACCGCGGTGGCGGTGTTGGACAGGAACTGGCTGGCGAGCGACGTCAGCAGGAACAGCGCGGCCGCCAACACCATCGGCCCGTGCGGCCCGGTCGTCGCCACCAAGGCGTCCACCGCCATCTGCACGCCGCCGCTGAGCTCCAACGCGGTGGCCAGCGGCAGCATCCCCGCGATGAGCACCACCGAGGGCCACTGGATGCTGCGGTACGCCTCGTCGGCGTCGATGCAGCCCGTCAGCACCAGCGCCACCGCCGTCGCCACCACCGCGACCACCGCCGGCAGCCAGCCGAACGTCAACGCCAGCATCATCGCGCCCAGGATGACCGCCGCGACGCCGGCACGCTCGCGCCTCGGCGCCGGCTCCTCACCATGGCCCGCCACGCTCATCACCACCACGTCGTGGCGCTCCTGCCGCAGCAGCGCCAAGGCCGAGATCGGGCCCTCGACCAGCAGCGTGTCGCCGAAGCGCAGACGCTCCGCGGCCAAGCCGTCGCGCAGCGTCTCGGCGCCTCGTTGCAACGCGACCACCTGCAGGCCGAAGCGCTCGCGGAAGTGCAGGTCCGCCAGCGTCCGCCCCAACCAGCGCGAGCGCGGCGGGAGCAGCACCTCGGCGAACGCCAGGTCCTCCGGCACGATGCCCTCGTCGGCAGGATCGACGTTCGTCAACCGGACGGCGCAGTCGGCCGCCAACCGCGCCATGCCGTCGGGGCTACCCTGCAGCAGCAGACGGTCGCCTTCGTCGATGCGGGTCGCGGGGCCGATGCGCTTCGAGCGCCCCAAGTGACGTCGGCTGCGCCGGTGGGTGCGCACCGCGGCCGGGTCGGTATCGACCGCCAGCACCTGCACGCCCAGGCGCTCGGGCCAGCGAAGGTCGCCGAGGGTGGTGCCCACCAGCGGCGAACCTCCCGCCACCACGAAGCGCGCGAACCGTTCCGGCTGGAGGTAACGGCGGGTGACGTCGCGCAGCGGTTCGCGCCGCGCGTCCGCGCTCGGCGCCACGGGAGCGCGCCGCGGCAGCATCTTGCGCAGCACCAGCGCCACCACCACGATGCCCAGGAGCGTCAACGCCAGGCCGATGGGCGAGATGGCGAAGAACCCGAGCGGCGGGTGGCCCCGCGCCTCGAGCAGTTGCGACGCGACCAGGTTCGGGGGCGTGCCGATGAGCGTGAGCATGCCACCGAGCAGCGAAGCGTAGGCCAGGGGCAGCAGCAGGCGCGACGGGCTGACTCCGGCACGCCACCCCATGGCCACCACGATCGGCAACATCACCGCCACCGTCCCGGTCGAGCTCATGAACCCCGAGAGCACCGCGGTCGCGAGCATGACCGCGGCAACCAAGCGGGCCTCGCTGGTGCCCGCCAGGCCGCCGAGCACACGCGCAACCCGCTGCGCGATGCCGGTCTGGGTGAGCGCTCCGGACACCACGAACAAGCCCGCGATCATGATCACCAGCGGGTCCGCGAACCCCGCCAGGGCCTGTGCCGGCGTGAGCACGCCCGTCAGCGTCAACGCCAGCACCACCAGCAGAGCCACCGCGTCGAGGCGGATCTTGTCGCTGACGAAGAGCGCGACGGCGGCCCCTAGGATGACCAGGACGACGATCAGGTCGGGTGTCATGTCGACTCAAGCCTATGCCCGCGTGTCCGGCGCGTCCTCGGGCGAACGTCCTCGCGACGGTGCGGGGGGCGGCGTCTCCGGTAGTCGGGGTACGCGGACGCCCTACGGTCGGGCGTGCCGCGGGTTCGCCTGGAAGAACCCCCACAGCATCTCGCCGGCGTCGATGTCGAGGTTGATCCTGCCGAGCGTCTCCTCGGGCAACGACGCCACTCCCGGCCAGACGTGGCCGCCGCCCAACACGGCGACCAGGATGACCTGCCCGCCGGTGGCGCAGTCCCCCACGCCGAGCAGTTCCACCCGCGTTCCCGGCGACGCGCCGCCCGCCGGGATGGACCCGCGCTGCCCTTCCCCGACGCAGCCGGCGCGCGCAGCCCAGTAGCCGAGCGTCTGCGGCACCGACATCAGGATCTCGGCCTCGCGCCCATCCTCGGACCGTACCGTGATGCCGTCCCAGGGCACGATCGGGTCGTCGGTGCCGTGCACGATCACGAACGCTGCCGGCGCCGGGTCGACGCACAGGTCGGTCATGCCGCCGAATCCAGCGCCGCCGACGCTGCCGTAGGCCGCGAACAGGTCCGGCCGCTCGCACGCCACCCGTTGCGTCATGAAGCCGCCGTTGGAGAACCCGGCGAGGTAGACGCGGTCGGGGTCGAGTCGAAGCGACGCCACCAGATGCCCAGCCAGCGAGGCGAGGAACGCCACGTCGTCGCGATCGGCGTCGGCTACCTTGTCGTAGCCGGGCAGGCCGCGGGTGTAGTTCCACTCGTGGCCGATGCCGTCGGGGTACGCCACGACCAGCCCGTGGGCGTCGGCGACGTCGTCGAACGCGGTGATCTGGCGCATCCCCGCGCCGTCCCCGCCCCGGCCGTGCAGCAGGATGACCAGCGGCGCGCCCGCTTCGCCGTGGACGTCGGTTCCCGCGTCCCCGGCGCGTGGAAGGTGAAGCTCGTAGCCGCGCTCACGGCCGTCCACCACCAGGACGTTGTGCCCCTCCACCGGGAACGGAGCGGCTTGTGCGGCGACGTGGGCGCCGCCACCCAGCACGAGCGCCGCGAGGACCACGAGGAAGGAGTGCCGCGATCGCGGTCCGGAACGACGTCCAGAACGGCGTTCCCCACGAGCGAACGAGCGGCGCGAGCAGGCGGGCACGCCGGAGTATATGCCCCGCGGAGGCGGCGCGCCGGCTCCGAGGACGACGACGGGCCGGGTGGGCCGACGGTCCGACCGGCGGGAATTCCCTGCCGCATCGTGCCGACCCGTGGTTTTTCCCATTCCCATGCCCTATACTCTGGACGAGTTCAAGAAAGGAGCTCGCGCATGGCCAAGGCCAAGACCGTCAGCAAAGCCGACCTGGTCGACATGGTCGCCGAGGAGACCGGACTCTCCAAGAAGTCCGTCAAGGAGACCATGGACAGCCTTCTCGAAGCGATGTCCACCAGCATCGCCAAGGGATCCAAGGTCACGCTAACCGGTTTCGGCACCTTCGAGGTGCGCAAGCGCAAGGCCCGGACCGGCGTGAAGCCTGGCACCACCGAGAAGATCAAGATCCCGGCTAGCAAGTACCCGGCGTTCAAGGCCGGGAAGAGCCTGAAGGATCAGGTCGGCGACAAGAAGTAACGCGGGGCGAACGGCCCGGCGTCGCCAACGGCCACCGCGCCGAACGCGCCGCGCGTCTCCTCGCAGAAGCGGCCGCTGCTCCCGTCGAACGACGGGGACGGCGGCCGCTTCTCTTCGCCGCCATCGCTGCGGCCGGGCGGCAGAGCGTTGGCGCCGTCGCGAGTAGCCGCGGGCACGGCGTGAGGCGCCGTCGCGAGCGGCCGCGGGCAGGGCGTGAGGCGCCGTCGCGAGTAGCCGCGGGCAGGGCGCGGCTGCCTTGACGCCGGTCAAGGCGACCCCTGCGCTCGACGTCCTAGCATGCCCGGGTGGCCGAGGCTCCGTTCTCCCCCATCGTCGTCTACGCCACCATGTTCGGCGCCACCGAAGCGGTGGCGGAGCGGGTCGCCGCCGCGCTTGCCGCCGCGTTCGCGTGCGAGGCGCCCTGCCACGACGTGGCGTGGCTCGACCTGAAGACGCTCGAGGCGCACGACCCGATCGTGCTCGGCACGTCGACGTGGAACGTGGGGCAGCTGCCCAGCGATTGGGAGGCGCGCATCGCCGAGCTGCGGGCGCTCGACCTGCGCGGCAAGCGCGTGGCGGTGTTCGGCACCGGCGACCAGCGCGGCTACCCCGATACCTTCGTCGACGCGCTCGACGACGTCGCGCGGGCCGCCCTCGATGCGGGCGCCACCCTGGTGGGTGCCTGGCCGGGGGCCGGGTACCGCTTCACCGCCTCGCGCGCGTCCCGCGGCGACGACCTGGTCGGCCTGGCGCTCGACGAGGACGGCCAGCCCGAACTGACCGCGACGCGCGTGGCGGCGTGGACGGCGTTAGTGTCACGGGCCTGCGGCGCGCATCCGCCGGCAGAAGCCGTCCTTCGCTAGAATCGAGCGAAGATGCGCAACGTACGGGGTTCGGCGCGCAGCATCCCCGCGTTGCTGCGCGAGCGCGCGCAGCAGCCCGGCTTGGCGCACCGCGTCAAGGAACTCGGCCTGTGGAGGGGCATCCCCTGGTCCGCCTACGCCGCCGACGTGAACGCCCTGGCGCGCGAGATGCTGCACCTGGGTCTCGAGCCCGGGGCGCGCGTGGCGGTGCTGTGCGAGAACCGGCCCGAGTGGCTGGTGGCCGACATCGCGGTCCAGACTGCCGGCGGCGCCACGGTCGGGGTGTACACCACCAGCAGCGCGGACCAGCTGCAGTACCATCTGCACCACTCCGACGCGGTCGGCCTGGTGCTCGAGGACGCCGAGCAGCTCGAGAAGTGGCTGGCCATCGCGCCGCGCTGCGAGGCCGTGCGTTGGGTGATCGTCATCGAGCCCGAGGACGTGCCCGGCGTCCTGGCGTGGGACGACGTGCTGGCGGCCGGCCGCGCGCGGTACGCCGCCGACCCGGGCCCGGTCGAGGAGCGCCTCGCCGCCATCCGGCCCGACGATCCTGCCGTGTTCATCTACACCTCGGGCACCACCGGCCACCCCAAGGGGGCGGTGCTGAGCCACGCCAACCTGGCGTGGGCCATCGACGCGCTGCACGACGCTGTGCCGCTGGACGAGCGCGACGAACTGCTGTCGTTCCTCCCGCTGTCGCACATCGTCGAGCGGTTGATCAGCGTGGCGGCGCCGCTGCGCTTCGGGTACACCGTGAGCTTCACCGAGAACCTCGACACCGTGCTCACGAACCTACAGGAGATCCGCCCGACGGTGTTCTTCGCCGTTCCGCGCATCTGGGAGAAGATCTTCTCGCTGGTCGAACTCCACATGAAGGACGCGCACGTGCTCAAGCGTCTGGCGTACCAGGCGGCGATGACGGCGGTGCGACGCGGCGCAGGCGGGGCCGCAGCGGACCTGCGCGGGGCGGGACCGCTTGCGGCGCTGGCCCACCTGATGGTCCTGCGGCTCTTGCGCCTTCGACTCGGTCTCGACCGCGTGCGCGTGGCGATCTCCGGCGCCGCGCCGATCGCGCCAGACATCCTGGGGTACTTCCGCGCCATCGGCATCGACGTGCGCGAAGGCTACGGGCTCACCGAGAGTAGCGGCCTGATCGCCATCAACCGGGCCGACGTGCGCCTCGGCACGGTGGGCACGGCGTTCCAGGGCGTCGAGGTCCGCATCGCCGAGGACGGCGAGATCCTCTCGAAGAGCCCGGGGAACTTCCTCGGGTACCACAAGGACCCGGCCGCCACCGCCGAGGCGCTGGAGGACGGCTGGCTCCATACCGGCGACATCGGCGACCTCGACGACGACGGCTACCTTCGCATCACCGACCGGAAGAAGGACATCCTCATCACCGCCGGCGGGAAGAACATCGCGCCGCAGAAGATCGAGAACCAGCTGAAGTCCAGCATCTACGTCAACGACGCCGTGGTCATCGGCGATCGGCGCAAGTACCTGGTGGCGCTCCTGGTCCTCGACGAGGACAACGTCACCCACTGGGCCACCGAACGGCAGTTGACGTACGCGACGTACGCCGACCTGGCCGCCAACCCCGAGGTGCGCAAGCTGATCGAAGGCGAGGTCGATCGCGTCAACCGCGGCCTGGCAAGGGTCGAGACCATCAAGCGCTTCGCCATCCTGCCCAAGCGCCTATACCACGAGGACGGTGAGGTCACGGCCACGCTCAAGGTCAAGCGTGCCAGCATCGCCGCGAAGTTCGCCGACCTGATCGAGGAGCTGTATGCCTGACGTCCCGCCTCTCCTGCGTTCCTGGGCGATCCATGCTGTTCCGTGAGCGCTACGAGCAAGACCTGAGGCTCATCCGCGGGACGCAAGCCTGGGTGGCGGCGGGTCTGGCGTTCGGCGTGGCGCTGGCGCTGCCGTTGTTCGCCCAGGGGTACCTGGTCTACAACGTCTCGTTGTTCTACGTCTACGGTCTGGTGGCGCTCTCGCTCGGGATCCTGGTGGGCCTCACCGGGCAGGTCTCGTTGGGGCATGCCGGCTTCTTGGCGGCCGGTGCCTACGTGCACGGAGCATTGGCGCAGGAAGGCTGGTCGATCGCGGCCACCCTGCCGGCTGCGGTGCTGGTGAGCGCGCTGCTCGGCGTGCTGATCGGCGTGCCCGCGCTGCGGCTGGAGGGGCCGTACCTGGCCATCGCCACGCTCGGCTTCGGCCTGGCGATCCAACAGATCCTCAACAACTGGCGCTACGTCGGCGCCTCGACCGGCATGCTGGTGGACCGGCCGGTGCTCCTCGGCATCGACTTCTACGGGGACCGCCCCTACTACTACCTGGTCCTGGCGCTGGCCTCGTTCGTCGGTTGGATGGCGTTCAACCTCGAGCGCTCCCACGTCGGTCGGGCCTTCCGTGCCGTGCGCGACGCCGATCTGGCGGCGCAGATGAGCGGCATCGGGTTGGCGCGCCACAAGACGATGGCGTTCGTGCTCTCGGCGGCCATCGCCGGGCTGGCGGGGGCGCTCTACGGCCCGCTGGTCGGGTACGTCACGCCCGAGAGCTTCAACCTGCTGCTGTCGATCAAGTTCCTGCTGATGATCGTCGTCGGCGGTCTCGGCTTCCTGCCGGGCGCCCTGCTCGGCGCCGGCTTCATCACCGGGCTCGACCTGGTGCTGTCGACCTTCCGGTCGTGGTCGCAGGTGACGTTCGGCGCGGTGGTGATCGCCGTGATGATGCTCGAGCCCTCCGGCATCTACGGCCGCTGGGCGAAGATCAAGCGCTTCTGGAAGACGTGGCCGCTGTGACCCGCGATCTCGAGACGCTCGTGCAGGTGCTGGTGAGCGGCGCGACCGTAGGCAGCGTCTACGCCTTGGTGGCGCTCGGGTTGGTGTTGCTCTACCGCACCACCCGCATCCTCAACTTCGCCCACGGCGACCTCGGCGTCGTCGGCACCTTCCTCGCCTACACCCTGCTCACGCGGGCGCAGCTGCCGTTCGGGGTGGCGTTCGTGCTGGCTCTGGCGTGCGCCGCCGCCATCGGAGCGCTCGTCTACCTGGTGGTGGTGCGGCCGGCGAAGAACCAGTCGGAGCTGGGGCTGTTGATCCTCACCCTGGGCCTGGCGTTGGCGCTCGGCGGCCTCGACGCACTGGTGTTCGGCAGCGACAACAAGATCGTGCCCACCATCGTTACCGACCGCATCCTGCACTTGGGCGGCGTCCCCGTCAGCCTGGTGTCGATCGCCACCGCGGCGTTGGGGGTGGTGCTGATGCTGGCGCTCTGGGCGCTGCTCACCTTCACCAAGCTCGGGGTGGCGATGCGCGCGGTGGCGCAGCGCGCCGACGTGGCCGAGGCCATGGGCCTGCCGGTGCGGCGCGTGCTGCTCGCGACCTGGGCGGCGGCCGCGGTGCTAGCCACCGCCGCCGCCCTGCTGTTCGCTCCCAGCACGCTGCTGAACCCGAACATGATGCTCGACCCGCTCAGCAAGGGCTTCGTGGCGGCGGTCATCGGCGGCATGAACAGCCTGCCCGGCGCCGTCGTCGGCGGGTACGTGCTGGGCGTGCTGGAGTTGCTGGTGGGGATCTACGTGTCGCTCGAGTTCAAGGCGTCGTTCGCCTTCCTTGTGGTGGTGATCGTGCTGGTGCTGCGCCCGCACGGTCTGCTGGGTCGCGCGGAGGTGAAACGGGTCTGACCGCAACCGGCGGGGCGTGGTACCCTGAACTCAGTCCAAAAACCGGTAGGTCGCCAACCCAACGCAGCGAAGGGAGCAACATGAAACGGCTTCTCATCGGCATCGCGCTAGCAGCGACCCTCTCCCTCGGGCAGGCCCAGCAAGGGGTCACCGACACCGAGGTGGTGTTCGGCAACTGGGGCCCGCAGTCCGGCCCGGCCGCCGCGTGGGGCACCGTCACCACCGCCATCGACGCCTACTTCCGGTACATCAACGACCAGGGCGGCATCCACGGCCGCAAGCTGGTGCTCGCCAGCCGCGACGACGGCTACGACCCGGCCCGCACGGTCGCGGCGGTGCGCGAGCTGATCGACCGCGAGGGCGTCTTCGCGTTCGTCGGCGGGGTCGGCACCGCCAACGGCCTGGCGGCGCTGCCGCTGATCCAACGTGCCGGCGTGCCGTGGGTCGGCCCCGCCTCGGGCTCCGAGCAGTTCGCCGAGCAGTCGGGCGGCCTGGTGTACGCCTCCTTCACCGACTACACCGTGGAAGCCGCCTTGATGGCGCGCCACGCGGTGCAGGAGCTGGGCAGCACCAACATCGCGATCTTCTACCAGAACGACGGCTACGGCCAGGCCGGCCTGCGCGGCCTGGAGGACGAGGTCGCGCGCCTTCGAGCACAGGGCTACGACGTCACCGTCGGCGACAAGGTCAGCTACGAGCGCGGCACCACCAACCTCGGCGTGCAGGCGCTCAGGCTGCGCGGCTCGGGCGCCAACACGGTGCTGCTGTTCTCCGACCCCACCGCGGCCGCCACGTTGGTGAACGAGTTCCAGCGGCTCGACTTCGCGCCGCAGATGCTGGCCACCGTCACCTTGCTCGACCCCAGCCTGATGGCGCTCCCGGCCATGCAGGGCGCCCTCTTCAGCGTCTTCCTGCGCCTGCCGTCGGTGATCATCGGCGAAGGCAACGGCGATCCCATCGCCGACCAGCTGTACCGCGACGTCATCGTCGCCTACGCACCCGAGATCGCGCGCGACCCGTTCCGCGCCCTGGCGGGCATCGCCTTCGCCCAGCCGGCGATCGAAGCGTTGAAGGCCGCCGGCCCCGACCTCACGCGCGAGAGCTTCCTCGCCGCGCTGCAGGCCATCGACGGGTACGACGACGGGCTCTACGCGAACCTCAGCTTCGTCGGGACCTACAAGGGCAACAACTCGGTGATGCTGCTTCAGGTCACGCCGCAGGGCCTGCGGCCGGTGTCCGGCTGGCTGACGCTCTGACCCGAGAGGAGACGCGTGGGGGAACGGGGCCGCCGCGCCGCGTTCCCCCACGACCCGACACGTGCCGCCGATCCTCGAACTGGACCACGTCACCCTCTCGTTCCGCGGCTTGAGCGCGCTGTCGCAAGTGAGCCTCGCCCTGGCCGAGGGCGAGGTGGCGGCGTTGATCGGCCCCAACGGCGCCGGCAAGACCAGCCTCTACAACGTCATCTGCGGCTTCTACCGACCGCAGTCCGGCAGCGTGCGCTGGCGCGGACGCGACATCACCGGCACCCCGCCGCACCGCGTGGCGCGCCTCGGCATCGGCCGCAGCTTCCAGAACATCGAGCTCTTCGAGAACCTCACCTGCCTCGAGAACCTGCTCCTGGGCCGCCACCTGCACGTGCGCGCCGGGCTGTTCGGGGCGCTGCTGGCGACGCCGTCGTGGGCGCGCGACGAGGTGACGCAGCGGCGGCGGGCCGAGGAGCTGATGGACCTACTCGACTTACAGGCGTACCGCGACCAGCGCGTCGGGGCGCTGCCGTACGGCGTCCAGAAGCTCATCGAGGTGGCGCGCGCGTTGGCGGCGGAACCGACGCTGCTCCTGCTGGACGAGCCCACCGCCGGCATGACCGTCGAAGAGAAGGACGACATGATGGTCACGTTGCTTCGGCTGCGGCGCGACCTGAACCTCACCATGCTGGTGGTGGAGCACGACCTGCGCGTCGTGAGCCGTCTGGCGGAACGCGTGCTGGTGCTCGACCACGGCACGTTGATCGCCGACGGCACGCCGTCCGAGGTGCAGGACCACCCCGAGGTGGTGCGCGCTTACCTGGGCTCCACGCGCCTGGCGCGCGACGACGAGGCGCGGCCGTGAGCGCGCCTCCCCTGCTCGAGCTGCGCACCGTCGAGAGCGGCTACCACCGCCAGTTGCGCGTGCTGAAAGGCGTCTCGCTGCGCGTCGAGGAAGGCGCGTGCGTGGCGGTGCTGGGGTCGAACGGCGCCGGCAAGAGCACCATGCTCAAGACCGTGATGGGCCTGATCGACGACGAGCCTCGCAAGGGCTCGGTGTGGGTCGTGGGGCGCGAGATGACGCGCGCCGCCACCGAGCGCATCTCGCAGGCCGGGATCGCGTACGTGGTCGAGGACCGCGGCATGTTCCCCGACCTCACCGTGGCCGAGAACCTTCGTTTGGGCGCCTACCACCGCCGCGACCGCGCCGACACCAAGGCCGACCTGGAGCGCATGTTCGCCCTGTTCCCACGCTTGGCGGAGCGGCAGCGTCAGGACGCCGGCACGCTGTCGGGCGGCGAGCAGCAGATGCTGGCCATCGCCCGGGCGGTGATGGGGCGGCCGAGGCTGCTGATGCTCGACGAGCCCAGCCTCGGCTTGGCGCCGATGCTGGTGCAGGAGATCTTCCAGGTGATCCGCGGGCTGGCGCGAGGCGGCCTCGGCGGCGGGCGGATGGGCGTCTTGCTGGTCGAGCAGAACGCCAACCAGGCGCTGGCCATCGCCGACTACGGCTACGTCCTGGAGGCGGGTCGCTTCGTGCTGCAGGGCACGGCGGCGGAGCTGGCCGCGAACCCGAACGTGCAGGAGTTCTACTTGGGCGTGCACGCGCAGCAGGACGACGGCCGCCTGCACGTGCGGCGCCGGCGCCGCCGCTGGAACTGAGCGCTGCTGCTGCCGCCACCGACGCCACGCGGCGCGAGGGCGAGGAGGCGCGGTCGCGGCTCGCCCGCGCGTCGGAGCGCCGCCGCCACGATACGCAGCACGGCCCCCGCCGGGTGTCCCGGGAACCGGGACCCGACGGGGGCCGTGCGCTGGATCGCTAGTGGGCCGTTACCGGCTCAGTAGCGGCCGCCGGCAGCAGAGGCCGTGACGACCACGTTGGCCGCCTGAAGCCCCTTCTTGCCCTGCTCGACGTCGAAGGAGACTTCGTCACCCTCGTTGAGGTTGCGGAAGCCCGCGCCCTGGATGGCGGAGAAGTGGACGAACACGTCCGGCTGCCCGCCGCCTTGCTCGATGAAGCCGAAGCCCTTCTCGCTGCTGAACCACTTGACCTTGCCTGTTGCCATGTTTCCTGTTCCCTACTTGTCCGGACGCGCTGCGCCGGACACTTGAGTTCCGGGTCCGTGGACCCGCGTTCGGAAACTCCCCTCAGGTTGTCTCGGAACGGGACGAGTGTACGCGCTAGAGACGAAGAACGCAAGTGATGGCGAGCACTGACGACGCCGTATGCTGCCGTCGTGCACCCCGGCAGCAGCGCGGCGCCCGTCCCCACCCCAGCGCGGGGGGAGCCGAACCCGTTCGAGACGATGCGCTACGAACCCGCCGCCGGCGCTCTGCTTCGGTCGGGCGCGCACCTGGCTCGGCTGGCGCGGACCTGCGCGTTCCTCGGCCGCCCGTTCGCGCCCGCCGGCGTGCGCGCCGCGCTGGCGCAGGCGTGCGCCGCCGCCACCTCCCCGCTGCGGGTACGGCTGGAGGTGACGCCCGGTGGCGGCCTGCGCATCGACACCGAGCCGTTGCCGGCCGATCCGGCGCCGGTGTTCACCTTCGCAGCAGCGTCGGCGAGCGGCGACGAGCGGGCCCCCTTGCCGAGCGTGGCGTTGGCCTTCGAGCGGATCGACGAGCGCGACCCGCTGCGCCGCCACAAGACCACGGCCCGAGGGTCGTACGACGCCGGCAGCGCCTACGCGCGGGCGCACGACCTCGCCGACGTGCTGTTCGTCAACCGCCTCGGTGCGTTGGCGGAAGGCGCCATCTCGAACGTCTTCCTGGTGCTGGACGGCGAGGTCGTGACCCCGCCCGTGGCCAGCGGCGCGCTGCCGGGCATCTTGCGGGGCGAGCTCCTCGGCACCGGCCAGGCGCTCGAGCGCCCCCTCGGTATCGACGACGTAGATCGCGCCGGCGCCGTCTTCCTGGGAAGCGCCTTGCGCGGTCTGCGGCGCGTGCGCGTACGCCACGAGCCGGTGCACCTGCTGCCATGACCGAGCCCGGCCTCGGGCGGTACACTCGAGTCGCTCGTGAGCGAACCCACCCGCCACCCCTACCCCCCCAGCACGTCCGGCTCCGACGCCGCCTCCGCCGAAGCTGACGCGCGCTCCGCGCGGAGCGATGCGCGGCGTGGCGCGCCAGGCGTCGCCGCCGCGGACGCC
>CAZACZ010000002.1:71157-128360 GCA_964483695.1 uncultured bacterium | reverse complement strand
GCCCTCCCCCCCCCCGCCCCCCACCCCCCCGCCCCGCACCCCCACCCTACCCGGCCCCCCCCCGGCCCCCCCGCTTCGCTTCGTCTGGTGGGCGCAGCCGGCGCTACGCTAGCGCTGCGCGATCGACGGCAGCCACGCCACGATGCCGGGGAACAACGCGATCAGCAGCACCGCCAGGAGCTGGATGGCGACGAACGGGATGATGCCGCGGTAGATGTGCGCCGTCTTGATGCTGGGCGGCGCGACGCCCTTGAGGTAGAACAACGCGAAGCCGAACGGCGGCGTGAGGAACGACGCCTGCAGGTTCATCGCCACCAGCACGCCGAACCACAGCATCATGTCGGCGCCGAACCACTGCATGGCGATCGGCGCCAAGAACGGCACCACGATGAAGGTGATCTCGATGAAGTCGATGAAGAAGCCCAGTAGGAAGATCACCAGCATGGTGAAGAAGATGAACCCGACCTTGCCGCCCGGGAGGTTCAGCAGGAACTCGTCCACCACGTGCCCGCCACCCAGCGCGGTGAAGACCATCGAGAACGCCGTGGCGCCGGCCAGGATGATGAACACCATGCTGGTCAGGCGCACGGTGGAGTCCATCGTGGCGCGGAGGTTCGCGAAGGTCATGCGCCGGTTGAGGGCGGCTAGGATCATCGCGCCGGCGGCGCCCATGGCGCCCGCCTCGGTGGGCGTGGCGATGCCGAAGAAGATGGTGCCGAGCACGAGCACGATCAGCACCAGCGGCGGCACGAGGTTCTTCAGGACCTTCAAGACCAGCCGCCACCCCTGAAGGGTGCGTGCCTCGGGGGGGAGCGCGGGCGCCTCCTTCGGCCGCCGCCACGCCACGAAGATCACCCAGACCAAGTACAGCCCCGCCAGCATGAACCCGGGGACGAACGACCCGAGGAAGAGGTCGCCCACCGAGACGCCGATCTGGTCGCCGAGGATCACCAACACGATGCTGGGTGGGATGATCTGACCGAGCGTCGCCGAGGCGGCCACGGTGCCGGTGGCCAGCGTCTTGCTGTAGTTGTACTTGAGCATCACCGGCAACGCCAGCACGCCGAGCGTGACGACCGAGGCGCCCACCACGCCGGTGGAGGCGGCCAGCAGAGCCCCGACCAGCACCACGCTGATCGCCAGGCCACCACGCAGTCGGCCGAACAGGACGCCCATCGTCTCGAGCAACTCCTCGGCCAACCCCGATTTCTCGAGCATCACCCCCATGAACACGAAGAACGGCACCGCCACCAGGGTGTAGTTGTCCATGATGGTGCCGAAGATGCGCTGCGGCAGGATGTTGAGCCGCGCCACGCGGAACACCGGCTCCCACGGCAACGCCAGGCCCACGTACTTGTCGAGGAAGTCCGAGCCGATCAGAGTGAACAGCACCGCCGTGCCGCCCAGGCTGAACGCCACCGGGTAGCCCACCAGCAGGAGCACGATCGCGCCGGCGAACATCCACAGGCCGAGCATCAGAGGACCGCCTGCTCTTCCGTCACCGGCGGCATCTCCTTGGGCGGGTCGGCGTGGATGCTACCGGAACGAGGGTGACCGCGGAGGAAGGCGACGTTGCGGATCGTGAGTGCGATGCCCTGCACGATCAGCATGGCGAAGGCGATGACGATGACGGTCTTGATCGGGTAGCGCAGCAACCCGCCGGGGTTGGGGCTGACCTCGAGCTGCCGCCAGCTGTTGTGGACGTACGGTTGGCTGAACAGGATGGCGAAGGAGGCGAACGGCACCAAGAACAGCCAGGTGCCGACGATGTCGATGATGGCCTTGGTGCGGGGTCGCCAGTTGGTGTAGATGATGTCGACCCGCACGTGGCCGTCGACGCTCAGCACGAACGCCGCGCCGAGCAAGAAGATCAGGTCGTAACTGTACGTCTGCAACTCGAGGAAGAGGTTGCCGGTCATGCGCTCGGCCGCCGCCTCCCCGACCACGGCCCGGAGAGCCCCGTAGAAGTAGCGCGTGACGACGTTGTAGACGCCCACCAGCACCATGAACAAAGACGCCCACCACATCAACCGGCCGATGAAGCTGGTGATGGCGTCGATGCCCTTCGCGATCGCAAGGAAGAACGTCAAGAGAAGGTCTCCTTCGCACGAGCCACGTTGACCGACGAACTTCCGCAATCGTATGTTCTGGCCGCGCGGAGCGTCAACGCGAAGCAGCGGAAGGAAGTACTCGGGGATGGGCCCGCAGCGACCCTAGGGGCGGCCTTCGCCGCGCAAGTACCTGGCCACGTCGCGGTTGTGGCCGGCGAGGTCGGTGTTCGGCCGGAACACCGGAACGCCGTCGTCGACGCCGTGCAGGAAGTAGAAGTAGCGTTCGCCGTCGGGGGTGGCGCGCACGGGTTCGAGCACCGCCCGCAGCGCGTCGGTGCCGGGGTTGCCGATCGGTCCGGGCGGCAGGCCGCCGCGTGTGTACGTGTTGTACGGCGTGTCCAGCCGCAGGTCGCCCGCCAGCGCGTCGAGCTCGGGAAGCGCCTTGCCCAGCCCGTAGGCCACGGTCGGGTCCGACTGCAGCGGCATGCCGACCTCCAGGCGGTTCACGAACACGCCGGCGATGATGCCCATCTCGTCGTGCGTCGCCGCCTCCGCCTGCACCATCGACGCCAGCGTCACCCACTGGTGCACCGTCAGGTCGCGCGCCAGCAGCGCCTCGGCCACGTCCCCGTCGATCTCCGCCTCGAAGCGGGCCACCATCACGCCGAGCGCGTCGTCGACGCTGGACCGGACCGGGACGTCGTAGCTGGCCGGGAAGAGGTACCCCTCCAGGCCGGCGCCTTCGGGCAGGTACGGCGGTGCGATGTCGCCAGGGTGCGCGATCCGACCGAGGATCTCGGTCTCGTCGCCGAGGCCGTTGGCTGCCAGCCGGGCAGCGACGTCGGCGGCGCGCCAGCCTTCTGGCACCACGATGCGCACCGTGCGCGGACGGCCGCCGGCCACCAACGCCGCCGCGACGTCGGGCACGCTCATGCTGGGCGAGAGGTCGTAGAGGCCCTCGCCGATCGAGCGGTCGAGGCCCTGCCAGCGCACGTACGCTTCGAACGCCAAGGCGAACCGCACGATGCCGGCGTCCTCCAGCGCCGCGGCGACGCGCACCCCGCCCCATCCGGGCAGGACCTCGAACTCGCGGGGGGTCGTGTCCGCGCTGGCGGGCGAGAGCGACCAGACGGCGGCGAGGGCGGCGGCGGCAGCGGTCAGCACGAGCGCGAGGGCCGTCAGCGCCAGACCGCGGCCGCGTCGACGTGGGCGCTCTTCGGGGTCGGTCACGACCCCTCCATGGTGCGGAGCAGGAACGACTCGAGGATGAGAACGGCGGCGGCCTCGTCGAGCCGCCCCTTCTGCTGACGCCGTCCGCGGGGGAGCGGCCCGCCACCGACCTGACGCTCGGCGATGCGGGTGGTGAGGCGCTCGTCTTCCAGCAGCACCGTGGCGCCTTCCGCCTCCAGCGCACGCGCGAACGCCCGCACGCGCGCGGTCTGCGGCGAGTCGTTGCCGTCGAGGCGCAGCGGCAGCCCCACCACGATGGTGCGCGTGCCCTCGCCCTCGGCTACGGCCAGCACCGCGGCGACGTCGGCGCGCGTGCCCTTGCGCTCGATGGCGCCGCGCCCGAACGCCAGCCGCGATCCGACCGCGCCCACCGCGACGCCGATGCGGGCGTCGCCCACGTCGAGGCCGAGGACGGCCGCGCCGGCGGGCGGTCCGGAGCGCGGCGGCCGGTGCGGATCAGCCATCGGTCGCTCCAGCGTCGGGCAGCCATCGCTCCAGCACCTGGGCCACGCCGTCCTCGTCGTTGCTGGCGGTGACCAGGTCGGCGACCGCCATGGCGCGCGGGTCGGCGTTCGCCATCGCCACCCCCAGCCCGGCCCAGGCGAGCATCCCGCGGTCGTTGTGCTGGTCGCCGAAGGCGGCCACGTGCGAAGCGGCGACGCCGATGCCGGCGCACCAGGCGGCCAAGGCGTGGCGCTTGTCGACCGCCGGGTGCAGCAGCTCCAGCAGGTGCGGGTCGCTCCAGGTGACGCCGACGGCGAGGTCGGCGACGGCGGTCGCCATCCGTTCCGCGCTCCAGGTGGGGTGGCGCGCCAGCAGCTTGATGCCGCCGGCGCCCAGGTGCCGCTCGATCGGGCCGACGGCGGTAGGCTCGGCCGCGTCCAACCGCAGGCCGCTGCCGCCGGCGGCGGCGCTGCGCCGGTCTACGTACCAGCCGGTCGCTGTCTCGAGCGCCAGCACCGCGTCCGGCACGCGTTCGCGCAGGCGCGCCGCGGCGGCTTCCAGCACCGCCGGCTCGAGCGTGTGCAGCACGCGCATGCCCGCAACGCTTCCGTCCACGATGGCGGCGCCGTGGAAGACGATCGTGGGGGAGCGGATGCCCAACTCGCGCACGAACGGCAGCGCGCTGCGCGGCGGCCGACCGGTGGCGATCACGACGTGCACCCCGGCCTCGGCCAGCGCGGCGATGGCGCGCCGGGCCCGGGGGGTGATGCGCTTCTCGCTCGTCAGCAGGGTGCCGTCGAGGTCGAGGGCGATCGCCCGGGGGCGACCCCCCTCGAAGGCCGGGGTGGCGCGCGTCGCGGAAGGTCGGTGGTCGGTCAGGGTGGCTCCGTCAACCGGGCGAGGCGAGGACGTCGCCGACGGCGTCGAGCGCGGCCGACAAGCGCGCGGCGTCCTTGATCCCGGCCTGCGCCATATCGGGCCGGCCCCCTCCGCCGCCGCCGGCACGCTGCGCGACGGCGCGCGCGAGGTTGCCCGCGTGCACGCCCTTGGCGCGCGCCGCGTCGCCCGCTTTGGCCACTAGGGTCGTGCCGCTACCCACCACCACCACATCGGCGCCGCTGCTCGCGAGCAACGCGTCTGCGGCGTTGCGGAGCGCCGTGGCGTCGAGACCCTCGAGCGCCGCGGTGGCGTAGCGCACGCCGCCTGCCTCGTGCACCGCCGCGCCTGCGCCGGCCCGCGACGTCTGGGCGGCGGCCAGCTTGTCGCGCAGGCGCGCCACCTCGCGGGTGGCCTCCTTGGCCTCGGTCGCCAGCCGCGTCACGCGCTCCTCGAGCTGCGCCGGCGTGCCGCCGACCAGGGCGGCGAGGCGCTGCTGGCCGGAGCGGAGCTCGTGGACGTGTGCCAGCGCCGCCTCCCCGACCCGCGCCTCGATGCGGCGCACGCCGGCCGAGGCGGCTTCCTCGCTGGTGATCAGGAACGGGCCGATGCGCCCGGTGCGATCGACGTGCGTCCCGCCGCAGAGCTCCACCGACACCGCGCCGGCCCCGCCTTCGCGCGCGCCGGCGTGCGGTGCGGCCTTGGGCGCGCCGGCAGCCTCGCCCGCCATCGTCACCATCCGCACCTCGGCGCCGTACTTCTCGCCGAACAGCATCATCGCTCCGGCGGCGCGCGCTTCGGCGATCGGCACCACGCGCCAGCCGACCGCCAGGTCGGCCTGCACCCAGCGGTTGACCAGCGTCTCGACCCGCTGGCGCTCGTCGTCGGTCATCGCCTGGCCGTGGGTGAAGTCGAAGCGCAGTCGGTCGGGGGCCACCAACGAACCCGCCTGGGCCACGTGCTTGCCCAGCACGCTGCGCAGCGCCGCGTGCAGCAGGTGCGTGGCGCTGTGGTGCTTCTCGGTCTCGCGGCGTGCCGGGTCGACGCGCGCGCCGACCCGCTGAGCGGCATGCAACCGGCCGCGCACGACGCGCACCTGGTGCAGGATCAGGCCTTGACGCGAGCGCCGCGTGCCGGTCACGACGGCGGCGCCGCCGTTCCACTCGAGTTTGCCTGCGTCGCCGACTTGCCCGCCGCCCTCGGCGTAGAAGGGCGTGGCGTCGAGCACCACGGTGCCGGCTTCGCCTTCTGCAAGCCCGTCGACCTCGCTGCCTTCCTCGCCGGCGTCCCCTTCGCGCACGATGCCGACGACGGTGGCCTCGGCCTCGAGGGTGGCGTAGCCGACGAAGGAGGTGTCGCCCGCCCGCTCGGCGATGCGGCCGAAGGCGTCGGACGCCGCCTGGAACAACGCCTTGCCGGTCGGCTCGCCGCGCGAGACGGCGCGCGCATGCTCGCGCGCGGCTTCGTAGCCGGCGCGGTCGACGCTGACGCCGCGCTCGCCTGCCATCTCCTGGGTCAGGTCGAGCGGGAAGCCGTACGTCTGCCACAGGTCGAACGCCACGGCGCCGTCGAGGACGTCGCCGTCGAGTTCGTCGAGGAGTGCGCCGACACGCTGGATACCGCCTTCGAGCGTGCGCAGGAACTGCTCCTCCTCGGTGCGCAGGATGCCCTGCACCCGCTCGGCGCCGTCGACCACTTCGGGGTAGGCGCTGCCCATCGAGGCCAGCACGGTGTCGACCATGGCGTGGAGCACCGGTTCGCGCAGGCCCAGCAACCAGGCGTGCCGCGAGGCGCGCCGCGCGAGCATCTTCACCACGTAGCCGGCGCCGTCGTTGGCCGGCAGGACGCCGTCGGTGATGGCGAAGGTGACGGCGCGCAGGTGATCTGCGATGACGCGGTGCGACACGCTGGCCGGCCCTTCGTACGGCACGCCCGACAGCTCCGCGACGCGCCGGATGGTGGGCTGGAACAGCGCCGTCCCGTAGGCGTCGGGCGCGCCGGTCATCAACGCCACCAGACGCTCGAACCCGAGGCCGGTGTCGATGTTCTGCTGCGGCAGCGGCTCGAGCAGCCCCCCGTCGCGGCGGTCGAACTGGGTGAACACCAGGTTCCAGAACTCGATGTAGCGGTCGCCGGAGCCGGTGTTCGGCCCGTCCTCGTCGTCCGTGCCGAAGGCCGGCCCACGGTCGTAGAAGATCTCGGAGCACGGTCCGCATGGGCCGTTCGGGCCCTCGGTGACGGCGTTGGCGGGCCAGAAGTTCTCGTCCTCGCCCCAGCGCGAGATGCGCTCTGCGGGCACGCCCACCTGCTCGGTCCATACCCGGAACGCCTCGTCGTCGTCCTGGTAGATGGTGACGTAGAGACGGTCGGGATCGAGTCCGAGCCACTCGGGTGACGTCGCGAACTCCCAGGCCCAGGCGGCGGCTTCCTGCTTGAAGTAGTCGCCGAACGAGAAGTTGCCGAGCATCTCGAAGAACGAGTGGTGCCGAAGGGTGCGTCCCACGTTCTCGATGTCGTTGATGCGCAGGCACTTCTGGGCGGTGGTGACGCGGTGCCAGGTGCCGTCCACGCCGGCGAACTTCGGGGTGGCGCCGAGGAAGTACGGCTTGAACTGCACCATGCCGGCGCTGGTGAACATCAGGGTGGGGTCGTCGGACTTGAGCGACGCCGAGCCGTAGACCAGGTGCCGTTTCGATTCGAAGAAGCGCAGGTACTTCGCGCGCAGGTCGTTGATGAACTCGAGGTCGTGGGACACGGTGTCCTCCCGGGGGATGCCGAGGTGACAGTATACCGGCAGGGCGCGTCGGTCCCGGCATCGTTGCGGCGAGACGCCCGGCCGCCATGGCGTGGTCGCGGTCGGCGAGCGCGCCTTGCGCCTGCGGCGCGGCGAGCGCGGCGTGACGCCGCCGCGGGGACGCGGTATCTTCCCTGACGTGGCGACCCCGGGCTCCCCGGCCGCGACCGTGCGCCCTGCCGTCCTCGCCGTCGGCACCGCCGCCTTCGTGTTGGCGGGCGGGATGCACGCGCTCTACGGCCCTTCGTTCCCGCTCTTCCGTGCGCGCTTCGGCATCGGGCTCGAGGAGGTCAGCGCCGTGGTCAGCGCGCACTTCCTCGGCTCGTTCGTGACCATCGCCTTGTCCGGCATGCTGTTGCGCCGCTTCGGGTACCGGCCGGTGCTGCTGGCGGGGGCGGCGCTGCTGGCGGTGGGGTTGACGGGCGTGGCGGTCGCGCCGGCCTGGTGGGTGGTGATGGCCAGCGCCGTGGTGGCCGGCTTCGGGTTCGGCCTGGTGGACGTCGGCTTCAACCTGCTGGCGGCGCGCGCCTTCGCGCCCAGGTCGGCGCCTGCACTCAACTTCCTGAACGCCGCCTTCGGTGTCGGTGCCGTGATCGGGCCGTTGGTGGTGGCGGCGGCCGCGCCTCGGTTCGGAACGGCGTTCCTGGTGTTCGCCGGGGTGGCGCTGATGGTGCTGGTAGGGACGCTGAGGCTGCCGACGCCGGCGCCGGTGCCCGACGAGGGGCGCGGGCTGCCGCTGGTGTGGTCGCAGGTGGCGGGGTTCGTGGTCCTGTACTTCCTCTACGTCGCCACCGAGGTGGGGGTGACGTCCTGGGAGACGGAGCACCTCACCCCGGCCTTCGGCGCGATCACGGCGGCGCGCTACACCTCGCTCTACTGGGGTGCCATCACCGTCGGGCGCTTGCTTGCCACGCCGGTCTCCGCGCGCATCCGTCCGCGCTACATGGTGCTGGCAGCGGCGTCGGCGGCGGTGGTGTGCCTGGCGCTGGCGCACGTGACGCCGCTGGCGCCGTGGGCGTACGTGGCGACCGGCCTGGCGCTGGCGCCGATCTTCCCCACGGGATTGGCGTGGCTGACGGAGGTCTTCCCGCGGCGCGCCGAGCAGATCACCTCGGTGGCGGTAGCGGCGGCGAACCTAGGGCCGGTCACGACCGCGCCGCTGATCGGCCTGGCGGTCACCGTGCGCGGGCCCTCGGTGGTGCCGACGGCGCTCACCACCTTGGCGGCCCTGCTGGCCATCACGGTCGTGTGGTTGAGCCGGAAGGCGCGGGTGTGACGGTCGAGCCGTCCTAGGCTTCGACGTAGCGCAATCGGCGTCGCAACTCGTCGAGGAACTGCGTCTCCTGCTCCGACAAGCGGCGCCCGAACAACCCCTGCCCGGAGGCGCGCACCACGCGCTCGGCCAACTCGACCAAGAAGCGCTTGAACTCGCGCCCCTCGTCGTCGTCGCGCAGGATGCGACCCACCTCGTCGATGCGCGCGAGCAGCTTCTCCTGGGTGACCTCGCCCTCCTCGACCTCGCGCGACTCGGTGTGGGCGAAGAGCTCCTGGATGAGCGCGTTGTCGCGGTAGGTACGGCGGGCGTCGTAGAGGTAGCGGCCGGCCGCCATGATCTCGCGGAAGTAGGCGATCGGTCCGGTGCGGTCGGCGGCCACCGCCGCCAGCAGGACCTCGGCGGCGGCGTCCATCAGCCGGGTGCGGTCGGGTTCGGGGTAGCTGCTCATGGCCCTTCCAGCGTAGCGCGTCGCCTCACACCAGCGTGCGGCGCAGGCGCGAGCTGACGGCGTCCACCACGATGATGAAGGCGACGATCACGATCAGGAACATCGAGACCTCGTCCCAGCGACGGAAGCTGAGGCGCTGCAGCAGCGGCAGCCCGATGCCGCCGGCACCCACCAACCCCAACACGGTCGCGGCGCGCAGGTTGATCTCGAAGCGGTACAGCAGGTTCGAGAGGAACTCCGGCAGCACCTGCGGCACCACGCCGAAGACGAACACCTGCACGGCGTTGCCGCCGCTGGCGCGGATCGCCTCCGGCGGCCCGGGGTCGATGCCTTCGATGACGTCGGAGAAGATCTTGCCGAGGTAGCCGATGGAGTGGATGCCCATCGCCATGATGCCGGCGGTGGGGCCAGGTCCCGCGGCGGCGACGAAGATGATCGCCAGCAGGATCTCGGGGAAGGTGCGCACCGCCACCAGGAGCCATTTGCCAGGTGCCGCGCGGGCCGCGCCGCCGAGGAGGTTGCGCGACGCCAAGAACGACAACGGGAAGGCCAGGACGCCGCCCAGCAGCGTGCCGAGCACGGCCATGAAGAACGTCTCCAGCATCGACGTCCAGGCCAGGGTGAAGACCTCGCCATCGGGGTTGAGCAGACCGCGCAGCAGCGGGAGCAGGTTGCGCTGCAGACCCGTCGACACCCGCCGCCACGTCGGCAAGTCCATGGTGACGATGGCGAGCACGAACAGCGCCACCAGCGCAGTACCGCCCGCGAGGATCAAGGTGCGGTTGCGGCGGACGTTCGCCGGCGGACGGGGGAGGGAAGAGGGGGCGCTCACCACGGCGGCCTCAGATCAGCCTCGAGCGGGCCCACACGCTGAGCCCGTCGATGAGCAGCACCACGGCGAAGATCACCACGATGAGGGTGGCGACGCCCGGGTAGTCGAAGAAGTTGAGGTAGCGCAGCAGCAACTGCCCGATGCCGCCCGCGCCCACGAACCCGATCACCACCGAGGCGCGTACGTTGATCTCGAACGAGTAGAGGACGTACGAGGTCATGGTGGCCGCCACCTGAGGCACGACCGCGAACACGATGGTGCGGTTGCGGCCGGCACCGGTGGCGCGCAGCGCCTCGAGCGGGCCGGGGTCGACCGCCTCGACCGTCTCGGAGCCGAGCTTGGCCAGCACGCCGACGGTGAAGAACGTCAGCGCTACCACGCCCGGCAACGCGCCCAAACCCAGGATGGGCACGAACAGCCCCGCCCAGAGCAGGTCGGGGATGCTGCGCAGCACCGTCAGCAAGGACCGCGCGATCCACTTCGTGACCGGGTCGATGGCGGTGTTGGCCGAGGCCAGGAAGATCAACGGCAGCGCGATGCACGTGCCGAGGATGGTGCTCACGTAGGCGATCTGGATGGTCTCGATCAGCGGCTGCCAGATCTGGGGCAGCGCCGACCAGTCGGGGATCAGGCGGCCGAAGAAGCGGAAGAAGTCCGACGAACCGGTGAACAGGGCGAAGAGGTCGAAGTCGGTCTGGCGGAACGAGACGAAGAACAGCGCCAGCACCACCGCCGCCGTACCGATGGTGCGAAGGCGGTTGGCGGCCGGTGGACGCGGGACCGTACCGCCGGCCCCAGGCGGCAGCTCAGGCACCGCGGACGTCCTTCTCGCGGTCGATGGGGCGTCCGTAGATCTCTTCGAACACGGTGTCGGTGGCCTCGTCCGGGGTGCCGTCGAACACCACCAGTCCGTCGCGCATGCCGACGATGCGGTCGGCGTACTCGCGCGCCATGTCGATGAAGTGCAGGTTGACGATGGTGGTGATGCCGTCCTCGCGCGCGATGCGCTTCAGGTCGCGGAGCACGGCGTGCGAGGTGGGTGGGTCGAGGCTGGCGACGGGCTCGTCGGCCAGCATCACCGACGGGCGCTGCGCCAGGGCGCGGGCGATGCCCACCCGCTGCTGTTGCCCACCGGAGAGCGCGTCGGCGCGCACGAACGCCTTCTCGGGGATGCCCACGCGCGCCAGGCAGTCGTGCGCCAGCGCCACGTCAGGCTGCGGGAAGACCCCCATCACCCCACGCCACGCCGGGAGCTTGCCGAGGCGCCCGGCCAGCACGTTGCGTAGCACGCTCGAGCGCTTGACCAGGTTGAAGGTCTGGAAGATCATCCCGATGTCCGAGCGCAACGCCCGGAGCTTGCCGCCGCGCGCGTGGGTGACGTCACTGCCGTCGACCGTGACGGTGCCCTTGGAGGGCACCACCAGGTTGTTGACGGTGCGGATGAGCGTGGACTTGCCGGCGCCCGAGAGCCCGACCACCACCACGAACTGACCCCGCGGGATGTCGAGCGTCACGCCCTTGAGCGCCTTCAGGCCGGTGGGGTAGGTGACCTCGACGTCTTCGAAGCGGATGTGCGACACGATGGCTGCCAGCGTACAAGGAACGCGGCGGCGAAGGGAATCCCTTCGCCGCCGCGGCTGCACATCGGTGGCCGGCCAGGACGCGGCCGGACACCGTCGGCGTTCAGCGCTGGAACGCCTTCGAGACCTCGCGCACCACGTCGTAGGCCGACGCGTCGATGCGGGCGAACTCGGTCACGTTGAACAGCGCCTCGGTCAGCGCCTTGCCCTCTTCGGTGTTGGCGATGTCGATGAGCGCCTGGGCGATCTGCTCCTTGAGTTGCGGGTCGAGACCAGCACGCACCACGGCACCGTCGTTGGGGATGTCGTCGGAGTAGCCGAGGATGCAGACGACGTCCTTGACGTCCGGGTACTCGCCTTCGATGGTCTCGCGACCGTCGGAGCCGGGCGAGCCGCCGAAGGTGACAGCGACGTCGACGTCCCCGTTGTAGACCGCCAGCGCGGCGGCGTCGTGGGAGCCGGCGAAGATCGAGGTCATCTCGGTGTCGGGGTCGATGCCGTAGGTGTTCTTGAGCGTGACGTAGGGGAACTGGTAGCCCGAGGCCGAGCCGGGGTCGACGAACGCGATGGTCTTGCCGCGCAGGTCCTCGAAGCTGGTGATGCCCGAGTCGCAGCGGATGTTGAACTGCGAGCGGTAGGTGGTGGAGCCGCGGCGCACCGATGCCAGGATCACCTCGGCGCCGTACTGGTCCATCGCCTGCACCAACGCCGCGGGTCCGAACAGGCCGATGTCGACACGGCCGGTGCCCACGGCTTCGACCAGGCCTACGAAGTTGGTGCTCACGAAGGTGTCGACGGGGATCAGTAGACGCTCGGAGAGCATGGCGGCGATCGGGTCCAGGCTGTCGACGATGACGTCGGCTTCACGGCTGGGCACCATGCCGAGCACGAGACGATCGGGGATGTCGCCTTGCTGAGCGAAGCCGACGAACAGGGTCGCCGCTAGCACGGTCGCGATGACGGTGGTGAGCAGTCGCTTCACGGAATCGTCCTCCTGGGGTGGGTCGTGCTTCCGGTGCGCGCGTGGCCCGGACCACCCGGGGCAGCGCGGCGCCGATGCGAAGCCAAGCCTATCATGTGGGGATTCTCACAATCGTGAGGGCCCGACCGTGGCGTCGGCGGCGGAACGGTGCACCAGCACCAGGTATCCGGCCGCCAGCACGTAGCAGCCGACGCCGACGCCGAGCACCGCGGGCGCGCCCCAGGTGAACGAGACGGCCGTGGCCGCTACCGCCGCGACCACGCTGGCCAGCCCGTTCACCGCCCACGCGGTGGCGACGGCCGTGTCGGCGCCGAGGACGCGAAGCGCCAACGGGAACGGCATGCCCATCAGGAGCGCGGGCGGCGCCAGCGACAGCGCCACCAAGGCCGCCCTCGTCCCGGTGGGCGCCGGCGCGACGGCGCTGGCCAGCGTGGGGTACGCCAACCACCAGGCGGTCGCGAGCAGCGCGGCGCCGAACGCGGCCGCTGCCGCGGCGCGCAGCGACGGCTGCGGGGCAGCGGCTACGCGGTCACCTACCCAGCCGGACCCGAGGCCTGCGCCCACCAGGAGCGCCGCCAGCGTCACGGCGATGGCCACGGTGGGGTGGCCGATGGCCAGGCGCGTGGCGTGCAACGCGGCGATCTCGACCGTCATGAACGCCACGCCAAGGAGCGCCGCGAGGACCGGCCCGGCGCGCGGTGGCAGCGCGGCGCGAGGCGGTGGGCGCAGCGCCAGGGCGGCGAAGGTGAGCACGACCAGGGCCAGCATCGTCCACCCCAACGGCCGCACCGCACGCGGCAGGCCGGGCTCGAAGTCGAAGAAGTACGGTCGGGCGTCGGTGGTGGGCGCCAGGTCGACGCCCGTGGCGGCCGCGGCGATGGCGCTCACGCTGGTGTCGCCGTCCAGCAGCGCGTCGAGCGGCGGACCGGCCAGCAGGTCCGGCACGAACAGCAGCGCGAGGCGCCGCGCTTCGGCGGCGCGCGCCAACTCGACCGCGCGGGCACGGTCGAGCGCCCGGTCGAACACCAGGAGGAGCGGCACCGGACTCGGCGGACGCGTGTCGAGCACGGCGAGGAGGTGGCGGGCGGCCTCCGACTCCGCCATGCCGCGCCGCGCCAGCGCCTGCGTGGCGGTGAGCAGCGCACGGGTGAGGGTGAGTTCGTCGTAGAGCTTCACGGCGATCGCGCCGCCGGGCGCGAGCCGCTCGAGCATGACGTCGAACGCCTCGAGGGTGTACAGGCCGTTCTCGGCGAGCGCCATGCTGCGCGCTTCGGCGCTGTCGGTAACAACGTGGGCCATCAGGATCAGGTCGAAGCGGCGGCGCTCGCGCTCCAGCAGCGCGCGGCCGTCGTCGACGAGGACCTCGACGCCGGCGCCGTAGACGTCGCCGGTGAGGTACGCGAGGTCGTCGACGAGCGCCACGGCGGCGCGGTTGAGTTCCACCGCCACGATGGTGTCGGCGCCCGAGGCGCGGGCGAGGGCGACGTCGAGACCGCCGCCGGGGCCGATCACCAACACCGAACGGGGCGTCAACGCCGAGAACGGGAACGCTGCTGCGTCCGAGGCGGCGATCTCCGGCCGGGCGGCTTCCGGGATCACCGAGCCGGCCCCGCCATCGAGGTACAGCACGTGCACCCCGTCGTCGGCGCGGCGCACCACGTCGGTGCGCCCGAGGGCGTCCCAGCGCCGGGCGAGCGGCTGGTCGCCGCCCTGCAGCGCCAGCGTGAGCGGCTTGGGCGCGTCGAGCGCGGCGAGCCGCGGTTCGGCCACCCCGAGGCTCGCCACGAAGGTCGCCGCCGCCGCCGCCAGCAGCGACGCCCCCGCCAGCCATGGCGCCGCCGGCCGGGCCCGCGCCTTGCCCGCCGCCACGGTCAGCCCCGCCGACGCTCCGGCGAGGACCAGGGCCGCCAGCGCGATCGCCAGGTACGGGCCGCCGGCGTTCGCGATCGGCACCACCGCCAGTGCCCCGGTTCCGGCGCCGAGCAGATCGCCGAAGTACAGGCGCGGAGCGTCGCTCGCACGGAGCGCGAAGAGCGTCGCCAGCGCGTGCCCGGTGAAGGCGAAGGGCAGCGCCAGCAGCGCCATCGCCAGGCCGCGGGCGGGGGCCGAAGCGAGCACGGTGACGGCGCCCGTCACGGCCAGGGCGGATAGCGCCGCCAGCGCCGCCGAGGCGGCGGCGGCGTGCAGCGTGCGGCTGGCGGGCCAGGCGGCGGCGACCGCGGCGCCGAGGCCTGCGCCGAGCACCGCCACCGACAGCAGCACGTAGACGAACGGGCTGAAGTAGAGCAGCGAGGCAAGGCGCGTGAGCGCGACCTCGAACGACAGGCTGCCGAACGCCAGGGCGAAGGCGGCGACGTAGCTCATGGTGCTCGGGGCCCGATCAGGCGCTGCGCTGCGCGCGCGGGTCGAGCACGTCGCGCAGGCCGTCGCCGAGCAGGTTGAAGCCGAGCACCGTGACCATGATCGCCAGGCCAGGGAAGACGCCCATCCACCACGCCTGTTGCAGGAACGCCCTGCCCTCGGACAGCATCCGTCCCCAACTCGGCTGCGGCGGCTGCGTGCCCAAGCCGAAGAAGCTGAGCGCGGCTTCGGCCAGGATGGCGAAGGCGAGGCTCAGGGAGGTCTGCACGATGACCGGTCCCAGCGCGTTCGGCAGGATGTGGCGCAGCATGATGCGCGCGTTCCCTTCGCCGAGGGCGCGGGCGGCGGTGACGAACTCGCGACCGCGCAGCGAGATCACCGCGCCGCGCGTGACGCGCGCGAAGATCGGGACGTAGACGATCGCGATGGCGATCATGGCGTTGCCCACGCCTCGCCCCAGGATGGCCATCACGGTGATGGCGAGAAGCACCGCCGGGAAGGCGAACAGCACGTCCATGGTGCGCATGATCAGCTCGTCCAGCCAACGCCCGAGGTAGCCCGCAAGCATGCCGAGGATCACCCCGACGCTGGCCGAGATACCGACCGCGATGAACGCCACCCGGAACGACACCGCCGCGCCGTGGAGCACGCGCGAGAAGAGGTCGCGCCCGAACTCGTCGGTGCCGAACGGGTGCCCGGTCGAGGGGCCCGCGAAGCGCGCGGTGAAGTCCATGGCGTTCGGATCGTAGGGCGCCAAACGCGCGCCGACGGCGGCCACGACCGCGAACAGGATCACGATGGCGCCGCCGAACAGGACCAGGCGGTGGCGCAGCAGCCGACGCACGAGGCGGCTCATGCGTACTCCACGCTCGGGTCGAGCAGCACGTAGGAGAGGTCGGTGAGCAGGTTGACCACGGTGAAGATGACGGAGGTCATCAGCACGGCCGCCTGCAGCACCGGGTAGTCGCGCTGCAGCGTGGCGGTCAGCGCCAGCGAACCGAGGCCGGGCCAGGCGAAGATGATCTCGGTGACCACCACCGCCGACATCATGGTGGCCATCTGCAACCCGACGATGGTGACGATGGCGATGGAAGCGTTGCGGAGCACGTGCTTGAGGATCACGCGCCGCGGGGCGAGGCCCTTGGCGCGGGCGGTGCGCACGTAATCGTGGTTCAGCACCTCCAACATGGCGCTGCGCACGAAGCGCGCCATGATCGATCCGCCGATCACGCCGACCGTCACGGCCGGGAGCACCAGGTGCGCCAGGAACGGCCCGAGGCCGTCCGCTAGCGGCGCGAACCCGCTCGACGGCAGCACGTCCCAGCGCTCGGCGAACAGCAGTACCAGCAGGATGCCGAGCCAGAACTCCGGGACCGAGACGCCGACCTGCGACATCACCGAGATGCCGAGGTCGCGCGCGCTGCCGGGCTTGAGTGCCGAGAGGACGCCGCTAGGCAGCGCGATCAGCAGGCCGATCAGCAGCGCCGCGGCCGCCAGCGTGAGGGTGGCGGGGAGGCGCCTGGCGATCTCGCCCCGGATGGCCTTGCCGGAGATGAGGCTGTCGCCGAAGTCGCCGCGAAGCACGATGCCGCTCACCCAGCTCCAGTACTGCACCGGCAGCGGCCGGTCGAGGCCGAGCTCGTGCTCGAGCGCGGCGAGCGTCGCGTCGGTGGCGTGCACACCGAGGATCACACGGGCCGGCGAGCCCGGTACCAGCGGCTGGATGGCGAAGGTGAGGACGGAGACGCCGAAGAGCACCAACGCCAGCGTCGAGATGCGTTGCAGAAGATAGCGGAGGCTCAACGGTTCCTCCTGGGGGTGCGCGGCGACCCGGGAAGGGCGGGGGGATAGGGGGTGGTGGGGGCGTCGGGCGCCCCCACCTTCCGGCCAGCGAGGACCTGCTCGTGGCGCGGGGACCGCGTCGGGTCATGGCCAGAACGATGGCCCCCGCGCCGGGATGGGGACGTGGCTCAGCGGTCGAGCCAGGTTCCCAGGAAGCGGATGGCCTGGTCGCCGCGCGCCTGGTAGCCCTGCACGTGGGTGGCGTAGGCGTTGATGTTGAGCGGATTGTAGAGGTAGACGTACGGGGCCTCGTCGACGATGGTCTGGTTGATCTGCTGGTAGATCCCGTACCGCTCGTCGAACGCCTGCGTGCGCCGACCCTCGTCGAGCAGCTCGTCGACGGTGGCGTTGCTGTAGCCGGTGAAGTTGAAGACCTCGCCGGTCTTGTGCTGCGCGTAGAAGTAATCGTCCGGGTCGACCAGACCGTTCCACGAGCAGACGTAGGTGTCGTAGTTCCCGTCGCCTTCTTCCTGCAGCCACTCGGCCCACTCCAGCGAGCGGATGGTGGCGCGGATGCCGACGGCCGCGAGATCGGCTTGGATGACCTGGGCCGCGCGGATCGACTCCTCGTACTGGGTGGTCGGCATGATCTCCATGTCGAAGCCGTCGGCCAGACCGGCCTCGGCAAGCAGTTCGCGGGCGCGCTCCGGGTCGTAGCCGTACGGCGCGTAGTCCATCGCCCATGCGCTGGAGGAGGGGATCGGCCCGTCGGTCGGCTGCGCGGTACCGAAGCTGGCCGCCACGGCGATGTTGTCGCGGTTGACGGCGAACGCGAGCGCCTGGCGCACACGCGGGTCGTTCAGCGGTTCGCGCCGTAGGTTGACGCCGATGTACCAGTAGGCGCCGGCGGTGGTCTCGTCGACCACGATGCCGTCTTCGGAGCGCAACTGGTCGAGCGCCTGCGGCGGCACCGAGATGGTCCAGTCGACGTCGCCGGACACCAGCGCGGTGCGGCGCACCGACTCGTCGGGGATGATGCGGATGTCGATGGCGTCGAGGTAGGGAAGGCCGTCTTGCCAGTAGTGCGGGTTGCGTTCGAGACGGACGCTGGTGCCGGGCTGGAAGTCGGTGATCATGAACGGCCCGGTGCCGATCGGCTGGGTGTTGATGGTGCCGTCGTCGACGCTCTCGCGCGCGATGATCCCGACCGACTTGTTGACCGCGAGGTGGCCGAGCAGAGCCACGTTCGGCTCGTCGAGGGTGATGGTCACGGTGCGATCGTCGACCGCCGCGACGTCCACGACGCCGGCCAGCAGGTAGGCGTTGCCGGACCCGGTGGCCGGGTCGAGCATGCGGTCGTAGGTGTACACCACGTCGTCGGCGGTGAGCGCACGGCCGTTGCTGAACATCACGCCGTCGCGCAGGTGGAAGGTCCACACCAGGCCGTCATCGGACACCTCCCACGACTCCGCCAGGGAGGGCACGACGTTCTGTTCCTCGTCGAGGGTCACGAGGGTGTCGAGCACGTTCTCGAGGACCTGGAAGCTGGAGTAGGCGCTGGTGATGTGGGGGTCGAGGCCCACCGGGTCTTGCGCCCAGGCGGCGATCAGGGTGCCGCCGGAGGTCTGCGCGCTGCCGCTGGCCGCGAACAGCAAGGCCGCGGAGAACGCGAAGGTCGTCAGGGATCGTCTCATGTGGGTCGGCTCCGTTCCTGTACGTCGTCGGTCGTCACGTCGCGTTCGCCGTCGGCGTTCGGCGCGGGCGGCACGGGCCAGTCCCACACGCTCTTCTTGATCTTCACGACGTGGATGGTCTCGCTTCGGATGATCCCCTCCTTGCCCAGCTCGCGCTGGATGAAGTCGTGCAGGTCCTCGTCGCTGGCGTGCAGCGACTCCAGCACCACGTTGTGGCTCCCCACCCCGATGGCGAGGTAGCGCACCGCGTCGTTGCGGGCGAGCTCGTCGGTGACGCGCTCCAGGGCGTGGGGGCTGACGGTGGCGTAGGTGGTTGCGACGATGGCGACGCCGAGCTTGAGCGGGTCGCTGATCGCCAGCACGCGCAGCCAGCCGGCGTCGAGCAGCTTCGTGGCGCGCTTGCGCACCATCGACTCGGACACGCCGAGGCGACGGGCCATCTCGCGGTACGGCATGCGGCCGTCCTGGCGCAGCAGGTCGACGATGCGACGGTCGACGACGTCGAGCTGGTGGTAGGTGCCTTGGCGCATCGGTCCCCTTTCGGAACACGCGGCTTCGGGGCGACGGGACCCTCGGATGATAGACGCATTGCGTCCAAGGTGTCAACATCTTGGACGCAATGCGTCCGAGTCGCGCGACGGCTCGACCATGGCGCCCACCCAGCTGGGTGGGCGCCGTCCGGGCAGCCTAGGGCCGCCGCGGGGGCAGGGGCCGCGCGCCGGTGCCGATCGCCACCACGGCGTCGACCAGGGCGTCGGTGGACGTGATGAACGGGACGGGTAGGTCGTCGGCACCGAGTACCAGCGGCACCTCGGTGCAACCGGCCACGATGGCCTCCGCCCCGCGTGCGACGAGGCGCGCGGCGATGGCGCGCATCGCGGAGCGCACCTCGGCGCCCTTGTCTCCCGCCTTGACGCGGTAGAGCAGGTGCATGAAGGCGGCGCGGTCCGCGCCGTTCGGTTCCTCGACCACGACGGCGTGCCGAGCGAAGGCGTCGGGGTACAGGCGCGCGTCCTGGGCGCCCGAGGTGGCCAGGACGCCGACCCGCGTCACGCCGGGGGCGGCGTGCAAGGTCGCGGCGACGGTCTCGTCGAGGATGCTCACGAACGGCACTTGCACGGCAGCGACGACGGCGTCCTGGAAGGCGTGGGCGGTGTTGCACGCCATCACCAGCAGGTCCGCGCCGGCGGCCTCCAGCCGCGCCGCCATGGCCGCCAACCGCGGTGCCGGGGAAGGGCCGGTGCCGGCGACCGCGTCGTTGCGGTTCGGCACCGTCGGGTCGGCGTCGATGATCAGGTGCAGGTGCTCCTGGTCACGGTGCGCGGGCGTCGCGGCGATGACCTTGGCGTAGAAGTCGAGCGTCGCCTCGGGACCCATGCCGCCCAGCACGCCGATCACCGGCCGCGTCGCGCTCATCGCAGGACGACGTCCTGGTAGGCGTAGAGGGCGGGGGAGCCGCCGGTGTGCAGGAAGACGACGTTGGCGTCGCGGTCGAACGCACCCTGGCGCACTAGATCGATCAGCCCGGCAGCCGCCTTGCCGGTGTACACCGGGTCCAGCAGGATGCCTTCGACGCGCGCGAACAGCTGCACCGCCTCGACCATCGCGTCGGTCGGGAGCGAGTAGCCGGCGCCGACGTACCCGTCGAGCACCCGGACGGCGCTCTCCTCGACGGCGTGACGCGACCCGAGCTTCGCCGCGGTGGCGCGCGCCAGGTCGAGGATCTTCGCGGCCTGCGGCGCCGCGGCCGCGCGCACGCTGATGCCGGTGATCGTCACCCCGGCGTTGGCGCCGGTCAGGCCCGCCACGACGCCGGCGTGGGTGCCGCCCGAGCCGCTGGCGACGACCAGGTGGTCGATGCGCAGGTCGGCGTCGAACGCCTGAGCCAGCAACTCCTGGGCGCAGGCCACGTACCCGAGCGCGCCGAGCGGGGTCGACCCGCCACCCGGGATGACGTACCCCTGCCGTCCTTCGCGCGCCAGCGTGTCGGCTTCCGCCTGCATGGCCGCGGCCAAGTCGGTGCCGGCCGGGACCACCGTGACCTTCTCGGCGCCGAGCAGCCGGTAGAGGAAGTTGTTGCCGCTGGCGGTCTCGTCGTAACTGCCGGGCACGCGCTCCTCGAGCACCAAGCGGCACGCCAGGCCCTCCTTCACCGCCGCGGCCAGCGTCAGGCGGCAGTGGTTCGACTGCACCGCACCGGTAGTGACGAGCGTGTCGGCCCCCTGCGCGAGCGCGTCGGCCACCAGGAACTCGAGCTTGCGCGTCTTGTTGCCGCCGCCGGCGAGGCCGAGGAGGTCGTCGCGCTTGATCCACAGGGTCGGGCCACCGAGGTGGTCGGTGAGGCGGTCGAGGCGCTCGAGCGGGGTGGGCGCCGACGTGTAGCGGCGGCGGGGGAAACGAGCGAGCTGCATGGGACCCTCCTGAGGCGCGCAAGCACCGCCGGCGGGCTTGTCCGATGCGCGCCGGGTCCGAGCGTTGCTCGGCCGAGCATCGCGCCGACGTTCCGGTCCTCGCGCTCGACGTCAATCATAGCCGCGCGTCCCGTCTGGCCCGCCCGGCTCTCGGACCGTCCCTCGGGTACGCTGCCCACGCCCGCCGCGCTCGAGCACCCGACCGACGCGGCGTTCCTGCGCGGCGGCGCCGGAAGCCGGCGTGTATGCTTGGTGCACGCGTGTCGTCGATGCTTCGCCGATGCTCCGTCGAGGACGACACGCGTCGGCGCGAGCCGCGCGCCCGCCGCCTCGTCCCGGGGTCGTTGCCCCGTCGACGCACCGAGGAGAGCGCCGCATGACCATCCCCACCAACGCGCCGCCCGCCGAGCACCGTCCCCACCTCGCCGGCGAAGGCATGGAGCCGCTCGCGCGCAACGCCGGCATGGCGCTCGAGCTCGACTGGGTGCAGGGCGCGCGCGTGAACCGCAGCGCGGTCGAGCGCCGCGCCGCCACCCTGACCACACGCCGCAGCGTCAAGAAGGAGTGGCAGGCCGCCTGGTTGCTCAAGGCCGTCACGCTCATCGACCTCACCACCCTCTCGGGCGACGACACCCCCGGCCGCGTCCGCCGCTTGTGCGCCAAGGCGCTGCGCCCCGTGCGCAACGACCTGCTCGACGCCCTCGGTGTCGCCGACTTGGGTGTCACCACCGCGGCGGTGTGCGTCTACCACGACATGGTGCCCACCGCGGTGGAGGCGTTGCGCGGTTCCGGCGTCCCGGTGGCCGCGGTATCCGCCGGCTTCCCGGCGGGGCTGTCTCCGTTCGCCACCCGCGTGGAGGAGATCCATCGCTCGGTGGCCGCGGGGGCGGCCGAGATCGACATCGTCATCTCGCGCCGCCACGTGCTGACGCACGACTGGCAGGCGCTCTACGACGAGGTCCGCGCCTTCCGCGAAGCGTGCGGCGACGCCCACCTCAAGACGATCCTCGCCACCGGCGAGTTGGGGAGCCTGCGCAACGTCTACCGTGCCAGCCTGGTGGCGATGATGGCCGGCGCCGACTTCATCAAGACCTCCACCGGCAAGGAGAGCGAGAACGCCACCCTGCCCGTGAGCCTGGTCATGGCGCGCGCCATCCGCGCGTACCACGAGCGCACCGGGTTGCGGGTGGGGTTCAAGCCCGCCGGCGGGCTCCGCACCGCCAAGGACGCCCTGGCGTGGCTCACGCTGATGAAGGAGGAGCTCGGGCGCCGCTGGCTCGAGCCCGACCTCTTCCGCTTGGGCGCCAGCTCGCTCCTGGCCGACATCGAACGCCAACTCGAGCACCACGTCACCGGGCGCTACTCGGCGACCTTCCGGCACCCGCTCGGATGACCGCACGGCACGCAGGGCAGGAGCAGAGCGCATGAGCGTACGAGACATCTTCCGGACCATGGACTACGGCCCCGCCCCCGAGGCGGCGGACGTCGCGCACGCCTGGCTCGACCGTCACGGCAGGCGCTTCGGGCACTTCGTCGACGGCCGCTTCACCAGACCGGCGGCCGGCGCCACCTTCGCCACCCACCACCCGGGCGACGGCAGCGAGCTCGCCCAGGTGACGCAAGGGGACGACAAGGACGTCGCCAAGGCGGTGAAGGCGGCGCGCGCCGCGCTGCCGGCCTGGCAGGCGTTGGGCGGCCACGGCCGCGCGCGCTACCTCTACGCCCTGGCGCGGCACGTCCAGAAGCACGCCCGTCTGTTGGCGGTCCTCGAGTCGCTCGACAACGGCAAACCGATCCGCGAGACGCGCGACATCGACGTCCCGTTGGTGGCGCGCCACTTCTACCACCACGCCGGCTGGGCGCAGCTGCTCGAGCAGGAGTACCCCGGCTACGAGGCGGTGGGGGTATGCGGCCAGGTGATCCCGTGGAACTTCCCGCTGCTGATGCTGGCCTGGAAGGTCGCTCCGGCGCTGGCTGCGGGCAACACGGTGGTGCTCAAGCCGGCGGAGTTCACGCCGCTTTCGGCGCTGGCGTTCGCCGAGCTGGCGGTCGAGGTGGGGTTGCCTGCTGGGGTGCTCAACGTCGTCACCGGCGACGGCCGCACCGGCGCCGCACTGGTGGCCCACGAGGGTCTCGACAAGGTGGCGTTCACCGGCTCGACCGAGGTGGGACGGATCATCCGCCGGGCCACTGCGGGCCGCGGGGTCAAGCTCTCGCTCGAGCTCGGCGGCAAGTCGCCGTTCCTGGTGTTCGACGACGCCGACCTCGACAGCGCCGTCGAAGGCGTGGTCGACGCCATCTGGTTCAACCAGGGCCAGGTGTGCTGCGCGGGCAGCCGCCTGCTGGTGCAGGAGAGCGTGGCGGCCAAGGTCGAGCACAAGCTTCGCGAGCGCATGGAGACGCTGCGGGAGGGCCCCGCCCTCGACAAGGGCATCGACATCGGCGCCATCATCGCCCCGGTGCAGCTCGAGAAGATCGAGCGTCTGGTAGCGCAGGGCAAGGCCGAAGGCGCGCACTGCTACCAACCCAGCTGGGCGCTGCCGCAGCAGGGCTGGTACTACCCGCCGACCCTCTTCACCAACGTCTCCTCGGCCGCGACCATCGCGCAGGAGGAGATCTTCGGGCCGGTGATCGTGTCGATGACGTTCCGCACCCCGGCCGAGGCGGTCGAGCTGGCCAACGACACCCGGTACGGCCTCGCCGCCAGCGTCTGGACCGAGAACGTGAACCTCGCGCTCGACGTCGCGCCGAAACTCAAGGCCGGCGTCGTGTGGGTGAACTGCACCAACGTCTTCGATGCCGCCTCCGGCTTCGGCGGCTACCGCGAGAGCGGCTTCGGCCGCGAGGGCGGCCGCGAAGGGATGTTCGAGTACCTGAGGCCGACGTGGGAGAAGGGCCTGCCCAGCTACGGCCCCGCCGACCTGACGCCGCCCCTGGGCGCCGACGCGCTCGACGCCGGCGTGGGCGACGACGAGGACGCGGCCGGGACCCAGCCCGCCATCGACCGCACGCCCAAGCTCTACGTCGGCGGCAAGCAGAAGCGCCCCGACGGCAACTACGTCTACCCGGTGCTGAGCGAGGACGGCACGCGCGTCGGCGAGGCGCCGCTCGGCAACCGCAAGGACGTGCGCGACGCGGTGGAGGCGGCCGAGAAGAACGCGGCCTGGACCAAGGCCACCGCGCACGGCCGGGCGCAGGTGCTCTACTACCTCGCCGAGAACTTGTCGCTGCGTGCGCCCGAGTTCGAGGAGCGCCTGCGCGCCATGACCGGGGTGCCGAAGCGTCTCGCGGTCCGCGAGGTGGAGACGAGCGTGCGGCGCTTGTTCACGTACGCCGCCTACGCCGACAAGTACGACGGCCAGGTGCATCCGACGCCGCACCGCAACGTCACGCTGGCGATGCACGAGCCGTGGGACGTGATGGCGGTCGTGTGCCCCGACGAGGCGCCGCTGCTGGCGTTCGTGTCGTTGGTGGCGCCGGCGCTGGCGATGGGCAACCGCGTGGTGGCGGTGCCGTCGGCGCGCTGGCCGTTGGCCGCCACCGACTTCTACCAGGTGCTCGACACCTCCGACGTCCCCGCCGGCGCGCTCAACATCGTCACCGGCGTACGGGACGAGCTGGCCGCGGTGCTGGCCAAGCACGACGCGGTGGCGGCGATGTGGTACGTCGGCACGGCAGGGGGCAGCGCCATGGTGGAGCGCGAGAGCGTCGGGAACCTGAAGGCGACGTGGGTGAACGCCGGCCGGAAGCGCGATTGGTTCGATCCGGCACAAGGCGAAGGGCGCGAGTACCTGCGCCGCGCCACGCGCGTGAAGAACATCTGGGTGCCCTATGGAGAATGATCGCGACGACTTCCTACGCTTCCTGACGAGCGAGCTCGACGCGCTGAAGCGCGAGGGGCTGTTCAAGGCCGAGCGCGTCATCGCGTCGCAACAGCAGGCGATGATCCGCGTGCGCGACGTCCGGCCCGAGCGGGCGGACGGCGAACGCGAGGTCTTGAACCTGTGCGCCAACAACTACCTCGGCCTCGCCAACCACCCCCGCATCATGGAAGCCGCCATCGACGGGATCCGGCGGCGCGGCTTCGGCATGGCCTCGGTGCGGTTCATCTGCGGCACGCAGGACATCCACACCGAACTCGAGGAGCGCGTCAGCCGCTTCCTCGGCACCGAGGACACCATCCTCTACTCCTCGTGCTTCGACGCCAACGGCGGCCTGTTCGAGACGCTGCTGGGCGAGCAGGACGCGGTCATCTCCGACGCGCTCAACCACGCCAGCATCATCGACGGCATCCGCCTAAGCAAGGCGCAGCGCTTCCGTTACGCCAACGACGACATGGAAGACCTCGAACGGCAGCTCCAGGCCGCCAAGGGGGCGCGCTTCAAGCTCATCGCCACCGACGGCGTGTTCTCGATGGACGGCATCGTGGCCGACCTAGGCGCGATCTGCGACCTGGCCGAGCGTCACGGCGCCATGGTGATGGTCGACGACAGCCACGCCACCGGCTTCGTCGGGGATCGCGGCCGCGGCTCGCACGAGGCGAAGGGGGTGATGGGGCGCGTGGACATCCTCACCAGCACCCTCGGGAAGGCGCTCGGCGGGGCGTCGGGCGGCTTCACCAGCGGGCGCAAGGAGGTCATCGCGTGGCTGCGGCAGCGCAGCCGGCCGTACCTGTTCTCGAACTCGGTGGCGCCGGCCGTGGTCGCGGCGTCGCTGGCGGTGCTCGACCTGCTGGAGGACGGCGACGACCTTCGTGCGCGCCTGCGCGACAACGCCGCCTACTTCCGCCAGGCGATGACCGACGCCGGCTTCACCCTCGCGGGCGAAGGCCACCCGATCATCCCGGTGATGATCGGCGACGCGGCGTTGGCCACGCGCATGGCCGACCGGCTCCTCGACGAGGGGGTGTACGTCATCGGCTTCTCGTTCCCGGTGGTGCCGAAGGGGCGGGCGCGCATCCGCACGCAGATGTCGGCGGCGCACACGCGGGCGCAGCTGGTGCGCGCCGTCGACGCCTTCCGCCGGGTGGGCGCCGAGCTCGGGGTGATCGCGTGAGGGCGCTCGGCAAGCTCGAGCCGCGCGAGGGCATCTGGCGCACCGAGGTACCGAAGCCGACGCCCGGGCCCAACGACCTGCTCATCCGCATCCGCAAGACCAGCATCTGCGGTACCGACGTGCACATCTACAACTGGGACGCCTGGTCGCGGCGCACCGTGCCGGTGCCGTTGGTGACGGGGCACGAGTACGTCGGCGTGGTCGAGGAGGTGGGCTCGGAGGTGCGCGGGTTCGCCGTGGGCGACCGCGTCTCCGGGGAGGGGCACATCACCTGCGGCTACTGCCGCAACTGCCGCGCCGGGCGCCGCCACCTCTGTCCCAACACGCTCGGGGTGGGCGTGCAGCGGCAAGGGGCATTCGCCGACTACCTGGTGCTGCCGGCGTTCAACGCCTTCAGGCTGCCCGACGCCATCCCCGACGAGGTGGCCGCCATCCTCGACCCGTTGGGCAACGCCGTGCACACCGCGCTGGCGTTCGACCTGGTGGGGGAGGACGTGCTGATCACCGGGGCCGGCCCGATCGGCCTGATGGCGGCCGCCATCGCGCGCTTCGTGGGCGCGCGCAACGTCGTGATCACCGACGTCAACGACGCGCGCCTGCAGATGGCGCCCGCCATGGGCGTCACCCGCGCGGTGAACGTCTCCGACCCGTCGGTGGACCTGCGCGACGTCATGCGCGAGCTCGGCATGACCGAAGGCTTCGACGTGGTGCTGGAGATGTCCGGTGCGCCGGCGGCGTTCCAGCAGTTCTTGGGCGCCGTCATCAACGGGGGCAAGGTGGCGCTGTTGGGCATCCCCAGCCGCGACATCGCCATCGACTGGAACCAGGTGATCTTCAAGGGCCTCACGCTGCAGGGCATCTACGGCCGGCAGATGTTCGAGACCTGGTACAAGATGAAGAACCTGCTGCTGTCCGGCCTCGACGTCACCCCGATCATCACCCACCACTTCCCGATGGAGCGCTACCAGGAGGGGTTCGACGTGATGCGCTCGGGGCGGTCGGGGAAGGTGATCCTGGACTGGAGTTGAGGGAGCGCTCGGGGAGCGTGGCGCCCGCCACGCGTCCTCCCCCCGGAGCGAGTGCGGCCCCCACGCGTCCATGGCGTGGGGGCCGCACTCGCCTGGCCTTGCGTCAGCGCATCCGGAGGTCCAGGCGGTACGGCGCCTGCGGCGTGAACGGTGTGGCGGTGCCGTCGGTGCCGATGGCGCCGAGCGGCGGCAGGATCTCTTCGCGCAGGAGCGTGAGCGCCTCGGTGCGAAGGGGCGCGGCCGGAGGTAGGGAGTAGGCGTCGGCGGCTGCGTAGTTCACCTGGTAGGCCAGGTCGTCGAGCGCCGCCACCGTCAGGCGCGACAGCGGCATGTCGAGCGCCACGTAGCCCGTCATCAGTTCGTTGTCGAACGTCTCCTCGTCCCAGTGGCTGCAGGCGGTGCCGGCGATGCCGTTGTTCTCGACCGGCACGTTCCCGCTCCCGCCGAGCGCGGACCACTCCGCCACGGCGTTCGGACCGGTGAACTCGACCACGGTCGACGCCAGGCAATCGGTCGGGTCGTCGTAGGTCAGGAAGCCCGCGTTGTCCCAGACGAAGCCGTTGAGGTCGAGCACGTGGCCCATCTCGTGCAGGATCACGCCCAGGAAGGTGCCGTTGCCCTCCATCAGATCGATGTCGGCGCTGTCGAAGCTCATCTGGCCGAGCAACGGGGTACCGCCGTCCGCATTGCTGCGCACGGCGCACGCGCTGGCTTGCCCCACGATGCCGTACGGCCCGTCGATCGGTTCGATGGTGGCGAAGATCAGCACGTCGTCGACGGTGCCCGAGAAGGTGTTGCCGGGGCAGAAGAGGTTCACGTCGTCCTGGTCGACGGGGATGTCGGGCAGGTCGCCGGTGATGACCTCGGCCCAGCGGTTGGCGGCCTGCTCGAACACGGCTTGCCGCCCCGCGTCGAAGCCCGCGCCGGTGAACACCAACGCCACGTGGAACGCGGTCGGCGGCGGGATGGTGCACTCCAGCGCCACCGTGACCGTCTTGGTCGGCTCGTCGGGGTCGTTCGTGGCGATGGTGATGGTGCCGTTGCGCGTCTCTTCGCTGGGGCCGCAGGTGGCGGTCACGACGAACTGCTGGAGGGCCCCGGCGCCGACGGCGACGTCGGTCGGGCTGACGTCGAGCCAGGCCGCGTCGGTGGAGAGGCTGGCGTCCAGCGGCAGGCTGCCGTTGTTGCCGAGGTCGAACGCGCCCACGTCGAACTCGTTCACGTTGGCGGCCATGTCGAGATGGTCGGGAAGCGGCTCGAGCACGTCGGGCGCGGCGGCCTGCACGACGATGGTGCGCTCCGCCGAGTCGGTGGCCCCTTCGTCGTCGGTGACGACGAGCGTGACGGTGTGCGTGCCCACGGTGAGCACCACGTTGGCGGTGACGCCCGTGAGGTCGGTGGAGCCGATGGTCCACGCGTAGGACACCACGGTCCCGTCGGGGTCGGAGCTGGTGCTGGCGTCGAGGTCCACCGACAACGGGTCGAAGCCGGTGGTCGGCGTGGCCGTGAAGGCCGCGACGGGCTTCTGGTTGCCGAGGAACGGGATCGAGTCGCAGGCCACGAGCGACGCCGTGACCAGCACGAGGACGAACCACGGTGCCTTACGACCAAGGATGCGCATGCGGGTTCCCTTCGTTCGGGTTTGCGCCAAGGTACAGCATCCGGCCGCCGGGTGGTGCTGCATCCGCCACGTCGGCGCCACCTCACATCGACAGGTACGCCGCTCGCACCTCAGGGTCCCCCAGCAACTCGGAGCCGGTGCCTTGCTTGCGCACCTCGCCGTTCTCGAGCACGTAGGCGCGGTCGGCGATGCGCAGCGACTGCTGCACGTTCTGTTCGACCAACACGACGGTGACGCCTCCGTCGTTGATCTGCCGCAGGGCGTGGAACACGGTGCGCACCAGGGCGGGCGCCAGGCCGAGGCTCGGCTCGTCGACCAGCAGCAGCTTGGGGTCGCTCATCAAGGCGCGGCCGATGGCCAGCATCTGGCGCTCGCCGCCCGACAGCGTGCCCGCCAGTTGGCGTTCGCGCTCGGCCAAGCGCGGGAACAGCTGGTACACGAACGCGCGGTTCTGCGCGGCGCGCGGGCGGGCCCGCGGCAGGTACGCCGCGCCGCTCTCGAGGTTCTCGCGCACCGTCATCAGCGGGAAGAGCTGCCGTCCCTCGGGGACGTGACCGACGCCGGCGCGCACGATCCGCGCGGGCGACGAGCCGGTGAGCAGGGTGCCCCCGAGGGCGCGAACGCTGCCACCGCGCGTCGGCACCAGTCCGCTGATGGCACGGAGCAAGGTGGTCTTGCCCGCGCCGTTGGCGCCGATGATGGTGACGAACTCGCCCTCGGCCACGTCGAGGTCGACGTCCCACAGCACGGTGATCTTGCCGTAGCCGGCGCGTAGGCCGCGGACCTCCAGCGCGCTGCTCATCGGCCACCCTCCTGCTCGGCCTCGTCCTCGGTACCTAGGTACGCCTCGATCACGCGTGGGTCGGCGGTCACCTCGGCGTAGCTGCCGCGCGCCAACTCGGCGCCGTGGTCCATCACCAGGACGCGGTCGGCGAGGTCGCGCACCACCGGCATGACGTGCTCGATGAACACCACCGTGATGCCTTCGGCCCGCACGCTCTTCACCAGCTCGACGGCGATCCGCGCCTCGGCCGGGCGCAGGCCGGCCATCACCTCGTCGAGCAGCAGCACGCTCGGCTGGGTAGCGAGGGCGCGGGCGATCTCGAGGCGTTTCTCCTGCAGCAGGTTGAGGTCTTCCACCGGGTGGTCGCGCATGGCCTCCAGCCCGGTGCGCTCGAGCGCGGCGTCGGCGCGCCTGCGGGCTTCGGCCGACGCCACCGGTCCGGAGCCGAACTGCGCACCCACCAGCACGTTCTCTTCGACCGTCATCTCGGGGAACGGCTGCACCACCTGGAAGGCGCGGCCGAGCCCCAACCGGCAGCGCGCGTAGGTGGGCAAGCGGGTGATGTCGGTCCCGCCGAGTTCGAGGCTGCCGCTGGTGGGGGTCAGCAGCCCCGAGACCAGGTTGAGGGTGGTGGTCTTGCCGGCGCCGTTGGGGCCGATGATGGCGAAGATCTCGCCGGCCTCGACGTCGAACGACACGTCGTCGACCGCGGCCAGTCCGCCGAAGCGTTTGGTGCGGCGACGCGCTCGCAGCAGCGCCGCGGACGCCGTCATCGCTTCGCCTCCGCGCCGGCGGCGGAGGGTGCCGCCGCGGCCCGGGTCTTCGCGCCGCGCGGCGCGCTCCCGGCGGTCGGAGGCGGCTCGGTGCTGCGGCGGGCGCGGCGCCCGAGGCGCGAGAGCAGCCCCACCAGCCCGCGCGGCATGAACAGGATCGACGCCACCAGCACGATGCCGTAGCCGATGAGGTACCCCTCGGAGAAGGTGCGCTTGAGCGTCTCCTCGAGGCTCGCCAGCACCACCGCGCCGAGGATCGGCCCGACGGTGGTGTAGAGGCCACCGAAGATCGGCGTCACCAGCGCCAGTACGGTGGTGTGCACCGAGAACGCGCCGTCGGGGCTGACGCTGCCGAGGCGATGCGCCTCGACGGCGCCGAGGAGCCCCGCCACGAAGCTCGACAGCACGAACGCCAGCAGCTTCATCCGTGCCGGGTTCACGCCCATCACGCCCGCCACTTGCTCGTTGGTGCGGATGGCGGTGAACGCCGAGCGCAGCCGCGAGCGCTGGACCACCACCGAGACCACGACGGCGATCAGGAGCAGGCCGGCGTACACCCAGAAGTAGCTCTGGTTGCGCAGGAACGCCACCTCCCAGCGCTCCATCTCGCCCGGCACGAAGGTGGGTCGGAACAGCGTGGCCACGTTGACGCCGGCGGCGCCGCCGGCGACGGCGGTGGGGAGGCGCTGCACCGCGGACTTCAGCACCTCGGTGAACGCCAAGGTGGCGATGGCGAAGTAGATGCCGAAGAGGCGTAGCGTCACCGACCCGAGTCCCAACGCCAGCGCCGCAGCGACCACCCCGCCGAGGGGGATCCCGAGCCACAGGGGCACGTCGGCGAGCTTCAGCAGCACCGCCGTGCTGTAGGCGCCGGCGCCGGTGAACGCCGCGTGCGCCAGCGACAACTGCCCGGTACGCGCCAGCACGTCCCACGACAGCGCCAAGGTGGCCAGCACGATGGCGTTGGTGGCGAGCGAGAGGTAGCTCACCGAGGCCCTGCCGAACGCTTCGCGCAGCAGCGGCGGCAGCGCCGCCAACGCCACGCCGAACAGCAGGGCGACGAGCAGGTCGCGCGTCAGGCGGTTCACGAGCGCCCCTCCGGCGGCGTGCGGCCGAGGCTCACGCCGTCCTCCGGGAGCGCACCACCAGCGCCACGAAGATGATGGCGAAGAAGACCATGTTGCGCAGCGCGTCGCCGTTCGGCACCAGGGTGGCGACCAGCGACTCGGCCAGCGCCACCGTGAGCGACGCCGCCACGATGCCGCGCACGTTCCCGAGGCCCGCGAGCACCACGATGGCGAACGCCTTCAGGGTGAAGGCGAAGCCCACGGTCGGGGTGGGCGACTGGATCACCGCGATCATCACCCCGCCCATGCCCGCCAGCAGCGCAGACAGGGCGAAGGCGATCAGGTAGACGCGGTTCACCTCCAGCCCCACCAGGCCCGCGCCGATGCGGTTCTGCGCCACCGCGCGCATGGCGCGGCCGATCGGCGTGGACGCCAGCATCCAGTAGAGCGCCACCACCAACACCAGCGAGATCAGGAAGCTCCCGAGCGGCACCATGCCGATGCTGACGCCAGCGACCTGAACGCCGACGGAGCGGTACGGCACGTCGGCGATGGTGCGCGGATCGCCGCCCCAGATCAGCAGCGCCGCGTTCTGCAGGATGATGCCGACGCCGAAGGTGAGCAGCATCTGGTTCAGCTCGGGCGCCTTCAGCACGTAGCGGATGGAAGATAGGTAGATCGCCGCGCCGAGGACCGCCAGCGCGGGCGCGACGAACAGAAGAGATACGAGCGGGTCGAAGCCGAAGCTCACGAAGAGCTGATAGGCCAGGAACGCGCCCACCATGAAGAACTCCCCGTGTGCGAAGTTGACGATGCCGATCACGCCGATGGCGAGCGCCAGGCCCACCGACACGAGGGCGTAGAGACCGGCGGCGAGCACGCCGGAGACGATGGCCTGGGGGAGGAGGGAGAGGTCCATGGGCGGGAGCGCCGGGCGGTGGGGAGGGCCGAAGGCGACCCTCCCCACCCGCCGTCAGGCGCGAACGTGCCTCAGCGGCAGCTCACCAGCGGAGCGGTGGCGCGGTCGGCGGGCCAGACGATCTCGCGCACGCCGTCCTGGAACTGGAAGACGAACCACATCTCGGAGCCGAAGCCCTGATGCAGCGCGATCTGCGACGGCTTGAAGCTCCAGTCGCCCATCGGCGAGCGGAAGGTGCCCTGCTGCATCGCCTCGATGACCGCCGCCTGGTCGGTGCTGCCTGCGGCGTTGATGGCGTCGGCGTAGCTCCACAGTTGGGCGTAGGCGAGCGCCGCCATGTAGTTGTCGGGCGCGCGACCGTGCATCGCCATGTAGTCGTCGAGGAACGTCTTCGCCTCGGGGTTCGGCAGGTTCGGCAGGTAGCCGATGAGGCCGGTCACGCACTGCGCTTCGGGCGCGGCGTCGAACTCGCTCGGCCATCCCGGAGGGGCCCCGAAGATGTACTGCGGGGTGTAGTTCAACTCGCGGATCTGGCTGGTGAGCGGCACCACGTCGCTGTCGTAGCCGATCCAGAACAGCGCTTCGGCGCCCGACGCCTGCGCCTTGGCGATGGTGGCGCGGAAGTCGCCGGTGCCGCCGAGCAGCGTCGACTTGAACGCCTCGCGCAGCACCACGTCCATGCCGGCGTTCTCGAGCAGCGCCTCGGCCGCCACCGCGCCCGGGCCGCCGAAGGCGGAGTCCTCGTGCAGCAGCGCCACGGTCGGGACGCCGAGGCTGGCCATGAAGGCGGTGGACGCTTCGGTGTTCTGGTAGTCCCAGGGGTGGACGTGGAAGAACCACGGCTCGGCGCCGAGCAGCTCCTCGATGCCGTCGAAGCCGTCGATGCCGATGCCGGACACGGCCCCGCCGATCCAGCTGACGATCGGCTGGAAGGTCTTGAACGACTCGGCCAGCGCCAGCGTCACGCCCGACGAGTAGCCTCCGGCGATGAACTCGACGCCGTCTTCGGTCATGAGCTTCTCGAAGGCGGCCACGGCGGTGGCGGGGTCGGCCTTGGTGTCTTCCATGATCAGCTCGAGCGGCTGCCCGAGGACGCCGCCAGCTGCGTTGATCTCGGCGAGCGCCAGTTCGAAGCCGGCCTTCTGGGCCTGGCCGGTGCCGGCGGCGCCGCCCGTCAAGGGCGACAGGATGCCGATCTTGACCCCTTGGGCCGAAGCCAGGGTCAAGGCGGCGAGCGTCAAGACGGCGATGATGCGCTTCATGCTTCCTCCTTCGTGAGAACCTGTGGCCGCTCGCTCGGCGATGCGGCGGATGCGGGGCGGGTGCGGGTGCCGGAGCGCCGGACTCATGTCATGTCGGCCCTCCCGTCGAGGTGGCGCGGGCGTCGGGCGGCGCGCCGAACGTCGCGGCGAGCAGTGCTCGGAACGCGTCCGGCGCCTCCAGCGGCGGTGAGTGGCCGACGTCGGGCCAGGCCAGCAGGCGCGCGTTCGGGTACGCGGCGACGGTGGCCTCGGCCACGGCGCGCGTCACGAGGGCGTCCTTGCCGCCATGCAGGACCGTCACCGGGACGGTCACGTTGGCGGCGTCGGCCGACAGGTCGTAGGCGGCCAGCGCGCGGGCGTTGCCTTGGAAGCCGCGCGGCGTCATCGCCATGGCGTCGTCCACCAGCGCTTCGAAGGTCGGCGGCAGGCGGGTGGGCGTGATGGCGGCGAGGCTGGCGCGCAGCAAGGCGCGGTCGGACCGCATCGCCTCGAGGACCGGGTAGTGCGCCTCGGGGGTGGGGAAGCCGCCGGGTGGCGCGGCGTCCACCAGCAGCAGCGCGTCGACGCGCCGGGGGTGGCGCACGGCCAGGGCTTGGGCCACCGCCCCGCCGAGGCTGTGGCCCACCACGCCGGCGCGCGCGACGCCGAGCGCGTCGAGCAGGCCGGCGAGGGCGTCGGCCCAGGCGGCCACCCACTGCGCTTCCGGCAGGTCGCTTGGCAGCGGGTCCGAGGCCCCGAAGCCGGGGAGGTCGGGGGCGATCAGGTCGAGGTCGTCGGCGGGGGCGTCGAGGTGCTCGCTCCACCACAGGCGGCTGGCGAAGTTCCCGTGGATCAGCAGCACCGGCCTGCCGACGCCGGCCCGCTCGTAGGCGATGTGCAGGGCGGTAGCGCCAGCCGCCGGCCCTGCCGCCGCCGGCGGCCATGGGATCGTGGACGAATGGACCGTGCGGGTCATGCCTCCTCCGTCTCCGCAGCCAGCAGGAACGGCCGCACCAGTACTGCGACCGCACGCGGGTCCTCGAGCGGCGCCGCGTGCCCGACGTCGGCGATGGTGCGCACCTCGCCGCGGCCGAAGGCGTGCGCGATGGCGGCGCTGGCGCGCGGTGGCGTCAGCACGTCGTGCGCGCCGACCGCGATGAGCAGCGGGACGCGTACGCGCTCGAGGCCGGCCACCGGGGCGCGCGTTTCGTCCGTCAGCAGCCCCTCGATCAGGCCGCGCACGGCGTGGTCGTCGGCGGTGCCTGCGAGCGCGCGGGCGTCGGCCAGCGCCGCCTCGTTCGCTTCCAAGAAGGCGGGTCCCCACACCCACGGCACGGCGGCGTCGAAGCGCGCCTCGGCGCCGCCGGCGGCGAGGGCGCCGAGCCACGAACGCAGGACGGCGCGAAGATGCGCGTCGACGAGGGCGAAGCTGTCGAGCAGGGCAAGGCTCGCGAGGCGCACGTCGCCGCCGGGCGCGCCCGCGGACGCGTCGGCGGGCGTGTCGGAGGCCAGCGCCGCCGCCACGCGCTGCGCCACCAGGCCGCCGTTCGAGAGCGCCACGAGATGGACGCTGCCGAGGTGCAGCTGCCGCAGCATCTGCAGCAGGTCCGCGGCGTGACGCGACGGGGGGTACGGTCCGGCGGGCGCGTCCGACTCGCCCTGGCCGCGCATGTCGTAGCGCACCACCGAGCGGTCCTCGGCCAGCAGGCGCTCCAGCCCGTCCCACGCCGCCACCGTCATCGTCAGCCCGTTGACGAGGACGACCGGGAGCGCGCCATCGCGGGCGTCTCGCACGACGCCGCGCAACCGGACGCCGTCGTCTGTGGTGATCCCGAACGGCCGCAACGCCGCCTCCGGTCCTGCGCTCACGACGCGCCCCCGGCGTCGGCCGCGCCGGCCACGAAGCGGTCGAGCAAGACGGTCTTGAGGATCTTGCCGGCGCCGCTCTTGGGGAGTTCGCTGGCGAGGAGCAGGTGCTTGGGCACCTTGTAGCGCGCGAGGCGCTCGCGGAGGAAGGCCACGAGGCTGGCCGCGTCGATGCTGACACCTTGGCGAGGCACCACCACCGCCAGCCCGACCTCGCCCCAGCGCTCGTCGGGCACGCCCAGGACGGCGCACTCGGCGACGGCGGGGTGGTCGTAGAGGGCGGTCTCGACCTCGATCGGGAAGACGTTCTCGCCGCCGGAGATGAACATCTCCTTGCGTCGCCCGACGATGGTGAAGAACCCATCGTCGTCCACCGTGGCGAGGTCGCCGGTCCAGAGCCAGCCGCCGCGTAGCGCTTCGGCGGTGGCGTCGTCGCGTTCGAAGTACCCCAGGAACACGTGCGGGCCCCGCAGGGTGAGCTCGCCCACTTCGCCGGCGTCGCAGATCGTGCCGTCGGGACGGCGCACGGCGGCTTCGGCGTGCAGCATCGGCTTCCCCACCGAGGCGGGCCGCGCGGCGGCCTGGTCGAGCGTGATGGCGAAGCAGTTGACGCCCGCTTCGGTCAACCCGTACCCCTGGCGGAAGCGCACGCCGCGGCGGGCGTACGCCACCCGCACCGGCTCGGGGCAGGGGGCGCCGCCGGAGATGGCCCAGCGCACGCTGCTCAGGTCGGCGCGCGCGAAGTCGGGGTGCTCGGCCAGCATGCGGTACATGGTCGGGACCAGGAACAGCGCGCTGACGCCGAGGTCCTGCACCATGCTCAGGTACTCGCCTGCGTCGAAGGTGCGTTGCAGCACCACGCGGGCGCCGACGTGCAGGAGCGGCACGGTGAGCGCGTTGACGGCGGCGTGGTAGCAGGGCGTGGCCTGGATGACGCAGTCGTCGTCGCGGAGCCCCCACGACAGCACGGTGTTGACGGCGTTGTAGAAGCCCTGACGGTAGGGCAGCATGGCGCCCTTCGGGATGCCGGTGGTGCCGCCCGTGAGCAGGATCATCTGCACGTCCTCGGGGCCGAGCTCGGGATCGGGTAACGGCGCCCCCGCCACCGGCGTGGCGAGCGCCTGCTCGTAGGCGTCGAGCGTCAGCAGCGGAGCTTCGGCGCCCCGGGCCGCCGCGCTGGCGGCGGCGTGGTGGTCGTCGTCGTGCAGAATCAGCGTCGGCCGCAGGTAGGCGCCGATGGCGGCCTGCTCCTGCACCGCCAGGCGGACGTTCAGCGGGGCGTACACGAATCCGAGCTTGGCCGTCGCCAGGATCAGGTCGAGGTGGGCGATGTCGTTGTGCGCCACGATGGCGACGCGGTCTCCTCGCGCGACGCCGCGGGCGGCGAGGTAGGCGGCGGCGCTGGAGGCCCGACGGTCGAGCTCGGCGTAGTCGAGCCAGCGTCCCCGCCACCACAGGGCGGGTCGGTCGGGCGTGAGCTCGGCGCGCCGGCGCGCGATGTCGAGGATCATGGTCGCGCCTCCGGTTCGCCCGCCCAGCGCAGCGCGATCGCGTTCCACACGTACCCCACCCCGGCGGCCACGGCCACGGCGAGGTCGCCTTCACGAAGCCGCCCTGCTGCTCGGGCGAGGTCGAGCGAGAGGAGCTGGTCGACTTGGCCGAGGTGGCCGTAGTGCTCCAGGTAGATCGAGCGCGCGGCGTCCAGCCCGAGGCGGCCGAGGAGGTACTCGTGGGCGCTGCGCTTGACGTGGAGCATGGCCAGGTACGCCACCTGCTCGAGGTGCGCGCCCGAGCGCGCCACCGCCTCTTCGACGACGCGCACGAAGTTGTCCAGGCTGGCGCGCTCGAGGCGTTCCTTCATGCCGGCGGGGTCGGGGACGCGCAGGCGATAGTCGGCGACGTTGTCGGCGCGGAGCGGCGTGACGGTACCACCGACCGGTACCAGCACGTCCAACGAGAAGCTGCCGTCGGTGACGATGCTGGAGCCGAGGAGCGCGTGCCCGCGCCGGCGCTGGACCACCGCTGCGCCCCCGCCGGCGCCGAGGTTGTACATGAAGCGCACGTCGGGGTCGTGCAGGTCGATCAGGTCGCAGTTGCGGTACCCGCCCGCCACCAGCACCACGTCGACGCTGGGGTCGGCCAGCAGCAGGTCCTTCGCCTGCTTCAGGGCCAACACCGCCGTGCCGCACTTCTGACCCACGTCGTAGGCGTAGGCGCGGCGCGCGCCGACGTCGTACGCCAGCTTGATGCCGGCGGTCCACACCGGGTACTCCTTGTACTCCTCGGTGATCGAGATGACCACGTCGACGTCTTCTGCGCCGACGCCGGCATCGACCAGCGCGCGCTCGGCCGCCCAGACGCCCATGGCCACGGGGTGGTCGTCGGGACCAGGCAGCACGCGTTCCTGGATGCCGAGCTTGTCGCGCACCACCCACTCGGGCAAGCCGCTGGCGTGCGCCAGGTCGGCGGCCGAGAGGCGGCCGCGGGGCACGTAGGTGCCGATGCCGGTGAGGCCGACCGCCGGCGGCGCGTCGGCCGTGCCGAGCGGGTGGTGGGCCGTCATGCCTGGCGCCTCCGGGTACGACGCGCGGAGGTGGCTGGCACGTGGTTCGCTGCGCGGTCACCGGCGTGCGTGGCGGTGGCCGAGGGGGTGCGGACGGCGGCCGTCGCCGGCGCCGCCGTCAGGCCGTGGGAGACCATCTCCAGCGTCTCGCGAAGCGTCTCCGGCGGTGGCGAGGTGTGCTGCCAGATGGCGTAGCGCAAGCCGAGGAAGTGCGCGATGCCCATCAGCGCCCATGCCTGCGCGGAAGCGTCGCCGGCGCGGATCTCCCCGCGCTCCTGCGCGCTCGCGAGGTTGGCGGCGTAGGCGTCGGCCAGCGTCTGGTAGTACTCGCGGTAGATCGAGTCGTCCACGAACTGCGACTCCATCACCACCTTGTAGAGGTTCTGGTGCGCCAGGGCGAACGCGATGAACGCCTCCAAGCCGCGGCGCTCCACCTCGAGGCGGTGGCCCGCGCCGACCGTCGCCTCGGCCAGCGCGTGCCGGAGTTGGCGGCCCATGTCGCGCACCAGCTCGCGCAGCGCGTCGCCCTTGCCGGGGAAGTAGAGGTAGAACGTGCCTTGCGCCACTCCAGCGCGTCGCGTGATGGCCGAGACGGAGGTGCGGGCGAAGCCGTTCTCTCCGAACTCGGCCTCGGCGGCGTCCAGCAGCTTGCGGCGGGTCGCTTCGCCTCGGGCGGTGCTAGGGCGTGGGAGCACGCTCACGTACGGCCTTCCTGGTTCGCGTCGGAAGCGTGGCGCGGCGCGCCGGCTTCGACCGGAGAACATGACGACTGAGTCAGGTGTCAGGATAGGTCCGCGGAGGAAGCGCTGTCAACCGACGCGTGGTGCGCGTCCGACCGCTCCCTCGTTGCCATGCCGCCGAACCCTCCCTACAATGCCGCATGACCCACGACCGATCCTCCCGAGCCAGGTCCTGGGCGATCGTATGGGCGCTGCTCCTGCTCCTTCCTCCTTCCGTCGTCCAGGGCCAGGGCGCCGACGACGCCACCGCCGCCACCGACGACGTCGTGTTGCAGTGCCGTGTCGTCGATCGCCTCCCCGCAGCCGAAGCAGAGGTCGAGGAAGGGGGCTTCGCGTTCGTCTACCAGAGCGTCGCGGGCAGCCTCGCGGACGGCCGTAGCTGTACGGTGTACCGCCTGCGCAACCTCCCCGGCCGGCCGCCGACGCCGGTGCGGTGGCGCGCGGGCGGCGAGGTGCTGGTCGACGCGGCGCGCCTCGCGCGTTGCGCTGACGCGAATGCTTGCGACTGGCTGGAGGTCGCTCGGTACTTCGAAGGCGAGGTGGAGGCGGGGGAGACGCAGCTGTCGTTCGGGCTGAACGCCGACAGCTTCCACCACCAGGACCGTGGGCTGGTCGCCGTCACGCAGCCGAGTCTGGGCGCGGCGCAGGCATCGGTCGGGAGCGAGGTGCTCGCCCGACTGACCCTGGCCAACGAGAGCACGCTCGTGCTGCACGTCGTCGTCAAGTCGCGCTTCGTGCGTGGCCCGGGCGGGCTCGAGCTGGTGTACGACGTGCTCTCCGACGACCCGACCGCCATCGACGGTTCCCGCGTTCGCTTCGTCTGGGAGGCGTTCGCGGGCGCCCCCCAGCCGCTTGCCCGCTTGCTGGACCGAGGCGATGGCATGCCGTTCGCGATCCCCGGCGATGGCGCCTGGGAGGCGCCGGGCAGCGTCGGGGCCAGCAGCACCGACCTCGCCGGCGCGCCGCGCTTGGTGCACGAGCAGGGTGCGGTCGCGGTGGTGGTTCCGGTCGAACGCTTCGCCTACCTGGCCGACCTCACCCTGCACGTCGTGGACGTCTCCGACCCGGCCACGCCGCTGCTCAGCATCGCGATGCCGGCGTTCGTGCCCGGCGATGGGCGCTGATGGCGGGTCGGCGATGACGACAACGCCGCCGCGCCGCGGCCTCGTGGGGGCGGGATCCCGCGCCTACGACTGGGTGCGCAAGGCGCTCGGCTTCTACGGTACCGCCGTCACCTTGATGCAACTGCTCCCCGCCGTGGTGGCGCTGCTCGCCGTGACGCTGTCGCCCACCGCGTGGCTGTCCGCCACGCTGCGGCGCTGGGTGAGCGCAGGCGTCGTGGTGGGAACGGTGGTGGGCGCGGCCGTGTTCGCGCTCGCCCTGCGCGCATGGTGGCGGGCGCGCGGCCAGAAGGTGCCGGCGAACGCGGCCCCACCGCTTCGGCGTCTGCGTCGGCTGGCGGTGGTCGGGCTGAGCGTCGCCGGCGTCGCGCTGGTGGTGCTGCGGGTGCACTTCGCGGTCATCGACGTCGGCGTGGTCGAACGCTACCCCGTGCTGACGCCGGTGTTCGACTTCTACCTCGGGGGCAGCAGCTGGCAAGCGGCGAGCTACAACGTGGTCGCGGCGGTGGTCGCGGGGGTCGCGCTCGCGGGCCTGGTGCTCGGCGCGCCGGCGGCGGCCATGCACCAACGCGACCGACGACGCGCACGCGCCGCCCTGTTGGCCGAAGGGGGTCCGCTGCACGCCCTGGACGAAGCGGCGAAGGCGCTCAGCGGCGCCAAGCAAGCGCTGGACAGCGCCCGCGCCACCATCCTGGGGCTCACCGACGAACGCGACGCGCTTCGTGCCGAGCTCGCGCGCCGTGAGGCGCCGGGCGCGGGCCGCGGCGAGCCGGCGCCTCGTGCCGATCACTCGTAGCGCAGCGCCTCGATCGGACTGAGCGCGGCAGCGCGCCGCGCCGGCCATACGCCGAACACCACCCCGGTGGCGACGCTCACGCCGAACGCCAACACCACCACCCACGGGTTCAGCACGAACACGTCGAGGAACGGCACCAGCCGCACCACCAACCACAGCGACCCGATCGACAACATCACGCCGATGGTCCCGCCGATCACCGTCAGCACCACCGCCTCGATCAAGAACTGCTGCAGGATCGTGCGCGGCTTCGCGCCCAGCGCCTTGCGCAGGCCGATCTCGCGGGTGCGCTCGGTGACGCTCACCAACATGATGTTCAGGATGCCGATGCCGCCCACCAGCAGGCTGATCGCGCCGATGCCGCCGAGCAGCGCCTGCAGGATGACGGTGATGGTGTTGAAGAGCGAGAGCGCACCCTCGATCGACTGCAGGTTGTAGCTGTCGGGCGCACGGCGACGGTCGAGGATCGCGCGCACCTGGCGTTCGATGGCCGAGGCGTCGCGGTCGAGTTCGATGGTGATGGGCAGGAAGTCGTACTGCCCACGAGCGACGCCAGGCACGTCGCGGTACAGCGTCTCGAGCGGGATGTCGCCAGAGACGTCGTTGGCGAACGCCCCGAGGGTGCCCGAGATGCGCTCCTTGACGCCGATGACGACGTAGAAGCTGCGGTTCCCCCCGCTCGTCTCCACCACCAGTTCCCGACCCAGGGCGGCGTCCGGGCCATCGAACAGCTCCTCGGCGGCGTCAGCGGACAAGACGATCACGGCGGCTCCGCGCACGGCGTCGTCCTGAGCGAAGTAGCGGCCGCGGGCGAGTTCGATGGTGCGATCGATCTCGGGGGCGTTGGCGGTGGTGCCGTTGAGCGTCATGCGCACCCGCTCGTCGCCGGAACTGGCCGTCACGCTCACGCTCTTCTGCTGCAGGATGGCGATCGGCAGCCGGCTCAGGGCCTCGATGTCGTCTTCGGTGAACGGCACCGACGTCGGCTCGTTCGGCACCCGCGACACGAACAGCGTCTGCGCCCCGAAGGCGCGGATCTCGGAGGTGATGCCGGCGGTGGCGATCTCGCCCAGGCTGATGGTGGTGGTGACGGCGAACACCCCGATCACTACCCCCAGCAGCGTCAGCACCGAACGCAAGCGGTTGCCGAACAGCGCTTCCAGCGCCGTGCGCAGGTTCTCGAGCAGCATGCTCATACCGGCGCTCCTGGGCGCCGTCGCACCTCGACCACCTCGGACACCGCCACGCGCCCGTCGCGGATGCGGATGATGCGTTCGCAGTGCTCGGCGACGTACTCCTCGTGCGTCACCATGACGATGGTGCGCCCCTCCTGGTGGAGCGCGTCGAACAGCTCCAGGATCTCCGCCCCGGTCTTGGAGTCGAGGTTGCCCGTGGGCTCGTCGGCCAGCAGGATGTCGGGGTCGGCCGCCAACGCCCGCGCGATGGCGACGCGCTGCTTCTGCCCCCCCGAGAGCTCGTTGGGGCGGTGGCCGGTGCGCTCCGCCAGCCCCACCCGCTCCAGCGCCTCCATCGCGCGGCGGCGACGCTCGGACGGCGGCACGCCGCGGTAGAGCAACGGCAGCGCCACGTTGTCGAGGGCGGTGGCGCGCGCCAGGAGGTTGTACGCCTGGAACACGAAGCCGATGCGGCGGTTGCGGATGATCGACAGCGCTTCCTCACCCAGACTGCCGACCTCGTCGCCGGCCAGTCGGTACGAGCCAGAGGTGGGCACGTCGAGGCAACCGAGGATCTGCAGCAGCGTGCTCTTGCCCGAGCCCGAAGGCCCCATGATGGCGGCGTACTCGCCGCGGCCGACGTCGAGGTCCAACCCGCGCAAGGCGTGCACCTCGACCCCCTCGCCCAAGGTGTAGACCTTGCGCAACGCGCGCGCTTGGATGACGGGCTCGGAAGCGCTCATGCGTGGCTCGGTCGGCTTCAGGGCGTGGGCGCCGGCGCGGGACCGCTCGGGGCCGGGTAGCGGACGTTGGCGCCGTCGGTCAGGGCGTCCAGGTCGACGACGGCGATGAGGTCCCCGGGGCGCAGCTCGCCTTCGACCGCGGCGACGGTCGGGTTGCGTTCCAGCACGGTCACGGGAACGCGGTGCGCGACGCCGCCTCCGTCCTGGTTCCGCTCGCTGCGGCCACTTCCCGTCGGCGCGACGCGGTAGACGAACGTCTCGGTCGGCGTCTCGGTGATCGCTTCCAGCGGCATCAGCAGCGCGTCCTCGATCTGCCGCACGCGGACGCGCACGGTGACGGTGTAGCCGGGCCGGAGCCAGGCCATGTCGGCCGGCGTGGCGGCGGCGCCGTCCGCGCCGTCGCGAGCCCCTGCGTCGACGAAGTCCAAGTCCACCACCACCTGGGCCGCGCCCGCCTCGCGTCCCGCCACCGGGCTCAAGCGCGTGACCCGCGCCTCGAGGTGGCGTGAGGCGTCCGCGTCGGGCACGATGCTGGCCGCCTGGCCGACGGTCAACTCGGCGGCGCGGTTCTCGTCGAAGCGCGCCTCGACGTGCACCCGCGACACGTCGGCCACCGTCACCACCGGTTGCTGCGCCACCAGGTCGCCGGCCTCGACGTTCACGGCCGTGACCACCCCGGCGAACGGGGCGCGAAGCACGGCCTCGGCCGAGCGCGCCTCGGCGTTGGCGAGCTGCGTCTGCAGCTGCGCCACCTGTGCCTCGGCACCCGCGCGCTGCGCCTCGGCCAACTGCGCCAGGCTGGCCTGGCGCGCGCCGGCCGTGTCGAGCGCGATGTCGGCCTGCGCCAGCGCCCGCTCCGCCGACGCCACCGCCGTCTCGGCGGTACGCACCTCGTCGGCCGACGCCGCGCCGACGGCGAGCAGCTCGCGCGCCACCCGAAGGTCGTCCTGGGCGCGGTCGAGTTGCGTCTGGGCACGCTGGCGCTGGTCTTCGGCCGCGGCCACCGCGCTGCGGGCGTCGAGCGTGTCGACCCCCTCTTGCGCCCGCACGCGCTCTAGGTCCGCGCGCGCGGACGACACCGACGCGCGCGTCGACGCGATCTCGCGCTCGAGGGTGGCGGTGTCGAGGCGAGCCAGGACGTCGCCTTCCGCCACGGCGTCGCCCTCCGCCACCGGCACCTCCGCCACGGTGCCGCTGCTGCGGAACGTCAGGCTCTGCTGCCGTTCCGCCAGCACCACGCCCGTGCCCGTGACCTCGCGGAGGAACAGGCCGCGCGCGAGCGGCTCGACCAGCGTGCGCGCTCCTGCCGGGGTTCGCGTCTGCCGCAGCACGATGGCGGCCACGGCGGCCGCCGCGAGGACGAGCAAGACGGTGACGAGGACGGTCCGCCCGCGGCGACGTCGGCGTGCGGGCTGTGATGCGCTCACAGGCCGGCGCCCATGGCGGTCAGCCGCAGCCGGCGCAGCGCCGCGGCGAGGGCGTGCTCGGCGGCGCTGCGCGCGGCTTCCTGGCGGGTGCGCTGCAGCTCGCTCTGGGCCAGGGTGAGCTGCGCGATGGTGCCGGCCTCGAAGCGCAAGCGCTGCACGCGCACGTCTTCCTCGGCGGTGGCGCGCGCCTCCTCGGCGCTCGCCAACCGAGCGGCCGCCGCAGCGGCGGTGTTGAGCCCCTGGCGCAGGTCGAGGTCGAGCAAGCGCCGGCGTTCGTCGCGTTGCAGGCGCGCCGTCTCGAGCCGGTCGCGTGCTGCTTCGATGTCGGCACGCGGCGTGGCGAGGGGGACGTCGATCGCCGCCAGCTGCGCCTCCGCCAGCTCGACCTGCTGGTCGGCGGCGAGCAGGTTGCGGTTGTCGACCGCCCAGGACCGCACGTCCTCCAGGTCGGGCACGGCGCCCGGAGACGGGGCCGGGGACAAGGAAAGGTCGGCGTCCTCGACGTCGAGCAGGCTGGCAAGGCGGCGGTACGCCAGGGTGCGCGCCTGGGTGGCGTCCTCGACGTCGCGTGCGGCGGCCAGGGCGTCGTTCTCGGCGCGGTCGAGCTCGATGCGCGTGGCGGCGCCGGCGGCGAAGCGGATGCGCGCCGCCTCCAGCGCCCCTTGGGCGATCGCCAACGCGGCCTCGGCGACGGCCACCTGGTCGTCGCCTTCCAGCGCCGCCTCGTACGCGCCGGCAGCGGCGTCGCGCGCCGTCTCGAGGGCCGCGGCCAGCGCCGCGGCGGCGCGCGCCCGGGCGTGCTCGGCCTGCAGGCGGGCGACGCGCAGGGTGGTGGGATCGCTCGTGACGCGCTCGAGATCACGCTCGGCGGTGGTGAGGTCGAGCGCGGTGCTGCGCACCGAGGCGCTGACCTCCACGGCGCGCTCGAGGGCGGCGTCGAACGGCAGCGTCGCGCCAGCGGAACGCTCGGCACCGCCCTGCGCCCAGACCGGCACGGCCGTGAGCAGCATGGCGAGCGCCACGAGGCTTCGGGGGAACGCAAGGCGGTCGGTCATGTCACTCCAAGGCGGCGGGATCGGCCGCGGCGGCGTCGAGGAACCGGAGAACGGCGGTGCGCACGGCGTCGATGGCGCGGTCGGCATCGAGGCGCGCGCGCTCGGCGTCGAGGCGGCTGCGCCGGGCTGCCAACTCGGCCGCCGTGCCTGCTTCGGCGCGGCGCAGCATCACGTCGGCGTCCTCGGCCGCGAGGCGCGCCGCGTCCTCGGCGAGGGCGTACGCCTCGAACGCGCCGAGCACCTCGTTGGCGGCACGGCGCAGGTCCAGCTCGGCTCGGGCGCGGGCGAGGTCGAGTTGGGCGCGTGCCCGTTCGCGGGCCAAGCGTCCCGCCTCGATCGACGCCACGAGACTGGTGTCGAGCGGGATGCGGACCCCGAGGGCCAGGGTGAAGCTCTCGCTCCGGCCGCCCTCCAGGACGCCGGGGACGCCGTCGTCGGGGTCGAAGGCGGCGGACACGCTCGGGGCGAACGTGCGGCTGTCGAGCGCCGCCCCGACGTTCCAACGCGTCGTGTCGTCACCGGTCTGGTACGTGGCGCTGAGGGTCCCGCTTGGGAGGTTCTCGCGCAGCGTCGCGGCCGCGGTGCGGTCGGTGTCCGCCACGGCGAGGGCGGCGGCCAGCACGTCGGACCGCGGCGTCAGCGCCGAGGCCTCCGGTGCCCGCGACCCCTCGACCAGCGCACGTAGCGTGGCGAGCGAGGGGGCGTGCAACTCGGCGGCGGAGATGGCCGACGACTCGGCGGTCGCGGAGGACGAGGGCGCACCGGTCGTGGCAGCGCGCACGATCAGGCTCGGCGGTGGCGGGTCGTCCGCCGGCTCGACCGTCTCGCCGCCGAGGGCGAGCGTCAAGCCGGCGAGGGCGAGGTCGAGCTCGCGGGTGGCCGCGTCGGCGGCGTCGGTCGTGCGGCGGACCGCCAGCTCGCCTCGCGCCACGTCGCTCGCGGTCGCGGCACCCGCCCCGAAGCGCGCGCGGAGGGTGCCCAGCTCCGCCGCGGCCAGGTCCGCATCGTCGAGCGCCAGGCTCAGCGCCGTCCCTGCCCGGACCGCACGGGCGTAGGCGGTGGCCACCTCGGTGCGTTGCGCGCGGCGGGTGGCTGCCAGCTCCGTCTCGGCGCGCGCCACGTCGGCGCGTGCGCGCGCCTCGGCGTCCGCCGCCGGTCCGACGCCCAGGTCGGGAAGCGTCAAGACCAGCGAGATGGGGTCGAGGTTCCCGCCGGTCAGGTCGACGGGGGAGGCGCCGGCGGCCGGCAGGCGCTCCCCCCAGGCGTAGGCGTAGCCGGCGGTGACCTCCGCACGAAGCGGGGACGCGGCGACCGCGAGCTGCTTGCGCGCGAGCTCGAGCGCACGCTCGGCGGCGACGACGACGGGCGTGACGTCGGCCCGGCGCATCGCCTCCTGGTACGTCAACGGTTCGGCCGCGGCGACCTGCGTCAGGAACAAGGCTGCGCCCAAGGCCCAGCACGCACGCGATGGGCGCCGGAGCGCCGCGCGGAGGGCGGCTCGGGCGCCGGCGAGGAGGGGGACGGTAGGACGCGTGGTCATGGGCGGCTCGTGTCGCTCGTGACGCTGCGTCGGGAACGCAGCGGACGAGGACGACGCGTTCCAGTCTAGGACCCAGGCGGCAGTCGGACCTTGCCCCCGCACACGAAACCGGCGCTTGCCGTCAGAGCGATGCGGCGAGCCGTGGCGAACGCCGTGTCACCAACGGAGCAGGCCGGCCAACCCGTCTGCGTCGTGGGCGAGCCGTGCATCGGCGGCGCCGCGAGCGAACGCCAACCCGAGCCCGTGGCGCTCGGCCAGCACCGGCAGCACGTCGGCCAGGGGCACCTCCTCGACCTCCTCGCCGGGGCAAGCGCCGGTAGCGGCGTCGCGACTGGCTGCCAGGCGTCCCGACCCCGTGCACCGGAACACCGATCGGTCCGGGACGTCCGGCACGATCAAGGTGTGCACGCGCCCTTCGTCGACGGCGCGCAGCGTCGGATCGAGGCCCCACACGCCTCGCTCCAGCGCCTGATCGAGCAACGCCATGGCTTCGGCGTCCTCGGTCGCCGCCACTGCTGCAAGCAGGTCGGGGGCAAGGGCGGAAGCGGGTGCGTCCGGGTTGGCAGGCGGCGGGATGCGGGCCCCGACACGCGCCTTGGTAGCGTCGTCGAGCTCGGCTTCGAACGCGGCCACGTCGGGATCGCGGCCCACCAGCAGCAGCCGGACCGCCCCGTGCTCTCGCATCCACGCGGGCGTGCCCGCCGCCACCTCCTTGCGGAAGCGGCTCTCCCAATCGGCGACGCGACGCTCGTAGAGGTCCTTGCCCGACCCGCCGCGCGCGGGTACGCCGGGCATCCCCGTGGATCCCTCGGTGAGCTCGCGCCAGCCGGCTTCGTCGCGCGGCTGGATGGCCACCGCCAGCTCCTGCAGCGCGTCGTGGTGCAGCACGAAGCGGCGGATGTGCTCCTTGCCTAGTAGCAGCGCCATGCTCGGGCGGCGCCGCAGCGCCGCGAGTTCCAGCGGCGCCAGGAACGGCCGACCCCAACGCGCCACCGCCCCGCCTTGTGCGCCCACCGACGGCAACGTCTCGTCGAGCTCGACGGTCTCGTAGAGGTCGTCGTCCTGCGCGTGGGTGAACACGACCAGCGTCTTGGCGTCGGGCATGCCGACGTCCAGGCGCAGACGCTCGGCGATGTGGCGCGACGCCTCCTTGGGCAAGGCCAACGCCTCCAGCGCGGCGCGGGCGCGCAACGCCCACGCCTTGCGGAGATTGTCCGGTGACGCCGGGTTCACGTCCAGGTACAAGGACACGACCTGGTCGCCGTACGGCGCCAGACGGTCACGCAACGACCGGATGCCTTCGCTGGCGATCATAGGACCCTCCTTACCGCTGCTGCATGCCGCGTGCCTGGGTTCGAGGACGTCGGCGTCGCGCACCTAGGAGAGGCCCGTCGCGACCTCTCCTGGAGGTCGGCGGTCGCGGGATCGGCGGCCCGGCGTGGACGAACCCGTGGTGACGTCCGCCCGGCGGGTCGCCTACCCTAGCTCAGAGGCCGGAGAGCTTCGCGTTCTTCTCGATGTAGGTGGCCCACTCGTCGGGCACGTCGATCTCGGGGTAGATGGCGTCGACGGGGCAAGCCGGCACGCAAGCGCCGCAGTCGATGCACTCCTCGGGGTGGATGTAGAACTGGTCATCGGCCTCGTAGATGCACTCGACGGGGCAGACGTCCACGCACGAGGCGTCCTTGACGCCGATGCAGGGTTCGGTGATGACGTACGCCATGGGTTTCCTCTCCGGGCCTTCGGCCGTGGCGTCGATGGCCATGGACCGGCCACGCCACGAGGCGCTAGGCGGCGAGGGCGAGCGCCCTCCCCAACGGTGTTGTAGCAGGTTCTCGGGCCCAGCGACAAGGACTCAGGTCCCACAAGGACACGGGCGACGCTCGCTCGTCGTTCGTGGCCGGGGTGGCGTCGTTGCGGATCGGTGCGGCGTGGCTCGACGAGACCTGGCGGTGACGCTGGATGGTGGCTCCAAGGTCGCCTGGGGCACCGCTTCGGGCGGCGCCGGGACGTAGCATGAACGTGGATCGAGGGGCGACGACGGAGCGGTTCCGACGCACCCCGAGATCAAGCCCCCAGGGTGCGGCCCACGAGGGCAGCATCGATCCGGGGGGCTTTCTTCGCCGGCCCGGCGCGGCCGTCGTTCCTTCGAGAATCCGTCGTATCGCGATCGCGCCCGAGCGGGCGGGGACGGTTTCGTGGCCTTGTCGCCACCAGGAGTGCCAGCCATGCTCGCCACGAGCCACCTCGACGAGAACCAGGAACGCCCGCGCGACGCGTCGTCCCTCCGCGAGGACATGAGCGACGTGCAACGCTACCTGGGCGAGATCGGCCGCGTGCCGTTGCTGACGCGCGCCGAGGAGGTGGCGTTGGCACGCCGGGTGGAAGCGGGCATCCACGCGGCCGAGGCGCTGGAGGCGGCGGCAGCGGGGCGGATGGATCCGCGAGAGCGCCGACGCATGGAGCACGTGGTGGAAGACGGCGAGCTCGCGCGGCAGGAGTTCGTCGAAGCGAACCTGCGGCTGGTGGTGTCGGTGGCGAAGAAGTACCGCGGCCGCGGCCTGGGGTTCCTCGACCTGATCCAGGAGGGGAACCAGGGCTTGATGCGCGCGGTGGAGAAGTACGACGTCAACACCGGCTTCAAGTTCTCGACCTACGCGGTGTGGTGGATCCGTCAGGCGGTGGTCCGTGCCTTGGCCAACGCTGGGCGCACCATCCGCTTGCCGGTGCATTTCCAGGAGACGCTCTCCCAGCTCGGTTCCACCAACGAGAAGCTGCAGCAGCAGCTCGGCAGGCCTCCGACGCGCGACGAGTTGGCGAGCGCGATGGGCGAGGGTTGGGACGTGGCCCGGATCGAGGAGACGTACCGACTGGCGCGTGAGCCGATCCCGCTGGAGCGGCCGGTGGGCGAGGACGAGGAGACCGAGTTCGGGGACCTGGTCGCCGACGACACCAGTGCCTCACCGCTGGACGTCGTCAGCGAGAGCGCCTTGTCCGAGAAGCTCGACGTACTGCTGGAGCGGCTGCCCGAGCGTGAGGCCGCCGTCCTCCGGCTGCGCTTCGGCCTGGTGGGAGGCCGCGAGCACACGCTCGAGGAGATCGGTCGCATGTACGGCGTCACGCGCGAGGCGATCCGACAGATCGAAGCCAAGGCGCTGCGGAAGTTGCAGTACCTGGCGCGGCGCTCGCGTGCGCTGTTGGACTTCCTGGAGTGAAGGTGCTCGTCGCGGGGGGAACCAGCATGGACCCCCAACATGGGAGCAACCCCGGTCGCCTCGTCTTGCTCCGTCGGTGCCGCCCCGCGCTTCCTGCTTCGCCTGCGGTTGGGCTACTCGGTCGAGCCTCTAGTGGGACTAGGGTCGCTCTCGTAAGAAGTGGTCGGTGATCTCGATGGATCGACCTCCTTCCGACCTCACGGTACTCCTGGTACCCATCGCCGAGTAGGGTCCGGTGTCCTAGTCGGGCAACCACGACGGCGCTATAGTGACAAGATGTGTGCCGGCCCAGACGGGCCGGCACGTTCGTTAGGATCTTCCGTCCAGGACGCGCGTTCTCAGAGCAGCCAGCCGCCCACGCCGGCGATCAGGCCGGCGAAGATCAGCGCCACCGTGTTGATGACCTTGATCAGCGGGTTGATCGAGGGACCGGCGGTGTCCTTGTACGGGTCGCCGACGGTGTCGCCGACCACGCTCGCGGCGTGGGCGTCGGAGCCCTTGCCGCCGTGATGGCCGTCCTCGATGTACTTCTTGGCGTTGTCCCAGGCGCCGCCGCCGTTCGACATCATCAGCGCCATCATCAAGCCCGACGCGATCACGCCGATCAGCACGCCGCCAAGCGCCAACGGCCCGAACAGGAAGCCGACCAGGAGCGGCGCAACCACGGCCATGATGCCGGGCAGCGCCATCTCGCGCAGGGCCGCCTTGGTCACGATGTCGACGGCGCGGCCGTAGTCGGGCTTGGCCTTGCCCTCCATGATCCCCTTGATCTCGCGGAACTGCCGGCGCACCTCCTCGATGACGGCGCCCGCGGCCTTGCCGACGGACTCCATCAGGAACGAGCTGAACAGGAAGGGGAGCATCGCGCCGATGAGCAGGCCCACCAGCACGATCGGGTCGTTCAGGCGGAAGGCGCCCTCGCCGAAGCGCACCGCGTCGACCAGCTTCAGTCGCTCCGCGAAGTCGGCGAACAGCACCAGCGCAGCCAACGCAGCGGAACCGATGGCGTAGCCCTTGGTGACGGCCTTGGTGGTGTTGCCGACGGCGTCGAGGGCGTCGGTGTTGTGGCGCACCTCGTCCGGCAGGTCGGCCATCTCGGCGATCCCACCGGCGTTGTCGGTGATCGGTCCGTAGGTGTCCATCGCCACCACCATGCCGGTGATCGACAACATCGCCACGGCCGCCACGGCGATGCCGTAGAGGCCGGCGAGCGAGTAGGCCGCGAAGGTGGCCAGCACCAGCACCACGACCGGCAGGGCGGTCGACTGCATGCCGACGGCGAGACCGGAGATGATGTTGGTGGCGCTGCCCGTCTCGGACGCCTTGGCCACGCGCCGCACCGGCCCGAAGCGGGTGGCGGTGTAGTACTCGGTGATGGTCATGAGGGCGATGGTGACGACGATGCCGACGAGGCTCGCGACGAAGAGGTGCCAGAAGGTGATGTCGCGGCCCAGCAGGCCGAAGTCGAAGGTGCGGAACATGACGTACGTCGCGACGCCGAACCCGACGGCGCTGATCGCGGCGCTGGCGTACACGCCTCGGTTGAGCGCGCCCATGATGTTGTTCGAGGCCGGGAGCTTCACGAACTGCGTGCCGACGATGCTGGCGAGGATGGCGATGGCACCGAGCACCAGCGGGTAGAAGACCAGGTTCGTCACCTCGCCGGTTCCTGGCAGGAGATAACCGAGGAACACCGCGCCGATGGCGGTGACGGCGTAGGTCTCGAACAGGTCGGCGCCCATGCCGGCGCAGTCGCCGACGTTGTCGCCCACGTTGTCGGCGATGACCGCCGGGTTCCGCGGATCGTCCTCGGGGATGCCCGCCTCGACCTTGCCGACCAGGTCGGCGCCGACGTCGGCGGCCTTGGTGTAGATGCCGCCGCCGACGCGCGCGAACAGGCTGATCAAGGAGGCGCCGAAGGCGAAGCCGACCAGCGGCTCGACCGGGTTCGCCAGGTCGAGCACCACCGCGAACAGCCAGAAGAACCCGCTCACGCCGAGGAGTGCCAGGCCGGCGACCGCGAGACCGGCGACGGCACCACCGTTGAAGGCGATGCGCAGCGCGCCGGCCAACCCACCGCGGGCCGCCTGGGCCACCCGCACGTTGGCGCGTACCGCGACGTTCATCCCCACGTACCCGCTGATGGCCGAGAACAGCGCGCCCACCAAGAACCCGGCGGTGGTCCACCACCACGTCACCCGGTCGTGGCCGGCCTCGCTCGTCAACGCCACGATGGCGAAGATCGCCGCGATCAGCAGCGCCACGACGGTGATGGTGCGGTACTGCCGGTTCATGTAGGCGGCGGCACCCTGGCGCACGGCGTCGGAGATGTCGACCATGCGTTGGTCGCCGGTCGGCGCCGCCAGGACGCTGCGCGCCAAGACCGCGGCTGCCGCGAGCGCGACCAGGGCGGCAAGGGGAACGAGGGTGAGGCCCATAGATGTCTCCTCCAACGTGAAGCGGGATCGTCGCAATGCGTGGCCTGCGCGCGCCGCCTGGCGCCGCCGCGACCCGTTGCGACGCGCATACCCGCGTACCCGGCAGTCGTCTCGAGGGCGCGCCGGCGCACGCGGGTCGGATTGGCGCCGGCAAGTCTACCATCGCGCCGCCGCGTCGCGGCGGGTGTACCGGCCCGGGAACGCGCGATGGGGAGGTGTAGGCTGGACGGGAACGTCCGCCGCTCCGCGGCAGCGGTTCCCTGGCGATGATGCGCCTGCCGCCGCGTGACGGCAGCGATCGGTCCGTCCCGACCCAGGAGGCCCCGATGACCCCGCACCCCTTGGCCGGCAAGCCCGCGCCGCGCTCGCTGCTCGAGAACGTCCCTCGGCTCGTCACCGCGTACTACACCGTCGACCCCGACGCGGCGGTCCGCGGCCAGCGCGTGGCGTTCGGGACCTCGGGCCACCGCGGCACCAGCACGGCCGCGACCTTCAACGAAGCCCACATCCTGGCCGTGGCGCAGGCGGTATGCGACTACCGGGCGCAGCAGGGCATCGACGGCCCGCTGTTCCTCGGCGCCGACACGCACGCTCTGTCCGAACCGGCGTCGGCTACGGCCATCGAGGTGTTCGCCGCCAACGGCGTCCAGGTGATGGTGGCGCCCGGCCTCGACCCGGTGCCCACGCCGGCGATCTCGCACGCCATCTTGCGCCACAACGGTGCGCACGCGGCGCGCACCGGCGCGCAACGGTCGGGCCGTGGCGAGCCGGGTGACCGTGCCGACGGCGTGGTCATCACGCCGTCGCACAACCCGCCTGCCGACGGCGGCTTCAAGTACAACCCACCGCACGGCGGTCCGGCAGGCACGGAGGAGACGAGCTGGATCGAGCAGCGCGCCAACGCCTACCTCGAGGGCGCGTTGGACGGGGTCCGGCGCACCAGCATCGCGCGCGCGCGGGCGGCTGGAGCGCTGCGCGAGCACGACTTCGTCGCACCGTACGTCGACGACTTGGAGGCGGTGCTCGACCTGGAGGCCGTCAAGGCGGCCGGCGTCCGCATCGGCGTCGACCCGCTGGGGGGCGCCTCGTTGCCGTACTGGGCGCCGCTTGCCGAGCGTTGGGGTATCGACCTGACGGTGGTGAACGACGCCGTCGACCCCACCTTCGCTTTCATGCACGTCGATCACGACGGCAAGATCCGGATGGACTGCTCGTCGCCGTACGCCATGACGGGGTTGATCGCGCTCAAGGACCGCTTCGACATCGCCTTCGGCAACGACCCCGACGCCGACCGGCACGGCATCGTCACGCGGACGGGCGGACTGATGAACCCCAACCACTACCTCGCGGTGGCGGTGCAGTACCTCTATACGTACCGGCCGGGCTGGCCCGCCTCCGCCGCGGTGGGCAAGACCCTGGTGTCGAGCAGCATGATCGATCGCGTGGCGGAGAGCCTCGGCCGGCGCGTTGCCGAGGTGCCGGTCGGGTTCAAGTGGTTCGTCGACGGCCTGCTGGCGGGCGACCTGGGCTTCGGCGGGGAGGAGAGCGCAGGCGCTTCGTTCCTGCGCAAGGACGGCGCGCCGTGGACCACCGACAAGGACGGCATCCTGCTCGGACTGCTCGCCGCCGAGATCACGGCCGTCACCGGGCGCGACCCGGCCGAGCGCTACCGCGCCCTCACCGAGCGCTTCGGCGAGCCCGTCTACGCTCGGACCGACGTGCCGGCCAACGCCGCGCAGAAGGAGGTGCTCAAGCGCCTGAGCGCCGCCGACGTGCGCGCCGAGCGCCTAGCCGGTGACGCGATCGAGGCGGTGATGACGCGCGCGCCGGCCAACGACGCGTCGATCGGAGGGATCAAGGTGATCACCAAGAACGGGTGGTTCGCCGCCCGGCCGTCCGGTACCGAGGACGTCTACAAGATCTACGCCGAGAGCTTCCGAGGCCCCGACCACTTGGCGACGCTGCAAGGCGAAGCCGAGGGGCTGGTGAGGCAGGCGTTCTCGGAGGCAGGCGCATGACCTCGCCGCGCTCTCGCACCTGGCTCGCGCTGGTGATGATCGGTGTGGGCGCCCTGGCGCTGGTGGGCAACGTCGGCTGGTTCGGCCCCCGTAGCGGTTGGGCGTGGGGCATCGGCTTCGCGTTGGTGGGGGCGGCGTTCCTGGCGCTCTACGCGCGCGAGCGCGGGCTGTGGTGGGCGCTGTTCCCCGGGTTCGCGGCGCTCGGCCTGGCGGCGGCGGCGGTGGCCGGCAGCTTGGGCGGGGCGTTGTTCCTGGCGCTGGCGGGGGCGGCGTTCGTGGCGGTGTACCTCACCGACCGGCGTCGGGCCTGGGCGGTGATCCCGGGCGGCGTGCTCGCCACCCTGGCGCTCATGGCGCTGCTCGAAGCGATCTCGCCGCGCATCGCCACCGACTGGTTGCTGTTCACGGGACTCGCCGCCACCTTCGCCGCCGTCTACCTCGGACCGAGGGAAGCGCGGTCCGGCCAGCCGCTCCCGTACGGGGCGCGTTCGGAAGCGGCGCGCCCGAACTGGGCGCTGCAAGCAGCGCTCGGGCTGGTGGGCCTGGCGATCGTGGCCGCGATCACCGGGCGGGTGATCGGCACGTTGGTGGCGCTGGCGCTGATCGCCCTGGGCGGCGTGTTGGCGTGGCGCGCGGGCGGTTGGGTGGAGGCGACACCGCCCGCGGCGGCGCGAAGCCCCGTCGCCGGCGCCGGTGACGCGGCGGCCGAGCGGACCGCGGGCGCACCGGACCGGGTCGAGCCCGGCGCGGCAGGATCCGACGCTGGCCCTGCGCCGCGCCGCGGGTTCAGCCTTCGACGACGAGCGGGACGCTGAGGACCGGCACCGCGCTGGAGCGGAGCAGGGCGTCGGCGCGGCTGCCGAGCAGCAGACCGGCCGCGAGGCGGTGATGGCGCAGCCCGATGGCGATGAGGTCGGCGCCGACCTCCTTGGCGAGGGTCGGGAGCACCTGCACCGGGTGACCCTCGCGCACCACCAGCCGCTGGGCGGTGCCGCCGGAGAGCGCGTCGAGCGCGTCCGTGACGGTGTGGATGTAGGCAGGGTCGTCCTTGACCCGAGCGTCGTCCACCACGTGCGCCAGCACCAGCTCGACGCCGGCGGGGGCGAGCGAGCGGCAGAAGGCGTAGGCGCCCTTCGACGCCTCGCCGAAGTCGGTGGCCACTAGGATCCGGCGCACCGACGTGGTCGTCGATTCCTCCCGCACGGTGATCACCGGGATGGTGCTGCGGCGCACGAAGCGCCCGGCGACACCGCCCAAGAAGAACTGGTCGAGACGGTTGGCGCCGTGCGCCCCCATCACCACCAGGTCGAATCGGTCCTGCAGCGTCAGGAGCTCCTCCAACGGGCTGCCCCACATCAACTCGCTGGTGGCGTCGGGCGAGGAGAGGTGCGCCAGCATGCCGCGGAGGCGCTCGACCTCGGCGGCCCGGTCCTCCTCCAGGCGACGCGTCAACTCGGGGTTGAGGCTGTCGAGCTGGGGCCGCATGAAGCCGCGCGTCTCCTCGAAGCGCTGTTGCACGTGCACCAGGTGAAGGTCTCCGCCGAGACGCTGGTGTAGGTCGCGGGCGACGGTCAACGCCGACTGCGCGGTCTGGGAGAAGTCGGTCGGGTGCAGGATCCGCATACGGTACCTCCTGGCCCGCGCCCCGCCCGTTCGTCGGACGCGACCAGGCCGCGATGGTCCCATCATAGCGAGCGTCCATCGGGCGCCGAAGAGGCGTTCCTCGTCAGCGCTTCTCCGACAGGGGCTGTCGGTCGGGGGCGGATGCCCCTAGGCACGAACGGGACGTAGCGTCGGATGGGAGGAGCGCCGTGCACACGTTGATCGCCTACGCGAGCCGTTACGGCTCCACGCGCGAGATCGCCGAAGCGATCGGCGCGGTGCTCGTCCAACGAGGGCTGGCTGCCGACGTGCGACCGGCCGGCGAGGTGGCGAAGCTCGAAGGCTACGACGCGGTGGTGCTCGGCAGCGCGCTCTACGGCGGCGGCTGGCTCGACGACGCCGTCGAGTTCCTGGAGAGCTTCCAGGAGGAACTCGCGCGGCGGCCGCTGTGGCTCTTCTCCAGCGGCCCCACCGAGGCCGGCGATCCGGTGGCGGCGCTGGGGGGATGGCGGTTCCCCGAGGAGCTCGCTCCCCTGGCCGTGGCGGCCGGGGCGCGGGACACCGCGCTGTTCGCCGGTCGCATCGAACCGGATCAGCTCTCCATGCAGGATTGGCTCATCAACCGCTCCATGCGAGGGGCAGGAGGCGACTACCGCGACTTCGCGCAGATCCGGGCGTGGGCCGGCGACGTCGCCGACGCCCTGGAGCGTGACGTTGCCAGCGCAAGGCGCGTACCATGGACGTGAGCCGACGGGCGCCATGCGGGCCGCACGGCCCAGCCGGCGCGACGCATGGTGACGAAGGAGGTTGCTCGTGTACAAACGCATCCTGATGCCGACCGACGGTAGCGCCTGCGCCGAGCAGGCCATGGAGCACGGGCTCGAGTTGGCCCGCCTGATGAACGCCGAGGTCACGTTCCTGCACGTCCTGGAGAACCCGTTGACCTCCGGCTACGCGACGCCGGAGACGTTGCCCTACTCCGCGCAGCTCTACCAAGACCTCAAGGACGCCGCCAACCAGATCCTGCAACGCGCGGCCGAACGCGCCGAGAAGCTCGGCGTCAAAGCGACCACGCGGCTGGTCGAGAACCGCGACCCGGTGCAGGCGATCCACGAGGCGGAGGAGGGCCACGACGCCGTCGTCATGGGGACGCACGGCCGGCGTGGGTTCAACCGCTGGATGTTCGGCTCGGTGGCGGAGGGCGCGCTGCGCCGCTCCAGCAAGCCGTTCTTGCTGGTGCGGGCCGAAGCCGGCGAAGACTGAGCAGGTACGCGCAGCCCAGGCGGCGCCGGGGGACGCCACGACCGACGGGTGAGGCGCGTGAGGGGAAGCGAAGGAGGTCGCCCGATGCGTCACGTTGACACCGCCGGTCGGGAGCGGGTGCAGGTGTTGATCCCACTCGACGGCTCGGATTTCGGTCGGCAGGTGGTGCCGTACGTCCTGCAGGTGCTGCACCCCGACGTGCACGTGCTGACGGTCGTGCGCGTTTCCGACGTGCCGGAAGGCCACGTGCCGATGCCGTCACGGCCGCTGGTGCTGGACGGCTGGATCGTGGGGGAAGAGAGCCCCACCGACGAGCCGCCGATCTTCCAGAGCCAGGTGGCGGCCGGCGCCGTCGCGAACCTCCAGGAGGAGGTGCTCGTCGACGCGCGCGC
>CAZACZ010000002.1:0-71057 GCA_964483695.1 uncultured bacterium | reverse complement strand
CGCCGGCCATCGAACGCGGTTGACGGCTGCCGTTCGCGCGCCCGAGCACCGTACATGGGCGCGCGAACGGCGACCACGACGCCATGGAAGAGGCCCACGGCCCCCCCTTCGACGCTCCGGTAGCGTCGAACGCGGCACGCGACCGGGTGCAGGAGTTGGACACCCTGCGGCGCCTGGCGCGTAGCTTGGCCGACGCCTTGCAGGAGCGTGACGTGCTGGAGCGCGCCGTGACGGTGCTGGCGGGGCCAGGACCGTTCGCGTGCGCCGAGGCGCTGCTGCGCGCCAGCGAGGGAACGGGCTTCGTTCGAGCTTCGGCGGCGGGCCGCACCGCAGGTTCTGCGTGCGAGCGGCCGTCGTCGGCCGACCTGCACGCGCTGGCGGACGCCGCCGTGGCGGGTGGCGTGCCGTGCGCGTTGGCCGGTTGGACGGTGGTGCCGCTCGGCGACCGGGCGCTCATCGCCGTAGCGGGTGGCGGCGAGGCCTCCGAGGCGTTCCTCGGAGCCGCCCAGGACCTGATCCTGGCGGCGCTGAAGCGCGCCCGGCTGCACCGGCGCTTGGCCGAGCGGGAGATGCAACGGTCGCGGTTGCTGCAGGCGGTGCTCACCGCCCAGGAAGAGGAGCGTGGGCGCATCTCGCGCGACCTCCACGATCAGATCGGGCAAGCGCTGACGGCGCTGGTGCTGGGCCTGGACAAGCACCTCGACGGTCCACGCAAGCGCGGCGAGGACGCTGCGGGGTCAGGAAGCGACGGCGCCGTGGCTGGCGCGGCCGGCGGCGGGTCCGTGGACGACCTCGTCGATCTCCGCCGCCTCAAGGAGTTGGCGCTGACGACCCTCGGTGACGTGCGCCGCATCGCGCTCGACCTTCGCCCCTCGGTGCTCGACGAGCTCGGGCTCGAAGCCGCCATCCGGCGCCACGCGCGCGAGGTGCGCGATCGCTTCGGCATCGACGTCAGCGTGCTGGTGCGTCTGCCCAGGCGCCTGTCGCGCCAGGAGGAGACGGTGCTCTACCGCGTGGCGCAGGAGAGCCTCACCAACGTGGTGCGCCACGCCAAGGCGCGCACCGCTTCGGTGGTGGTGACGATGGCCGACGGCTACGTGCAGATGGTGGTCGAGGACGACGGCGAAGGCTTCGACCCGGCGGCGTTGGTGCCGGCGGAGCAGGTCGGGCTCGTCGGCATGCGTCAGCGCCTCGAGTTCCTAGGTGGCAGCCTGCGGGTGGAGTCGGCGCCGGGGCGCGGCACCACCGTGCATGGGAGGGTGCCCGTCGGGTAGCGTAGGGCGTCATGGCTAGGCGCCCCATCCGTCTCGTGCTCGTCGACGATCACGCCATCGTGCGCGCGGGCGTGCGCATGCTGCTCAACGCCCACGACGCCATGCAGGTCGTCGGCGAGGCCGAGAGCGCGGAAGAGGCCATCGCGCACGTCGAGTCGTGGGATCCCGACATCGTGCTGTTGGACGTCTCGCTTCCGGGCGTCAGCGGGATCGACGCGCTCGAAGCGCTGCGCCAGCGTCTGCCGCAGGCGCGCTTCATCGCGCTGTCGATGCACGAGGACCCCGAGTACGTGCAGCGCTTCTTGGAAGCGGGCGGCTCCGGGTACGTTCCCAAGAGCTCGGTCGAGGCGCAGTTGGTGGACGCCATCCTGGCCGTGGCGCGCGGCGAGTACTACGCGCCCGCGCGGCTGCTGGCCGAGTTGGCGCGGGAGCTGGCGCGTCCCGACCCGTACCGCAACGCCAAGCTCACCAACCGCGAGCACGAGGTGGTGCGGCAGATCGCGCGCGGCGCCACCTACCGCGAGATCGCCGAAGAGCTCGGCATCAGTGAGAAGACCGTTGCCACGTATCGCGAGCGCGCCTCCGAGAAGTTGGGCGTGAAGACCCGCGCCGAACTGGTGCGGTGGGCGCTGGAGCACGGGCTGCTCGACTGAGCTCGCCGGGTTCGGGCGCCGGCCCCGCTCGTCAGAGCTGCCCCGCACCGTGGTTCCGGTGCGGGGCAGGCGCCTGCGATGCGTCGGAGGGGTGGGCGACGCCCGCCTCCGGGGGTGCCAGAGCAGCGGTGCGCGGCTGCTCAGCGGTGACGGCCCATCATGTCGCGCATACCCGGCCAAGCGCCGTCGCCGAAGCCCATGGCCGACCCGGGAAGACGGCCCTGGCCCGCGCCCGTGCGCGGCGTCTTGCCGCGGCCGAGGCCTTGCGCGCCGTAGCCCGCGTCGCCGAGGTAGCTGCGACCCACGTAGCGCAAGGTCGCGGCGGCGTCCGGGTGGGCCGCGACGAAGGCGGCGACGTCGGCTTGCAACGTGGCGCCTTCGCGCGCCAGGGCGATGCGCGCCTCGATGGTGGACTGCACGGCGAGCAGCTGCGCTACCTGGGCCGGCTCGCCGGCTTCCAGCGCGGCGACGCGGGCCTCGAGCGCCTGGCTCTCGAGCGTCTCCACCTGCGTCAGGTGCGCGTCGATGCGGTCGAGCAGCGCGGTGGCGTCTGGGCGCGCGTCCTCGGGCAGGGCGTTGAGCAGCTCGAGGCGCACGGCCTGACGGCGGAGCGCTGCGGCGTCGCTGCTGCTGGTGGTGCTGCCGGAAGTGCTGGTGTCCTGGGCCATCGCGAACACCAGGAGCGCGGCCCCCAGCACGGCGGCGGCCAGCACGGCGAGGCGGGAACGGGATACCAGCGAGGTTCGGCGGACTTGCATGAAGGTGCTCCTTCCTTGATCGGACCGGGGCGAGGGTGCGGACGTTAGAAGCGCGCCACGCCCCGATGGAGCCCAGCGTGGCGCGGCCGCGCGCAGGTGCCGCGGAGACCGCATGCACGTTCGGTGCAGAGGCGAACGGACCGACGGGGCCGGCGCCTGCACCGCTTCTGCACCGCGCGTTCACGGAGCCTCGGGGATCCGGCGCTAGCATGACGGCATGAGCGCGCGCCCCTCCACGCCCTCCGCGGGCACCGTTCTGGTGGTGGAAGACGAACCGCTCATCGCCGAGACGCTCGAGGCGTACCTGCGCCGCGACGGGTTCCACACCGAACGCGCGGGGGACGGCCGTCGCGCGCTCGATCTGTTCCGCGCCGCGGCGCCCGACCTGGTCCTGCTCGACCTGATGCTGCCCGAGGTGGACGGGTGGGAGGTCCTGCGCGCCATCCGCGCCGAGCGCCCCACGCCCGTCATCGTGATCACCGCGCGTTCGGACGAGGTCGACCGCCTGGTCGGTCTCGAACTCGGCGCCGACGACTACGTGGTCAAGCCGTTCAGCTTCCGCGAGGTGGTGGCGCGCGTGCGCGCCGTGCTGCGCCGAACCGCCGCGCCGAAGACCGCACCCCAGCGACTCCAGGTGGGACGGTTGACGATCGAACCGGAGATGGTGCGCGCCGCCATCGGCGCCAACGCCTTGCCCCTCACGGCCACCGAGTTCCGGCTCTTGGCGGCGCTAGCCGAGACGCCGGGAAGGGTGTTCGCGCGCAGCGAGCTGATCGAGCGGTGCATGCCCGACTCCGACGCCATCGAACGCACGGTGGACTCCCACCTGCGCAACGTGCGCCGCAAGTTGGGGCAGGCGGGGGCCGGGGAGATGCTCGAGACGGTGCGCGGCATCGGCTACCGCCTGGTGGCGCCGGGATGAGCGGCGCGCCGGAGCGACCGTGAGCCGCCTGGCGCTGCGCATCGGGGCCGCGGTGGCGGTGGCGGTGCTGCTGACCGCCGTGGTGCTGGTCGGGGTGGACCTGTGGGCGCTGCGGCGCACGCAAGCGGCGCTGCCGGCCGAGGTGCGCCCGCGCAACTTCGTCATCGTGCCGTGGCGCGGCGCCCCGACGGTGGTCGGCGTGCTGTCCGCCGCCGACCTGCGGCGCATGCGCGACGCCGCGGGACGCGGCGACGACGTGGACGCGTTGGCCGTCTCGACCGGCGAGTTGCGAGGCTTGTTCGAGTCGTTGCTGGCACGGCGCACCAGCGGGTTGGTCCTGGCGTCGGTGGTGGCGGCCGCGGTCGGGGTGCTGGTGGCGGCGTGGCTCAGCCGGCGCATCGCGCTGCCGGTGAGCCGCGTGTCGGCGGCCGCCTCGCGGGTCGCCGCCGGCGACTTGAGCGCGCGCGTCGCGCTGCCCAGCTACATGGCCGGCGCGCACGACGAGACCGCGCGCTTGGCGCACGACTTCAACGCCATGGCGGAGAGCCTCGAGCGCCTGGAACGCGAACGGAGCGCCTCCATCGCCGACATCGCCCACGAACTGCGCACGCCGCTCACCATCGTGCGTGGCCGGCTCGAGGCGGTGGAGGACGGCATCGCTCCGCTCGAGATGCGCGAGATCCGGGGCCTGCACGCCCAGGTCGTGCTGCTGGGGCGCTTGGTGGAGGACCTTCGCACGCTGTCGTCGCTCGAGGCCGGCCGCCTGGCCGTCCACCCTCGCGCCGTCGACCTGAGCGAGCTGCTGCGCACCACCGTCGACGGCTTCCGCACGCGAGCCGACGACCTCGGCGTCGACCTGGACACCGAGGCTCCCGAGGCGCTGGTGGCGAGCGTCGACCGCGAACGCATCGGCCAGGTGATCGGCAACCTCATCGACAACGCCCTACGCCACGCGCCGCGTGGCGGCCGGGTGCGCGCCGGCTTGGAGGAGCGTGGGGAGGAGATCGAGCTGCGCGTGACGGACACGGGCCCCGGGATCCCGCCGGAGGAGCGGGAACGGGTGTTCGAGCGCTTCTACCGCGTGGAGAAGAGCCGCGGCCGGGCGGGGGGCGGGAGCGGGCTCGGGTTGGCGATCGTGAAGGCGCTCGTGGGGCTCCATGGCGGCCGCGTGACGGTGGGCGACGGCCCCGAGGGGGGCGCGTCGTTCACGGTGACGCTGCCGCGACGAGCGGAGGGTGCGTCGGGTGCGTCGTCCTGACGAGGCAGGCTACCCGCGCCGGATGCGCTCCAGGATGGTCTCGCTGCGTCCGTGCATGCCCTCGAGGCGCACCTCGAGACCGCTCAAGCGCAAGCGCGTCTCGAGGTCGTGCAGCAGCATCAACGCCGAGAAGTCGATGCGACCCAAGTGGTTGGCGTCGATCACCACGCAGTGCACCCCGGCGAGCTGGTTCTCGATCCGCGCCAGCACCTTCTCCAGCGCCTGGGTCGAGCCGAACCACAGCACGCCGTCGAGCTCCACCCGGATGGTGCCGTTCTCCCGCGTGAACCTCACGCCCAGCTGCGCCTCGCGGTAGAGGTGGGTGAGGAGCGCGGCGGAGATGCCCAGGATCACGGCGTAGTCGACGCGCGGCGCCAGCACCAGGGTGAGCACGAAGGTGGCGAGTGCGGTGGTGGCTTGCAGCCTCGCGAAGCGCCATAGACGGAACAGCGAGCGCAGGTCGAGCAGGCTCGACGCCGCCGAGATCACCACCGCCCCGAGGACCGCCTTCGGGAGCGTCGCGAGGACGTCGGCGAAGGGGAAGAACACCAGCACCGTCAGGCCGGCCACCAGGCCGCTCAGGCGCGTCCGGCCCCCCGCTTGGCGGCCCAGCGCCGAGCGGCCGAAGCTGCCCCCCACGGGGAATCCGCCCACCACGCCCGACACGACGTTGGCGACGCCCTGCGCCATCAACTCGCGGTCCGCGTTCCACGGCCGGCTGCGTTCCGCGAAGGTGCGTGCGATGGCGGCGGGTTCGGCGAAGCCGACGATGGCGATGACGGTGGCGCCGAGGGCCAGGTCCGCGGCCCGCGCCCAAGGGAGGTTCAGGCTCGGCAGGTTCAAGACGGTGGGCATCTCACCGACCATCGGACCGACGTGGCCTAGGTAGCGTGCCACCAGCAGGCCGACGATCACGGCCAGCAAGGTTCCCGGGACGAGCGGGGAGACGCGCCGCAGGCCGCGCACCAGGACCAGCGTCACGATCGCCAGCGTCAGCGCCCCGAGGCTCCAAGCGGGTGGCTCGCGCAAGGCGTACCAGGCCGCCGACCACACCGCCCGGCGGCCGGCGTCGACGCCGAGCACGCTCGGAACCTGCGACGCCACGATCAGCACCGCTGCACCGCTGGTGAAGCCGCGCAGCACGGGCAGGCTCATGAAGTACGCAAGCGCTCCGAAGCGCAGCGCGCCGATGACGATGCGGATCCCGCCGACCATCAACGCCAGCAGCGCCGCCATGGCGACGTACTGGGTGGTGCCGGGCACCGCTAGCGACGACAGGATGCCGAGCGTCAGGAGCGAAGTGAGCGCCGTGGGGCCGGTCTGTAGGTGCGGGCTCGAGGCGAACGCCGACGTCACGATCGGCGGGAAGATGGCGGCCATCAACCCGGCGGATGGTGGCAGGCCGGCCAGCGACGCGTACGCCATCGACTGGGGGATGAGCACGAGGGCGACGGTCAGGCCGGCCGCGAGGTCGTCGAACGGTGGCGGGAGGCGATGGAGCTTGCGCTTGGGCGCGCCGGCCGACGATCGCGCGGGTCGGTCGGCCGGGCCCCTGTCGCCGGCGTGGGCCGCCGCGTGCGGCGGTGGCTCGCCGGTGCCGCCTACGCGCTCGCTCACGCCGCCCACCGTACCGCTAGTTCGCCATGCGCTTCCACATCGCGCCGCAGAAGCCGCCGTAGCCGGACTCCGGCACCCCGCCCCACAGCGCGTCGAGCGTGGCCGAGATGATGACGTTGGTCCAGCTCGTGTCCAGCACGAGCATGGTGTTGAGGGCGGAGTTGAGCTGACCGCACACGAGGTTGAACACGCACTCGGCCAGCTTCGCGTCCACGCCCGTCTCGCCGCGGAGTGGCAGCGTAACGGCGAGACCGAGGCACTGTGCCATGGCGGCGTACTGGTTGACTACGCTTCGAAGCTGGAGCACCACGTTGGTGAGCTCGGCGTAGTCGGTCATCGCCTGGCCCCAGCCGAGGTCGCCCATGCCGAGCGTGGCGCCGGTCCACGGGTCGATGCGCCACCAGCCAACGGCATCGTGGCCGCCCTCGGGCACGACCGCCAGAAGGCCGATGTCGAGGTCGGCGCGCACCCGAGCGGCGAGGTCGGTGGGCAAGTCGGGCGCCACCGCGCCGAGTTCGTCCACGGTGGTCACCAGGCGCCAGGCACGGCCGGCCGCGAGGTCGGCGGCGAACGCCTCGGCCACGGCGGCGGGTCCGGGCGTCGGCGCTTGCATGTCGTAGGTCGGACCGCGCCGCTGCAACTCGGCCTCCAGCACCGTGTCGCGCACGCCCTGGACCAGGCGCTGCTCGAACAGCTGCTCGGCCGGCACCAACGATGCCGTCGGAGCCTGGATCAGGTCGAAGGCGCCGGTCGGCTCGAGTGCGGCGTCGAGTCCGCGGTGGTAGGCCACCACCAGCGCCGCATCGAGGAAGCCGCCGGCGTCGGCGGCGCGCTGCTGCGCGAAGGCCGTCAACGGGCCCGCCAGCTCCGCCATGTCGTTCAGGCGTTGGTTCAGCTCGGCCGGGTCGGCCGTGGCGCCGTGCTCGAAGAGCGCGGTCCAGGCGTCACGCTGGGCGAGCAGGCGTTGGGCCGCCGCGAACGAAGCCGCTTCCGGCGCGATCGCCGCGGGCGCCACCATCAGCTCGGTCTCGCCCGCCAAGGCCAGCGTGCGCGCGTACGTCATGCCGTCGTCGACCTCGATGCCCGCGACCCCGCCGGCGCGCGCGGCTGGCCCGATCAGGTCGAACAGCTGCCGGCGCTCGACGCGGCTGCCGCGGGTGGGCGTGACCGTCTCCACCTCCAGCCACATGGCCGTGAGGGCGCCGGCGGCCGCGCCGCCACCGCCGCCGAAGCCGCCGAACATGCCGCCGATGCCGCCCCCGAGGCCGCCCACCGCGCCGGCGTTGCCGCCCGCCTGCTGCTGGCCCACGGTGCCGTCGGCGCTCACGCGCAGGCCGGTGATGCGTTCGTCCCCGACGGTGAGGACCGGTTCCCACGTCTCGACCGCCAGCAGCGCCTCCCGCAGCGCATCGACGGGCGCGGCGACGCCGAACAGGTCGAGATCCTCCGGCCACTCCACCGGCAGCGTGGCGAAGCCGATGTGCGTGCCGAACGCCTCGGCCGCGAGCAACTCGGTGGCGAGCACCTCGTGCTCGCTCAGCGCCTCGCCATCCCAGGTTTCGGCGATCACCCGGACGGCCACGCGGTGCAGCCGATCGCCGCAGGAGAGGTCGGTGCACGCGCCGTCGACGGCGGCCAGTTGCCGCAGGTCGGTCAGGTCGAAGCGCAACGTTGCGTCGGTGAGCGTGTCGCCCGGGGCGGCGTCGGGCAGGGTGGGGTCGAGGTCGAGCCAGCCGCCGTCCGCCGCGACCTGCACCCACCAGTGGTCGCCGAGCACGGAGGCGTCGTAGCCTGCCGCGCCGCGGTCCACGCCGCCGAGCACCCCCAACAGCGCCTCGCTCTGGCGTTCGGTCGCCAGCGTCACGGCGCGCTCCAGCGCCGCACGGTCGGCGCCCGCCAGCGCCAGGCGCTCGCCGACGATGCCTGCGTCCATCCCGAGGGTGGCTGCCGCACGTTCCGCCAGGGCATCCAGGCTCGGCTGGGCGCTCGCGGCGCGCGCGTCGGGCGGCAGTCGCAGCGCCCCCGTGGCGCGCTCCAGCGCCTCGCCCTCCAGCGTTCCGTGCACCAGCACGGTGTCGTAGCCGGCCCGCTGCAGCAGCGCGCGCAGCAACGTGGCGCGGTCGAGGGCGTTGCCGACCCGGTCCATCAGCACGCCGGCGGGGCCCCGCAGGGCGCCGCGGTACGGGACGTAGCCGGTCTCGTCCCGGACCCATGCGAACACGGTGGCGGCATCGACCTGGCCGCCGTCCGCGCCGCCCGACATCCGCGCGAGGGCGGCTCCGAGGTCGAGGCGGTCCTTCGGCAGTTCGTCCAGCGCGCTCTCCAGCACCGCGAACAAGGTGTCGGCGGGGGGCGGCTCCTGCGCGAAAGCGGAGGCTAGCAGCAGCGGCAGCAGCGCGGCCGCCACGACGAAGCAGCCGCGCAGGGTGGGGACGGGCCGTTTGCGTGCGGGCCACGTCGGATTCGGAACGCGCATGGGATGGTCCTTCCCCGGGCGGCCGCGACCGCGCGATGGGGGTGTGGGGTGTCCGCGGCGGTTCGCCCACGCGCGATCGAGCCTCGGCGGCGCGCCACGGTGCACGCGCGTCCGGTACGACCTGCGTGGGCGACGCGGGTCGGCGCCACTCTACGGCAGTGCCGCGGCGCTGACCAGCCCCCCGGCGTGCTTCGTTCCTGCCGTGAGCGCCTTGCGTGTCGGGCAGACTCCGACGTGCCGAGTAGGGCGTTGGCTACGGTCGTGGTACCGGACGGTCGGTAGCGTGAAGGGACGCAGGCCCAGGACGGGACCCGCCCGGTCTTGGTCTGCCAGAAGGAGGACGCCATGAGGTTGCAGGGCAAGGTCGCGCTCGTCACGGGTGCAGGTTCGGGCATGGGTCGCGCGATGGCGCTGCGGTTCGCCGCGGAGGGCGCCAAGGTCGTGGCGGCCGAGTGGAACGAGACCACGCTGAACCAGGTGGTGGCCGAGATCCGCGGCAAGGGTGGAGAGGTGCATGGCGTGAAGGGCAACGTCGCCGAGAAGGCCGACGCCGAAGGGATGGTGCAGGCGGCCATCGACACCTTCGGGCGCCTCGACGTCCTGGCCAACAACGCCGGCGTGATGGACGTGAACCAGGGCATTGCCGAGATGACCGACGACATCTACCGCCGCGTGATGGGCATCAACGTCGACGGCCCGGTGTTCACCACGCGCGCCGCGGTGAAGCACATGGTGGAGTTGGGCGGCGGCTCGATCGTCAACTCGGCCAGCGTCGCCGCCGTCAGCGGCGCGGCTGCGGGTGCGGCGTACACCATCTCCAAGCACGCCATCCTCGGCCTCACCCGCAGCACGGCGTACGTGTACGGCCCCAAGGGCATCCGCTGCAACGCGCTCATCATCGGCGCCGTCAAGACCAACATCATGCAGAGCGTCGACATGTCGAAGATGGACCCGTACGGCTCGCAACGCTTCCAGGCGTACTACGGGGTCATCCCGGCCCAGCTCGAGCCCGAGGACGTCGCCAACGTGGCGCTGTTCCTGGCGTCCGACGAAGCGAAGATGGTGAACGGCGCGTTCGTCAACGCCGACGGAGGCTGGCGCGCGGCCTGAGCCTTCGCCGAACGGTAGGCTCGGCGCGTGACGGATGACCCGCTGGCGCTGCTCGCCGAGTTGGTAGCGATCGACTCGGTGAACCCCGACCTCGACCCCACCCACCCCGGGGAAGGCGAACTGGCCGACTTCGTGGCGGCGTGGGGTCGCTCGCGTGGCTTGCAGGTGACGTTCCACGAAGGGCGACCGGGGCGGCCCGCCGTGCTGCTGCGTGCCCCGGGGCGCGGGCCGACGACGGGCCCGCGGCGGACGCTCCTCTTGAACGCGCATCTCGACACCGTCGGTGTGCGCGGCATGCGCGAACCGTTCCGCGCCCGGCGCGTGGGCGACAGGCTGGTCGGCCGCGGCGCGATGGACATGAAGGCCAGCCTGGCGGTGTGCCTGTTGGCGACGGCGGCCGCGGCTCGCCGCAACGTATCGGGCGACGTGACGCTCATGGCGGTGCCCGACGAGGAGCATGGCAGCACGGGCACGGTGGCGGCCATGGCGGCGCTTACGCCGCTGCTGGACGACCTGGCGCGTGGCCAGGCGGAGGTGGCGGCCATCGTCACCGAGCCCACCGACCTCGCGCTGCACGTGGCGCATCGCGGCTTCGCGCTGTTCGACGTACGCCTCACGGGCAAGGCGTCGCACACCTCGAAGCCGGAGCAAGGGGTGAACGCGCTGACCCACCTGGGTCGTGTCCTGCGCGAGGTCGATGCGGAAGACGGACGGCTGCGAGCCAAGGCGCCGCACCGGCTGCTGGGGCACGGCTCGTGGCAGGCGGTGCTGGCGCAGGGGGGCGAGGAGCTCTTCACCACCCCGGCGCACGCTTCGGTGACGCTCGAACGCCGCACCCTGCCGGGGGAAGGCCCGGCCGCGGTGGCGCAGGAGCTGCGCGGCATGCTCGAGCGCGCCGGCGCAGGCGACGCGGCGTTCGCGCCGACGGTTCACCCCGGCGTGGCCCGCGAACCGTTCGAGGCAGACCCCGACGCGGAGATCGTGCGGGTCGTCGCCTCCGCCATCCAGGAGGTGGTCGGGGCGCCGCCGGCGCTGCTCGGAGCGCCGTACTGGACGGACGCGGCACTGGTGGCCGCCGGCGGGGCGGTGCCGACCGTGCTGTTCGGCCCGGTGGGCGGCGGGATCCACCAGCCCGACGAGTGGGTCGACGTGGCCAGCATCGGCGCGATGGCGGCGGTGCTGGAGCGCGTGATCGACCGCTACTGCGGCTGACCGCCAACCCGGCGGCAGCGGAGCTCGGTGGGCTTGGGTACGGGCGCCGACCAAGGATCGGGGTTCCTGCGGTCCGTCGGCAGGTGATACCTTCCGGCATGGACCTGATCTGCCTCGCCGCCGGCAAGGGCACGCGCATGGCGGCGCTCGGACGCTACCTGCAGAAGTGCATGTACCCCGTGGGCCTACGCCCCTTCCTGGAGCACACCTTGCTGCAACTCCACGCCAGCCGTGCGTGGCGACGCGCCGAGCGCTTGGCGCTGGTGGTCGGGCATCACGAGGAGCAGGTGCGCGGGTACTTCGGCGAGGCGTGGCGCGGTCTGCCCATCACCTACGTGCGTCAGGCGGAGCTGCTAGGAACCGGCAACGCCCTCTGGTTGGCCGCCGAAGCCCTGCGCCCGAACGCCGGCGTGCTGGCGTGGCAGGCCGACCTGTTCGTGCCGGCGGAGGTGTTCGACGCGCTGGCGGAGCACCCGCGCGCCTCCGCGGTGACGCTCGGGCCGGGACACCCCGACGAGTCGCCTCGGCTCCTGGCGAGCGTCGTCGGTGAGCGGGTGACCCGCGTGTGGGACGGCGCCGGGCCGCTCTACGACGTGGGCGCGTGGAAGCTGGCGCCCGAGGTGTTGACGCGCATGACCGAGGTGCGCGCCGAGAAGGGCGAGTTCCGGATGCTGCCGAACCTGCAACGCTGCATCGACGATGGCGCCGAGGTGGGCTTCGTCGAGGCGCGCACCTGGGTGCATCTGGGGGGGACGCTGCCCACCCCCGACGCCAACGTGCGCGCCGTGGTCGAACGGGTGTGGCGCGATACGGACGCCCTGGCGCAGGACGCGCTCGCATGATCGTCGCGCGCACGCCGTTGCGGGTCCCGTTCGCCGGCGGGCTGACCGACTTGGCGCCGTACGCCGAGGCCTACGGTGGCGCGACCGTCAGCGCCACCATCGATGCCTACGTTCGGGTCACGCTCCTGCCGAGCCTCGACGGTCGCTTCGAGGTGCACGCCGAAGGGGGCGTGGAGCACGCCGACGCCCCCCGGGCCGTGCGCCACGAGCTGGTCCGCGAGGCGTTGGCGAGCGTGGATCCCGAGCATCCCCCCGTGCGCCTGGCGATCTGGGCCGACCTGCCCGGCAACAGCGGCCTGGGCACTTCGGGCGCGGTGACGGTGGCGCTGCTCCACGCCTTGCGCGCCGCGCGTGGCGAAGCGCCGAGCGCCGGCGCCTTGGCGTCGGAGGCGGCGACCATCGAGGTCGAGCGCTTGCGCGGAGCGTCCGGCTACCACGACCCGCACGTCTGCGCCCGCGGCGGTCTGCTGCGCCTGACGTACGACGGCGCCATGGTCCACGAGCGGCGGCTCGACACCGACGCTGCGGCCACCCGGGCGATCGAAGGCTCCTTGCTGCTCTTCGCCAGCGGCCGCCAGGAGCGCACCAAGCCGTCGCTCGACGCCTTGACGGCGCGCTTCGACGAGGCCGTCCCGGTGCTGCACGACATCCGCGCGTTGGCCGACGAAGCCACGACGGCGATCGAGGCGGGCGATGTGCCGCGCCTGGCTGCGTGCATCGCCGAGCAGCAGCGCCTGAAGCAGCTCCTTCCCGGTCGGTTCGTGGACGACCAGGTGCTCGACGTCGCCGCCCGGGTCCGCGCCGTCGGCGCGGCGGCGCAGTTCCCGGGCGGCAAGATCAGCGGGTTCGTGCTGGTCTGCTGCCCGGATGGGCAGCAGGAGGCGGTGCGCGCGGCGTTGCCGGAGCTGCGCCAGGTGCCGCTGCGGTTCAGCCGCGAGGGCAGCGTGGTCGTGAGGGCGTAGCCGTGGCGCCGCCGCGCCGCCTGCGTCAGGCCGGCGCGGCCGCGGCGTGCTTCATCTGCACGATGCGGATGTGGTTCCCGAACGGGTCACGGATGCCGATGTCGGTGCCGTAGAAGTGCTCCACCGGCTCCTGCGTGAACTCGACGCCCTTGGCCTTGAGGTCCTGGTAGACGCCGTGGCAGTCGTCGGTGGTGAAGCCGACGGTGAAGCCGGACGCCCCTTTGGCGATCAGCTCGCGGATCTTCGCGCCGCTCTCCGGGTCCACCGAGGGGGGGCCGGGGCGCTCGAGCAGGATCTCGCGTTCGGGTCGGCCGGGCACGCGAACGGTGAGCCAGCGCATGTTCCCGAGGTCGATGTCGCTGCCGACCTCGAGGCCGAGCTTGCCGACGTAGAACGCCAGCGCCTCGTCCTGATCGAAGACCCACACGTGCGTGATGTTGATGCCGTTCAGCATGGAGTCGCTCCTCTCGTGCACCGCTCGAGCCGGTGACCTCGTCATGCTAGTCGGCGCGGCCCGCCGGCGCTTCTCCGAAACTGCTCGGCCTTGCCCACGCCATCGCGAAGCAGGTTGGCACGGCGGTCCGCTGGGCGCGGCGCCGGTAGGTGCTGGGCGAGACGCCGACGATGTCGCGGAAGGTCCGGCTGAAGGTGCCGAGGCTCTGGAACCCGACGTCGAGACAGACGTCGGTGATGCTGCGCTCGGAGTCGCGCAGCAGGAACATGGCACGCTCCACGCGGCGGCGCTGCAGGTAGCGGTGCGGCGTCTCCCCGAACGTGGCGCGGAAGGTGCGGATGAAGTGCGCCTCGGACACCTCGGCGAGGCGTGCCAACCGCCGCACGTCGAGCGGCTCGGCGAAGGTGCGGTCCATGGCGTCCCGCGCACGGAGCATGCGGCGGTTGCGGTCCTCGGTGGCGCGGCTCACGGTGCGCCCGGATCGCCGGAGCGCGCCACGGCGTGCGCCAGGGCCGGCGCCAAGGTGCCGACCGGCCGCACCACGACGTCGTCCAACCGGTGCCACGAAGCGGCCAGGCGCAGTTCGTCCGCCAACGCCGTCGCGACCTCGTCCGGGGTGCGCCGCCGCGCGCCGGGCGCCGGGCTTCCTTCCAGCCACGACGCCTGCGCCACCACGGCAGACGCCTTGCGGTCGGCCTTCAGGTCGACGCGCGCGACCATCTGGTCTCCCAGCAGGAACGGCAGCGTGTAGTACCCGTACTGGCGCTTGGGTGCCGGGGTGTAGATCTCGATGCGGTAGTGCATGCCGAACATGCGAAGCAGGCGATCGCGGTACCAGCAAGCGGGATCGAAGGGCGAGAGCAGCGCGGCGCCGGTGGCGCGACCCGGGTCGTCGGCGCCCGTCGCCAGGAGCGCCGGCTCGGACCATCCCTGGACCTGCACCCACCGCGCCAGTCCGCGCTCTACCGTCGACGCCGCTAGGCGCTTCGCGGGGGTCTTCTTGATGCGGAAGTGATCGGCCAAGTCGCCGACGGTGCCGATGCCGCTGGCGCGCAAGGCGGTGTCGAACAGCTGCTGATGCGCTTCGCCGCGGTCGGTGCCGTTGCTCTGGTGGGCGTCACCCCAGACGCGCTGCGGCGCGTCGTACAAGCGCTGGAAGTTCGGCCTGCCCGCCACCGCCGCCCGGCCCGTCAGGAACAGGTACTCGAGCGCCAGCTTGGTGTCGCTCAGGTTCCACCAGCCGCCGCGCCTACGCGTCGCGCCGCCCTCGAGGTGCGCGACGTCGGCCGCGGTGAGCGGACCGGCCTCGTGCACCGCCGCTTCGACCTCGCGAACCAGGCCCGGCTTGCGCCGCTCGAGCGTGCCGTGGACGTACGTGCCCCACCGCGAGTGGAGGTCGTCCATGCGGTGCCGCAAGTGCGGCAACAGGTCGATCGGCATCACCGAGGCCTCGTGGCCCCAGTGCTCGAACACCTCGCCGCTCGACCAGAGATAGCGCTCGAGCGCGCCGACGTCGTACGGTCCGTGGCGCGAGAAGAGCGGCATGGTGTGGGCGCGGGCGAAGACGTTGACGCTGTCGAGTTGCAGCACGCCCTGGCGCCGTAGGTAGGCGCGGAACTGCGCGTCGCTGACGCGCCCCTTCGCGCGTCTGCGGGCAAGCCCCTGGGCGTGCAGGAAGATGCGCCGGGCTTCCGCCGGCGTGAGCGTCTCGGGCATCCGCCCAGCGTAGCGGACGACGGGCTCGGCTGCCGGGGGCTGGGCGCCTGCGCTCAGGGGCGCTCGAGGACCTCGCGCTCCACGGCCGCCACGGCGCGCGGCACCCCGGCCGCCACCTCGGGCGTGAGCGCCGCGCCGTGCGCGAAGCTCCGCGCTTCCACGCCGATGACCACCCAGGTCGGTGGGAGCGTCCCCAGCGACGCCGCCAACGCGATCGCCTCCGCCAGCCCCAGGCCGTGCGAGGAGGACGGCGCCGCGGCCCGCAGCGCGTGGACCGAGGCGAGGCGGCGCACTGTGCCCGGCGCGCCGGCGGGTGCGGTCGCGTCGACCAGCACCAGCTGCCGGGCGTCGCGCCAACCGTCGATCAGCCCAAGCGGGTCGCCTTCGCAGGTGCGCACCAGGACACCGCGCGGCGCGGCCCCACCCCAGCGGGCCAGCAGCCGTTGCACGGCGACGACGCCGACGGCGTCGTCGCCGCGATCCGTGTTGCCGATGCCGACGACGAGCGTCCCGGGCCGAGCAGCGCCGCGCGGGTGCTCGCGGGCTTCCGCGCTCAAGCGCGCTCCACCTCCAGCCTCAGGAAGTGCGTCGAGCAGGAGATGCACGGGTCGTGGTTGCGGATGGCCTGCTCGCACAGGTGCTGCAGGCGGTCGTTCTGCTCGTGCAGGTGGGCCTCGACCACGCCGTGCAGGTCGCCTTCGATGCTGCGTTGGCTCTGCGCCGTCGGCGGGACGATGGTGGCGTCCACGATGGTGCCGGTGGCGTCCAGCGTGTAGCGGTGGTAGAGGGTGCCGCGGGGCGCCTCGGTGCAGGCGTGGCCTCGGCCGGCGCGCGGCGGCACGTCCACGTACGGTGCGGCTGGCGGCTCGTACGCATCGACGATCCGCAGCGCCTCGTCGCAGGCGTAGAGCATCTCGACGGCGCGCACCACGATGCTCTGGAACGGGTTGCGGCACACGCGGCCGAGTCCTGCTTCCAGCGCGGCTTCCTTGGCCAGCGGCGAGAGCTGCTCGAAGGCCAGCGCGTAGCGCGCCAACGGACCCACCAGGTACGGCTGGCCGTCCACCAGGGCGTGCAGCGCCGTGGAGTGCGGCACGTGCTCCTCGTGGAAGTGCTCCTCGAACGCGTCCACGGCGATGTCGAGCCCACGGTTGGTGACCATGCGGCCCTCGTTCATCGGGTACTCGTGCGGGTGATGCAGGGCGGCGAAGGTGTAGTCGCGCTCGAACGACGGGAACGCGAAGCCCGCCACCCAGCGCACCGTAGCCAGCGCGTCGTCGCGAGCCGCCACCAGCCGGGGGCGCAGCGCCAGCAGCTGCGCGCGCGTGGGGACGCGGTAGAAGCCGCCGAGGCGCACGTTGATCGGGTGGATCTCGCGCCCGCCCAGCAGCACCATCAGGTCGTTGCCGAGCTTCTTCAGTGCCAAGCCGCGCTTCACCTCGTCGGGTCGGTCCTGGGCCAGGTGGATGCCGCTGGGGTACCCCAGGAAGTCCGGCGCGTGCAGCAAGTAGATGTGAAGCGCGTGGCTCTCGATCCACTCGCCGCAGTACAGCAGGCGCCGCAGGTCGCGAAGAGGGCCGGTCACGCGCACGCCGCAGGCGGCCTCGATGGCGTGGCTGGCGCTCATCTGGTACGCCACCGGGCAGATGCCGCAGATGCGCGCGGTGATGTCGGGCGGCTCGGTGTACGACCGGCCGCGCAGGAACGCCTCGAAGAACCGCGGCGGTTCGTAGATGTCGAGCCGTACGTCCTGCACCACGTCGCCGTCGACGTTCACGTAGAGCGCGCCTTCGCCTTCGACGCGCGCCAGCGCGCCGACTGCGATGGTGCGGGTGGCCTGGGGCGACGGCGCGCCGTCGCGGGCGGGTGGTTCCGGGTGGATCGTGGGTCGTGCGTCGCCCGGCATGGCGTCATCCCTTCCTCGTCGACCGCGTGACGGACGACGCGCGTGCGGCGCCGGAACCGGGCCGCGCGCCGTCGCCGCGCCGCGCACCGGCGCGCGGCGCCCGGGGGTAGGCGGCCGCCGCGTCGCGGAACGGTTCGGCGTAGGCGTTGAAGGTGTGCAGCGCGCGCACCCAGGCGCCCTGGTCGATGCCCAAGTCGCGCGCGAAGGTGGTCGCCAACGACGCCGTGTTCGGCGTCTCCATAGGACCGAAGCAGCCGTAGCAGCCCCGGCCGTACGCGGGGCAGATCGCGCCACAGCCGGCTTGCGTCACCGGGCCGAGGCACGGGGTCCCGTGCGCGACCATCACGCATGGCGTGCCCCGGCGCTTGCACTCGAGGCAGACGCTGTAGTGCGGCAGGTTCGGTCGGCGGCCGGCCAGGGTCGCGGCCAGCACCTCCACGAGCTGGTGCTTGTCGATGGGGCAGCCGCGGAGTTCGAGGTCGACCCGCACGTGATCCGAGATCGGCGTCGAGGTGGCCAGCGCGTCGAGGACCTCGGGGTGGGCGTAGACGGCGGCGGCGAACTCCTTGGCGTCGTGGAAGTTGCGCAGCGCCTGGATCCCGCCGGCGGTGGCGCAAGCGCCGATGGCGACGAGCGTGCGCGACGCCGCGCGCACCTGCTGGATGCGCTCCTCGTCGTGGGCGGTGCACACCGAGCCTTCCACCAGCGACACGTCGTAGGGGCCCTCCACCGTCGCGCTGGATGCTTCGAGGAAGTAGGCGATGTCGACGGCACCCGCCACCGCCAGCAACTCGTCCTCGCAGTCGAGCAGGCTGAGCTGGCAGCCGTCGCAGGAGGCGAACTTCCACACCGCGAGCTTCGGCTTGACGGCGGGGTTCGACGGGGATGAGGAAGCGTGCATGTCAGACCTCCCGCACGTCCATGAGGCGCATGACGCGGTCGTAGGCGAACACCGGACCGTCGCGGCACACCAGGTAGGGACCGAGCTGGCAGTGGCCGCAGAGGCCCACCGCGCACTTCATGTTGCGTTCGAGCGAGACGAACACGTCGGAGGCCGCCATGCCGCGCTGCAGCAGCTCCTTGGCGGCGAAACGGATCATGATCTCCGGGCCGCACACCATCGCCACGGCGCGCGCCGGGTCGAACGAGGCGTCCTGGATGAGCGGCGTGACCACCCCCACGCGGCCGCTCCAGCACTCGTCGGCGCGGTCGACGGTGGTGCGCACGTCGATGGCGCCGGAGGCGGCCCACGTCGCAAGTTCCCCTGGGTAGAGCAACTCGGTCGGTGTGCGGCTGCCGTACAGCAGCGTCACCCGGCGGTAGCGGGCGCGGTGCGCGAGCACGTGGTAGAGCGCCGGCCGAAGCGGCGGGAGGCCGATGCCGCCGGCGATGACCACCAGGTCGCGGCCCTCGGCCAGCTCGACGGGCCAGCTGGTGCCGAACGGCCCGCGTACGCCCACCACGTCGCCGGGCCGCAGCGCGTGCAGAGCACGGGTGACGGCGCCGACGGCGCGCGTGGTGTGCACCAGCACCTCCGGTTCGGCGGGGTCGCCGCAGATGGAGATGGGCACCTCGCCCACCCCGAAGAGGTAGAGCATGGTGAACTGCCCGGGCAGGAAGCGCAGCGCCTGGCGCTGCGTGGCCGGCTCGAGCCGCAGCGTGAACGTGTCCTCGGTCTCGTCGTGGTACGCGGTCACGCGGAACGGCTCCGGCCGCATCGGGTCGGGATGGAACGCGGGGCCCTGCTGGGCGGTGGGTGCCGCGGACGGGTGGGCGGGGGCGGCCTCAGGCGTGCGGTGCATCGTGGTCTCCTGCCCTCGGGGCGCGGATGGCGGCGGCTTCCTCGGTGATGTCGATGCCCACCGGGCACCAGGTGATGCAGCGGCCGCACCCGACGCAGCCGTTGGTGCCGAACTGCGCCACCCAGGTCGACAGCTTGTGCGTGAGCCACTGGCGGTAGCGGGCCGCGTTCGACGGGCGCACCGGCCCGCCGTGGACGTAGGAGTACTCCAGCGTGAAGCACGAGTCCCAGACGCGCGTGCGTTCGGCGGCGCCGGTCAGGTCGGTCACGTCCTGCACCGTGGTGCAGAAGCACGTAGGGCAGGCGAGGGTGCAGTTGCCGCAGGTGACGCAGCGCGCCGCCACCTCGTCCCAGCGCGGGTGCTCTAGGTTGTCGGCGAGGATCTGGGCCAGGCCGTCGAGCTCGAGCGAGCGCCCCATGCGGGCAGCGGCGGTCTGCAAGGCAGCGTCGGCGGCAGCGACCTCGTCGGGCGTGGCGGGCCGGATGGGGAGTGCAGCGAGGAGCTCCTCCCCGCGCTCCGAGCCGGCCTCCACCAGGTACGCCACCTCGTCTCCCGTGGTCAGCTCGGTGAGCACCAGGTCGCAGGCGGCGGCGTGGGCGTCCGGGGCGTCGATCGCGAGCGGGCCGGGCTCGAGGCGCGGGCCGGTTCCCATCGAGGCGCAGAAGCAGGTGCCGCCTGGCTCGGTGCAGTTCACCGCCACCACGAACGCTTTGCGACGGCGCTCGAGGTAGTCGGGATCGACGTGAGCGCCGCCGGTGACGACGCGGTCCTGGATGCGGATGGCGTGCGCGTCGCAGGGCCGGACCCCGACGAAGGCGTAGGCAGGCGTGGGTGCGGGCGTGTCCAGCGAGAACCCGCCGGCTCCGTCGCGTTCGGCGCGCCAGAGCCGCAGCGTCGAGGGAAGCAGGTAGCGCTTCCAGGCGTGAGGTCCGACGGCGTAGCCGAAGCGCGCCGCGTCGGGGCGCCGCGCCAGGCGGTACGCCCCGGCGTCTTGCACCTCGGTCCAGCCGCGCGGCAGGTCTTCCTCCCCGTCGATCTCGGCCAGGACGATGGCGCCGTCTTTCACGGTCGGCCCCACTACCTGGTAGCCACGCTGGCGGAGCGCTTGGATCAAGGATCCGAGCCCTCCGGCGTCCATGCGAGATGGAATCATCACGACACCCTTCCGCCACGGGTGCCGTGCTGCGCGAGGACCCGTTCGCCGCGCGAGGCGACGGGCCGTGGTTCCCGGCCAGTATGTGGGCCGACGTCGCAATCGGCCAGGGTGGAACGTCCCTCGAGGCGGGGTGCCGGACGCGTTGCCCGAGGCGATCTAGGCGCGCACCATGCCGGCGGCGGTGCGGTGCGTGTGGACGGTGCGCCGGCCGACGCTCAGGTGCGCCGCGCGGCCGCCCAAGCGACCTGCCCGAGCGAGATCCCGCCGTCCCCCAGCGGCACGCGCTGGTTCCACCACACGTCGAACCCGCCGCGCTCGAGGAGGGCGTGGGTGCGTTCGAACAGCAGGCGGTTCTGCCACACCCCGCCGGACAGCACTACCGCCTGGGCCGGGTGGTCGTCGTGCAGCCTCGCGGCGGCCTCGGCCACCGCGGCGGCCACCGCCAGGTGGAAGCGAAGCGCCACGCGGCCGGGCGGCGCTCCGGCATCGAGGTCGTCGAGCACGGCGTCCAGCAAGCGTGCATGGTCGAAGGAGCGGCCGTCGAAGGGGAGCGGGTACGCGCTTCGTCGGCCCGCGCCTGCGCCGTCGGCGGACGCGGCCTCGGCACGCGCCAAGCCTTCGAGCCACATCGCCGCCTGCCCCTCGTAGCTCATCGGCCGGTGGAAGCCGCACAGCGCCGCGACGGTGTCGAACAGGCGGCCGACGCTGGTGGTGGCCGGGGTGTTGGTGCGGCTGGCGATCATGCCGCTGGCCACGCGTACGGGCAGCTCCGGTAGGCGCGTCTGCCAACGCTCCGCGGGAAGGGCGTGGAGGAAGCCGACCGCGGCCTGGACGGGGTTGCGTGCCGCGGCGTCACCGCCGGGCAAGGCCGCGGCCGCGAGGTGCGCCACCCGGGCGAACCCTTCCGTCAGCGAACCGTGGAAGACCTCGCCACCCCAGATGGTGCCGTCGTCGCCGAGCCCGGCGCCGTCGAACGCGAACCCGAGCACGCGCGTCTCGAACGCCTCGCGCTCCGCCAGCACCGAAGCGACGTGCGCCTGGTGGTGCTGAACGCGCGTAGGTGACGGCGCTAGCCGCTCCCCGAAGCGGGTGGAGGGGTAGTCGGGATGCAGGTCGACGACCACCGTCGCGCGCTCCGGGTCCACGTGGTACAGGCGTGCTAGGTCGCGCACCGTCTCTTCGAACGCCACGTACGCGTCGTAGTGCTCGAGGTCTCCGAGGTGCTGGCTGGTGAACGCCTGGCCCGCGGTGGCCAGGGTGATGGTGTTCTTCAAGCCGGCGCCGAGCCCCAGGATCGGGGCGGCGTAGCGGTCGCTGCGCGCCACCGGGGCGGGGGCGTAGCCGCGCGCCCGCCGCATCACCGCCGGGCGCCCCGCCATGGTGGTGGCCACCGAGTCGTCGACGCGCCGCTCGATCGGGCGCGTGCCGACCACGAAGGCGTCGGCGATGCCACGCAGCCGCTCCTTCGCCTCGTCGTCGCGGTACGCGATCGGCTCGGAACTGCGGTTGGCGCTGGTCATCACCAGCAGCCGCGGCGCGCCGGCGTCGAACAGGAGGTGCTGCAGCGGCGTGTACGGCAACATCACGCCGAGGTCGACCAGGCCGGGCGCCAGGCCGTCGGGCAGGGGTCGCGACCCCTTGGGGGCCAGCACCACCGGGCGTTCGCGACCGGTGAGCAGCGCCCGGTCGACGTCGGAGAGCACCACCGCGCCGTCGAGCGCGGCTACGTCCGCCGCCATCACCGCGAACGGCTTCTCCTTGCGGAACTTGCGTGTCCGCAGCGCCGCCACCGCCCGGGCGTCGGCGGCGTCGCACGCCAGGTGGTACCCGCCGAGGCCTTTCACCGCCAGGATGCAGCCGTCGGCCAGGAGCGCGGCGGCGCGCTCCACCACCCCCTCCGCACGCGCGAGTTCGGCCCCTTCGGCGTCCAGCAGCACGAGTTCCGGGCCGCAGACCGGGCACGCCACCGGTTGGGCGTGGAAGCGCCGGTCGGCGGGGTCGTGGTACTCGGTCGCGCACGCTTCGCACAAGGTGAAGCCGCGCATGGTGGTGTTGGGCCGGTCGTAGGGGAGGTCGGCGATGATCGAGTAGCGCGGCCCGCAGTTGGTGCAGTTGATGAACGGGTAGCGGTAGCGCCGGTCGGTCGGGTCGCGCATCTCGCGAAGGCAGTCGTCGCAGACCGGCAGGTCGGGCGACACCAGGGTGGTGATCTGCCCCCCTGCGCGGCTCTCGGCGATGACGAAGCGTGGGGCGGCGGCTGCGCCCCCGGGAGCCGTGCCGATCGCGTCGGCTGCGACGGCAGGCTCGAGCGCCTCGACCTCGACGGCGTCCACCCGGGCGGCCGGCGGCGGCTCGTCGCGCAGGCGCCTGCAGAAGCGCTCGACGGCCGCCGCAGCACCCTGCACGTCGATCAGCACGCCATCGGTGTCGTTCGTGACCCAGCCGGCGAGGCGGTCTTCGTGGGCGATGCGGTAGACGAACGGTCGGAAGCCGACGCCTTGCACCACCCCGCGCACACGTACGCGGGCGTGCGCCCAGGCGTCGCCTGCCGCCTCGCCGGTCGCCTCGACGGCCGGCGCGTCACCGCCGGATGCGCCAGCTTCGGGTGCGGCTGCGTCGTGGCGAGAGTCGGTGCGCACGCGGTCCCTTAGGCGTCGGGCTCGTCGCGGGAGCCGTCGGCGGCGGAGGACCCCTCGCCTGCCTGCTGGTACGCCACCGCCTCGATGCGGAGGTGGCGCACGGTGTCGCCGGCCTCGACGCGCACCTCGTCGCCGACGCTCCGGCCGAGCAACGCTTGGGCCGCCGGCGCGGGGAACGCGACGCGCCCCTCGAGCGGGTCGGCTTGGTCGACGCCCACGATGGTGAAGCGCTCGAGGCCGCCGCCGGGAGGCGCGCCGCGGCCGGCCGGCCCGAGGTCGCGCACGGTCACGGTGGCGCCGAGCCGCACCTCGCGCGTGCCGGCGGGCGGGGTGGGCACCACCTCGGCCGACGCGAGCCGCTCCTCCAGCGCGTCGAGCTCCTCGGCCAGCGCCGTCAGGCGCCTGAGCGTCTCGGGCGCGTTGGCGCGCGCGCTCTGCAACGCGCTGCGCTCGGAGAGCAGCTGCGCGTGCTCGCGCTTCAGCTCCGCCAGGCCGGCGGGCGTGACGAGGTTCGGCACGCCCGCCGGCAACGGGGCGCGGTGCGGCACCACCACCTGCTCGTGGTCGGCGTCGTCCTTGACGAACGCGCGGCTCATGGCGTCAGCGTACTCGCGGTTCGGCCGGCACGGCGTCAGCCGCCTTGGCCGGCCAACCCCTGGACCAGGTCGTCGAGTTCCTGCTGGACGTCACCGCGTTCGCTCAGGAGCTCTTCGACCTGGGCGCTCAGCGCCGCCAGTTCGTCCTCCTGCTCGTCGAGCTGGCCGACGTAGCGGCGGTACAGGTCGGAGGTCCGGTCGAGCGCCGCCATGTTCTGGCGGATGCGGTTCTGTTCCTGGTAGATCGCGTCGATGCGGCGCTGCGCGTCCGCCACCCCCCGGTCCAGGCCGGCGATCTCGCGCTGCAGCTCGTAGATGCGTTGGAGCGTGGCGCGGTCCTCGGCCGACAAGGTGACGTTCTCGAGGTAGGCCACGATCTGGTCGCTGGTGACGTTGGCGATGACCAACCGTTGGGTGTCCACGCGCTCGAGCACCACTTCCAGCACGCAGGCGTCGCCCGCTCGGCAGGTGAGGTGCGTGGGCACCGCGTCGTCCGACGGCGCCTCGCCGTCGCCCGACGGCGCCCCGCCGTCGCCGGTGACGACGGCCACGCCGAAACGGTACGCCGTAGCGGTGGTGGGGGGCGCCGGCGTCGGCGCGACCACCTCGAAGCCACTCTGGCGCGGCACCTCGACCACCAGGAAGCGGTTCACCTCGCCGCGCGGCTCGATCTGCACGCGGGCCGTCATGCGGCGTAGCTGCTGGACCTCCAAGAACCCGCCGCGGATCGCGGCGGCCGTGAGCTGCTCGGTGGAACGCACGTCGCTGGTGTCGAGCGCGAGGTCGAGGTCGACGGCGTAGCTGAGCACCCGCTCGTCGCCCGGCACCAGGTCGGCCAGCAACGCCGTCCCGACGAAGCCGCCTTCGTCGAACACCGTCACCGTCCCGGCCGCGAGATGCAGCCCGGTGTCGTTCACCAGGCGCACGGCGTGGAGCGGGTTGGCGGGAAGCACGCCGGGGTCGAACAGCGACAGTTGGCGTGCCTCGATCGGCGCCACCACGATCGGTACCATGGCCGACTCGTGGCGGCCCACCGACACCGGCTCGTCGACGACGTAGGCGAAGGTGGCGCCGAACGCCACGCCGGAGGCCATCGCCTCCACCCCCGCTTCGGCCAGACGAGGTGCCGCCGCCACCGCGCCGAACACGGCGTCGGCCGCCGACTCCATCGCCATCGCCGGCGCGCCGCCGCGACCGTCGATCTGCGCCGACGGAGCGAACTGGCCCGAGTCGGCGCCCGGTACGATGCTGGCCGCGACGCTCACGGCGACCCGCTGCCGCGTGACGTACACCGGCTCGTACAGGCTGGTGATGAACGAGATCGGCTGGCCCGCCACGAACGCCACGTGGACGTCCTCGAGGTCGAGGTCGGTGGGGTTGTCGAAGATCGCCCAACCTTGCAGGTCGGCGTTCCCGTCGCCGTCCAGCACCAGGCGGTAGCTCGTCTTCCACACCGGCATCTCGCGTACGTAGCCGATCTTCACGCGGCGTTCGCCCTGGCCTTCGAAGCGCAGGCGCACCGGCGTCTCGTCGCCGGCGCGGTACTGGGCGATGGCGGCGAGCGCGGCGTCGATCTGGGCGCGCAGGGCCTCGTTCTCGAAGGTGATCTCGCGCACCTCGTCGAGCGCCACGCGCCGCAGGCCGGTGCTGGTGAGGAGCGTCATGTAGGCGCGCGGCTCCGCGTCCACCAGCGTCACGCGCTCCACCCCGACGATGGTGCCTTCGAGGTCTTGGGTGGCCGCCAGCCGAACGCGCTCGCCGCGCGCCTGGCCGAGGAGCTCGATCAGCGTCGGGTTGCCGGATAGGTCGATGTCGTACCCGTCGAGGATGCGCGCCAACGGATCGCGCGAGCCGTAGCGCACGGGTCGGATGCTGCCGCCGCCGAAGTCCTGGACCACCAGGCTCTGCAGCAGGTCGTCCATCTGCTCGACCGGCACGTCGAGCGTGAGTTCCTGGGTGTCGGAGACGACACCCTCATGTTCGAAGTAGCCCACGCCGTTGGTGAACAGCACCACCCGGGTGATGGGGAGGTCGGCGGGGGAGGCGTCTTGCGCGGCCGCGGCCTGCGCCCCCGCGACGTTCGGCGCCAGCGTCAGGACGGCCGCGAGCGCCAAGCCACGTGCGTACCGGAGGGAACGATCGACACGCTGGGTCATACCAGGATGGTACGGCACGCGCTGCACGGCTTGGCCCGATCCCCGTCACAGACGGCAGCGCAGCCGGTTCAGAAGCACATGGGCGGTGGTAGACTCGCGCATCTCTCGCCGTGTTCGGCAGTAGGCAGGCTTGTCCTGTGGTCCATGTCGTTGCGTCGCTCCGTGCACCGTTCGCGAACCCGCGTCCCACCGTTGGATGGCTACGAGGCCCCCGGCGGTGACACACGCTCGGGCCTCGCGCCTAGGCGGGATGCGCGGATTCTCGCTGGTCTGGACTGGCCAACTGGTGTCGCTGCTCGGCTCGGGCATGACCCAGTTCGCCATCACCATCTGGGCGTGGCAGGAGACGGGTCAGGCCACCACGCTGGCGCTGGTCGGCTTCTTCACCTTCGCCCCCTCGGTGCTCTTGAGCCCGTTGGCGGGCGCCTTGGTGGACCGCTGGAACCGCAAGCTGGTGATGGCGTTGTCGGACTTGGGGGCCGGCGTCGCCACCATCGCCATGCTGGCGCTCTACGCCGCCGGCGACTTGGCCATCTGGCACCTGTACCTGCTGGGCGCTTGGACCGGCGCGTTCGGAGCGTTCCAGTTCCCCGCCACCTCGGCGGCGATCGCCACCATGGTGCGCAAGGAGCACTACGCGCGCGCCAGCGGGATGTGGTCGTTGGCGGACTCGATCGCCACCATCGGCGCCCCGGTCCTGGCCGGGTTGGCCCTGGCCGTCGTCGGCATCGGCGCGGTCTTCGCCATCGACATCGTGACGTTCGTGGTGGCACTCGTGACGCTCGCGCTGGTGCCGATCCCGCAACCCGCGACCAGCGCGGAGGGCGCGGCCAGCCGTACGGGACTGTGGAACGAGTCGCTCTTCGGCCTGCGGTACATCCTGGCCAAGCCGAGCTTGCTGCGGTTGCAGCTCATCTACCTCGGCGTCAACCTCACCGCGACCTTCGGCACGGTCGTGACGCCGGCCATGGTCCTTGCGCGCACCGGCGATGACCAGATCGCCCTCGCCAGCGTGCAGTCGGCGTTCGGAGTTGGCGGCCTGGTGGGGGGCCTGGCACTGAGCCTGTGGGGCGGCCCGAAGCGCAGGATCCACGGGGTGCTCCTCGGCCTGATCGCGAGCGGCGTGCTCGGCACGGTGCCGCTCGGCCTGGGGCGGTCCGTGGCGGCGTGGCTGCCGGCGGCGTTCCTGATCACCGCGTTCCTGCCGCTGGTGAACGGTTCGAACCAAGCGATCTGGCAGTCGAAGGTGGCTCCCGACGTGCAGGGGAAGGTCTTCGCCGCCCGCAAGGTGATCGCCCAGTTGGCGGTGCCGCTTGCCACCCTCTCGGCCGGTCCGCTGGCCGACCGTTGGCTCGAACCGGCGTTGGCGGCGGACGGACCGTGGGCCGGCAAGCTGGGCTGGATGGTGGGCACCGGACCGGGCGCGGGGATGGCCGTGATGGTGGTGTTCTCGGGCGTCGCGATGGTGGCCCTTGGCGTCGTCGGGTACCTCTCGCCCCGCGTGCGCCACGTCGAGACCCTGCTGCCCGACCATGTCGCGGCGGAAGATCGAGGCGGCGTGGAGACGGTCGCTGCGGACGAAGCTCGAGCCTGATCCCACCATCGTGCGCGCCCCGAGGCAGCACCTCGCGCAGGAGAGGGCGCTACCCGCCGCCGATCGTCACGGCGCTCCGCTGCCCACCGAAGGTTCCGCCAGTCGCTGCACCGTCCGCGCCAGCTCGTCGAAGCCGGCCTTGGGCCGCTCGCGCCACGTCACGCGGTTCCATGGGTCCCAGCCGTAGTCGGTCTCGACCACCTCGTCGTCGAGCACGACGGTGAGGCGGATGCGGTCCACCGGCGTGGTGCCGATGGCGCCGTCCTCGCCGACCACCAGGCCCAGCAGCGACGACGGATCGGCGAACCCCACCATGGCGTGCGGCAAGCGCAGTTCGACCACCGAGCCCGATGCCGCCCAGATGGTGCGGCTGTCGAAGGCGGGATGGTCGGGGTCGCTCACGCCGCGCGGCAGCGGGTTGAGGTCGAACCACTCGGCAGGTACCTGCTCGCCCGAGACGGGCAACCGGAACGGCCGGTTGGTGATGAGGCGCTGCGGGTTCCACACGCCGCTACCCTCGCGGACCGCGGCGTCGTCCACCGGGTAGAAGCCGAAGACCGCGCCGTAGACGACGTCGTTGACGTCGTTCGAGGCGCGCACGTAGGCGAACGCGCCCGCGTTCGACACGACCAACGCCGTGTCGGCGCCCGCGCCCACGCCCGGGACGCCGGCGAGTCCGCCGTTGCCGCCCGGTACCAGGTCGAAGCCGATCGTCAGGGGCAGTTCGCGCCACGCCTCGGGCTGGTCGAGGGTGATGCGCAGGTAGAGGTAGGCGCTGTCGTGCGTGGCACGCACTTCGCGCACGTGGCCGCGGCCCTCGTGGATCACTTGCGACGGCACCCCGTCCCAGCCGTCGGTGGTGCCGATCCGCGGCACGGGCCGGGCGTCCTCGATGGCCAGCAGGCCGAAGTACGACTCGTTGGTGAGCGGGTTGTGCCACAGCTGACGCCGGTCGGCCGGCAGTTCGAGGTCGATGGTGTTCCAGGTGAACTTGAACCACTCGTCGGCCCAGGCGAACAGGAACCCTCCCGCTACGCCCAGGTCGTGGGCCAGGCCGAGAAGCTCGGCGTCGATGGCCAACTGCGTGCGCTCGTCGTGCCCGCCCTGGTCACGTCCGAGCAGCCCATGGTGCGCCGAGCCGAGCGCTCCGGGCACGCCCGTCTCGAGGACCACCACCGGCATGCCGCGGTGATGCTGGCGGAGCTTGGTGAGGTACCCGGCGTACGGGTCGATGCGGCCCTGGTAGGCGAAGTCCGCGATGCCGGGCTCGTAGCGCTGGAAGTCGGGGTAGTACGGGTAGGCGTGGTAGCTGGCGTAGTACCCGCCCGGCCAGGTGGCGTGCGCCGTCACGTGGTTGGCGTCGATGCCGACGAGGTCCTCGTGGGGGAGAGGCTCGGTCGGGTGCGACAGCGGGTCGGTGGTGGGCCAGTTGGTGAACGTCAGCGGCATGGTCACGCCGCGCTCCGCCGACGCGCCGGCCACCAGGTCGAGCATCTCGGCCAGCCAGGTCTCGGTGGGCGATGCGTCGTCGGTGGACGAGAGGTACCGCCCACGGTACGGCGCGACGTCGGCGTTGCGCTGGTCCGAGGCGAGGGTGAGCAGCGGGTCCATCTCCACCCCGATGGCCCACGACAGCAGCCACGGGCTCACGTCGGCATCGAACGTGCCGCTGGCGTACCCGCGTCGTGCCGGAAGCACCGCGTCACCGTGCACCACGGCGACGGCATCGCGGATGTCCTGGCGCATGCGCGCCCGCAGCGCCGGTTCGAAGAGGTCTTCGGTCGCTTGGAAGGTGTCGTGGGCGAGCCACACGCCGTGCACCAGGTAGAGCGCGCGGTCGGGGTTCGCCAGGTTGTGCGCGCGAAGCTCCTGGTAGAAGACTGGCATCTGCACGGTGTACACGCGAAGCGCGTGGAAGCCCGCGTCCGCGATGGCAGCGATCCAGCGGCGCCATACCTCGCGTGGGATCGCGAGCTCGCCCGGTTGCGTGCCCGGCACGGTGGGGCCCACGTTCACGCCCACCAGGTAGTCGATCTCCCCGCCGGCCACGGACAGGATCAGCCGCTCGCCCTCGGTGCGCGCGAGGCGCGAGAGGCCGTTCACCATGTCGGGGGAGGGGGCGCGGCTGGCGCGAGAGGCGGCATCGGTGGACGCCCTCGGTGCGCGCGAGAGATCGGCCCGGGCTTGGGCGAGCGGCGCCGCGTGCGTCGCGTCCAGTTGGGCGTGCGCGGCCGTCGAGCCGACGAAGAGCAAGAGCGCGAGTAGCGACGACCGCGTCCGGCGGGACGTCACGGGGTCGGGAGGGTGCCGGCTGCGCTCCAGTCGATGACGGGCGTGACGTCCGTGACGAGCGCTTCGAGCCCTTCACGGTCCGCATCGTCGAAGCGTCCGGGCTCCTCGGAGTCGAGGTCCAGCACGCCCACGACGCGTCCCGAGACGATGATGGGAACGACGATCTCCGCCCGGGAGCGCGGGTCGCAGGCGATGTGACCCGGGAAGGCGTGCACGTCGGCAACGACCTGGGTGGCGCGGGTCGCGGCGGCCGTGCCGCAAACGCCCCGCCCGACCGGGATGCGGACACAGGCCGGCCGGCCCTGGAACGGCCCCAACACCAACTCGTCGCCGCGCACGAGGTAGAAGCCCGACCAGTTGAGGTCGGGGAGCCAAGCGAACACCTCGGCGGCGACGTTGGCAAGGTTCGCGAGCCAGTCGGTCTCACCCTCGACCAGCGCCGCGATGCGGCGGCGGAGCTCCTGGTAGTGCTGTGCCTTTGGTGTATCCGACGCAGCTTCGGGGTAGGCGAGGGTGACGTCGTGCATGCCGTCGATGCTAGCAGCACGCGCGTACCGTGAGGGATCGATCGGGACACGGCGTCCTCGGGATGGCGGCTCGGCCGACGCGTAGCATGGTTCATGCGACGCCTGGCGGTCGTCCTGACGTACTTGCTGGTGGCGACCGGGTGTGCACCCACCGCGCTCGGACCTGCAACGGCATCGCCACGCGGCGTGGCCGTGCCGGACGCGCAACGCGACGCCCGAGCGGCCGTCGCGACGGCCCCACGCACCCTAGACCTACTGACCTTCAACACCGCCCTGCTCCCCGAGGTCGTCACCGCCACTCGCCCCGCCGAGCGCGCGGCCGCGATGGCGCGCGCCCTCATCGGCTACGACGTGGTGGTGCTGCAGGAGGCGTTCGTGGACGCTTGGCGCGACGACCTGCTGGCGGCGTTGGCGAGCACCTACCCGTACCAGGGCAGGGTGGTGGGGGAAGACGGCGCCGGCGGCCTGCCCGTGCGGCAGGACGGCGGCATCGTGATCGTGAGCCGTTGGCCGATCGTGCGGCAGGCGACGATGACGTACGGGACGGCCTGCAGCGGCAGCGACTGCCTGGCCGACAAGGGCGTGGCGTACGTGGCGGTGCGCAAGGGCGACCGCACGTACCACGTGTTCGGGACGCACGCCCAGTCGCTCTACGGCTGGAACGTGGCGCGCGTGCGGGCGCACCAGTTCGCGCTGCTGCGCGGGTTCGTGGAAGCGCAGCGGATCCCGTTGGACGAGCCGGTGCTGCTTGCCGGCGACTTCAACGTCGACGCCGCCACCGCCGAGCGCGACGCGATGCTCGCCGCGCTGGACGCGACCTGGCCCCCCGTGGTGGGGGCGCTCCGCGCCACCTGGGACCCGCAGCGCAACGCCTGGGCGACGGGCGAGGCGCAGTGGATCGACTACGTGCTGACGTCCGACGACCACGCCGCGCCCGCGGTTGCCTGGAACCGCGTGGTGCCGTTGCGGGCCCACGGCCTCGACCTCTCCGATCACTTCGCGGTGTGGGGGCGCGTCGTGATGCCCGGTTCTCGGTAGTCGGGGGCTGTGCTGGCCGGCGTGGACGCGCTGCTCCGTCGGCGGTGCATGATGCGGCGAAGGAGGCCGGCATGAACGCAGAAGGCGCATGGCGCGAGATCGTGGCTTCGGCGCTGGCTTGGCAGCAAGCGCACGTCTCGTTCGACGAGGCCGTGGCGAAGTGGCCCATCCAGGCGCGCGGTGTACGGCCGGACGGGTACCCGCACTCCGGGTGGGAGTTGGTCGAGCACATCCGGCTGACGCAGGCCGATCTGCTCGACTACATGGAGAACGCCGCGTACGTGGCGCCGCCGTGGCCGAAGGCGTACTGGCCTTCCACCACCGCGCCCGGCGGCGCCGACGCATGGGACGCGAGCGTGGCCGCGGTGGTGCGCGACCGCCAGGCCCTCGAGGCGTTGGCGCGCCGACCGTCGCTCGACCTGACGCAGGAGATCCCGTGGGGGGAAGGCCATACGTACCTTCGCACCCTGTTGGTGGCCGTGGACCACGCGGCGTACCACGTGGGGCAGTTGGTGGCGGTGCGGCGGATGCTGGGGGTGTGGCCGGCGGCGTGAGCGCCGATCCGCCGCACGGGTCGCCGTGCCGTAGCTCGCGGGCCGGGCCGTACGAGGGACGAATGGCCCTTCCAGCCCCGGGTACCGTGAAGGGCGAGGATCGTCCAGCAGGACGGTGCATCGCGGTGCATGGCCGAGACCGGCGCGGTGCGGAGTGCGCTGGTGCGGGCGGTGCGATGCACGGCGCGGACGCTCCTCCCGAAGGAGTGCCGCGATGCGTGCTTCCCGAACCCTCTCCCTTACCTTGGCGGTCTTGCTAGGTGCCGGCGCGTGGCTGGTGGCCGCGGCACAATCGACCGATCCCCCGGAACCCGATCGCTTCGTGATCACCGCGGCGACGCCCCTCACCGACGCGGGCGGGGTGGAGTTGGGGACGCTCCGCATCGGCGCACCCGCGTCGTCGGTGAGCGAAGCCGACGGCGTCGCCGAGGTGGTGATCGACGGTTGGTCGTGGGCGGACGGGCCGTCGCTGATCTTCTACGCGCTGGGCCAGCGCATCGCGGTCGCCTCGTTGACCGAGGCGGGCCAGGCCGCGCGCGAGGTGCTGGAGCCCGCCAACGACCGCTACGGCGTGGCCTGGGTCCACGTGCGCATCCACGGCACGGTGGCCGCGAGCGCGCTCGCCCCCGACCTGGCCGACGTGTGGGCCGCGGCGGAACAGGTGAAGGCCGAGAAGTGCTCGGTGTGCCACGCCGAGCCGATGCCGGGCCAACTCCCGGTGTACCGCTGGCCCGACCGCATGCGCGCCGAGCGTGGGCGCGCCCGACTGAGCGCCCAGGAGTTCGAGTTGGTGATGCAGTACCTGCAGTACCACACCCCCTGATCGAACCGCCCGACCCACGAACGAGGAAGGGACCGCCGAAGCGGTCCCTTCGCGTTGCGCCGTAGCGCGACCGTGCCTGCGCTCAGAGGGCGCCGGTCGGTGGGTCGAACGCCGTGACGTTCGGGATCTCCCCTTCGTACTTCTCGACCTGCACGAAGGTGGTGTGCCCCGGGTTGCCTTGCGACAGCTTCGAGGCGCCCTTGTCCATGGCGACGGTGTTGACGTTGCCGTGCTTGTCGAGCGTGCCGATGACGCCCGGCTCGAGCGGGTCGTACCAGCCGCCCTCGGACAGCTTCAACACGCCGGGGCGGATCCAGTCGGTTACGAGGGCGCCGGCCAGCAACTGACCGCGGTCGTTGAAGACGCGCACCACGTCGCCGTTGGCGATGCCACGCGCCGCCGCGTCGACCGGGTTGATCCACAGGTCCTCGCGCTCCGCCACCTCGTGCATGTGGCGCAGGTAGGTGTTGGCCAGCTGCGAGTGCAGGCGGTACTTCGGGTGGTTCGCCAGCACATGCAGTGGGTACCGGTCGGCATTCGCCCACTCGGAGGGTTCGAAGAACGCCGGGTGCGGCAGGCAGTCGTCGTAGCCGTACGACGCGATCTCGGGCGAGTAGAAGTGGATGCGGCCCGAGGCGGTGCCGAGCGCGTTGGCGATCGGGTCGGCGCGGAACGCCGCGTAGCCGGTCTGCTGCATCGACGCCGCGGCGATCGGGAACTCGACGTAGCCCTTCTCCCAGAAGGTGTCGAAGTCGGGCATCGTCACGCCCGAGTTCTGGCTACGGTCCACCGCGGCCTGGTACGCCTCGCGGACGCGCGTCATCTCGTCCTTGCCTTCGGTGAACTGCTCGGCGAAGCCGAGACGCTCGGCGAGGCCGGTGAAGATGTCGAGGTCGTTGCGCGCTTCGAACAGCGGCTCGACGATCTTCGGCATGGCGAAGATGAAGCGCTTGTCACGCGCGTCCTGGATGTCGTTGCGTTCGAACGTGGTGGTGGCGGGCAGGACGATGTCCGCGTGCTTGGCGGTGGCGGTCCAGGAGTACTCGTTGACGATGATCGTCTCGGGCTTGCGCCACGCCTCGAGGATGCGGTTGGTCTCTTGGTGGTGGTGGAACGGGTTGCCGCCCGACCAGTAGACCAACTTGATGTCCGGGTAGGTGAGCTTCTGCCCGTTGTAGTCGATGACCTTGCCGGGCTCACGGAAGCACTCGGACCAGCGCGACACCGGCACGTAGGTGCCGACGGGGTTCTGGCCCGCCGACAGGCTGGGGACGCTCGGGCTGGTGCCCAGCGGCACGGCGTAGGCGAGGACGGCCGGGAACATGAAGCCGCCGCCCGGCAGACCGACCTGGCCCAGCATCGACGCCAACGCGACGATGGCCCACTCGGGCTGTTCGCCGTGATCGGCGCGCTGCAGCGAGGCGCCGGTGAGGATGATGGTGCGGTTGTCGGCCATGCGGCGCGCCAACTGCGTGATGAAGTCGGCGTCGACCTCGGTGATGGGCGCCGCCCACTCTGCGCTCTTCGGCTGACCGTCGCTCTCGCCCGTCAGGTACGGCAGGAACTGCTCGAAGCCCGAGGTGTACTTGTCGATGAACGCCTGGTCGTGCAGCCCCTCGGTGTAGAGGGTGTGCATCAGGGCGAGCATCAGCGCCGTGTCGGTGTGCGGTCGGATGGCGATCTGCTCGGTGCCGAGGAACTCGTCGAAGGCCTCGCGCATCGGGTTGAACGACACGACCGGGATGCCTTTCTCCTTCAACTGCCGGATGTACAAGGCGTTGAAGTTGACGCCGCCGCGGTTCATCTCGTTGTTCTTGATGCCGGCCAGGCCGAACGTCACGATCAAGGTGCTGTTGTTCAGGATGGTGGGCCAGTAGGTCGATTCCGGCGTCGCCGCGCCGATCACGTACGGCATGATGATGGGGCGGATCTCCCAGCTGTAGTTGCCGCGCGCGTCGACGAAGCCGCCCGCTAGGTTCATGAAGCGCTTGAGCGCGTTGATGGAGTTGTGCTGGTTGCCTGCGCTGCGCCAGCCGTACGAGCCGGCGTAGATGGCCTCGTTGCCGTACGAGGTGCGAACGCGGTCGACCTCGCCTGCCACGATGTCCAGCGCTTCGTCCCACGAGACGCGCACGAACGGCTCGGCGCCGCGCTTGCTGCGGTCGTTGCCGCTGCGGTTCTCGTAGAAGCCCTTGCGGATCATCGGGTACTTGACGCGGTTGGGCGAGTAGACCAGGTCCGGAAGGCCTTGGATGATCGGCGTGGGGTCGGGGTCGAACGGCATCGGCGTGACGTAGATCAGCCGGCCGCCGCGCACGTGCGCTTCGAAGCTGCTCCAGTGCGAGGTCGAGACCCTGGTGAAGTTCTCGAGGTTCGGACGACCGGCGTCCTGGGCGTGCACCAAGGGCAGCACGTTGGCGCCGACCAGCGAGGCGCCGATGCCCTTCAACACGGTGCGACGATCGACGTTGCGGCGGAACAAGCCACGTTGGGTGGTGCTCACGGTGTCTCCGTTCTGGGGATGGTGGTGGTGCGATAGGCGGTCGGGTGCTGCGGCGGGGAAGGTCGTTGCGGTTCCTCGATACGGCCCCCTCTCGGAGAACGACGCGACGTCCGGGTCGCGTCCGTCCCTTCGCAAGGTGGCAGGCCGGCCGGTTGCCCGACGGGCCCCGGAGAGGCTTGCGCCTGTCGGTCGCGCCTCTCGGTCGCGCCTTCCGCGGGCGTCTTGCGGACCGGCACGACTCGGGAACAGTCGATACGACGCTACCGGGACGGCGGCTGCCCGCTGCAGAGGCATACGTCCCAGCCGTGAAGCGCGTCGCGCACGGCACATCTCGAACGCCCGTGGCGGCCCGTCGCCCGCGTGGCGCTGCTGGCTCGCGTAGACGGGAAGGGGGCGAATGCCTCTGACGGCCGCTCGAGCCGCCCCCTAGCGTGGGCGCAGGCGCGGCCGGTCGCCGTGCTCCCTCGGGAGGCGAATAGAGATGCGTTGTCCTTGGCACCTGCCCAGACCCGGCCGCTCCATGTGGTTGCAGCTGGCGCTGGCACTCGGGGTGTGCACCTTGCCGTACGGGGTCGCGCTTGCGCAGTCGGCGCCGCAGCGCGGCGGAACGCTGGTCGTCGGCATCGAGCAGCTTCCGGGCCACCTGAACCCGGCCATCACCACCGACGGCGCCGTCCACGCGGTGGCCGACTCGATCTTCAGCGGCCTCGTCCGGCTCGACGATCGCGCGGCGCCGCTTCCCGACCTGGCGGTCCGCTGGGAGGTGAGTCCGGACGCGCGGACGTACACCTTCCACTTGCGCGAGGGCGTGCTCTGGCACGACGGCGCCCCGTTCACCGCTGCCGACGTCAAGTTCACCTTCGAGCACGCGCTGCTGCTCTACCACGCCCGTACGCGCGGCGGGCTCGAGGCGCTGCTCGACGCCATCGACACGCCGGACGAGCACACCGTGGTGTTCCGCTTCCGGCAACCGTACGCGGCGCTGCTGCAACGCCTGGACGTCACCGAAGCGCCGATCCTGCCGCAGCACGTGTACGCACGCGTGCCCGACCTCCAGCAGGCCCCGGAGAACCTCCATCCCGTCGGCACCGGGCCGTTCCGCTTCGTCGACTACGTGCCCGACGACATGGTGGTGCTCGAGCGTTTCGCGGGCTACTTCCAGCCCGAGCTTCCGTACCTCGATCGGCTCGTCTTCCGGGCCATCCCCGACGCGAACACGCGGCTGCTGGCGCTCGAGAGAGGCGAGATCGACGTCGTCACCGGCGTGCCCGGAAGCGAACTCGAGCGCCTGGCGAGCGATCCCGAGTTGGGCGTTCAGACCACCAACAGCGGCCCGGGTGGCGGCTTCTGCGTGATGACGCTGGCGTTCAACCTCGAACGCTCGCGGTTCCAGGACGTGCAGGTTCGGCAAGCCTTGGCCCACGCCGTCGATCGCGGGCAACTCCTCGAGCAAGTGCTCTTCGGCAACGGCCAGGTCGCGACGGGACCGATCAGCAGCCAGCTCGCGTCGGCATACAGCGACGACGTGCCCATCGCCGCCTACGATCCCGAGCTCAGCGAGACGCTGCTGGACCAGGCGGGGTACCCCCGTGGCGCGGACGGCGTGCGCTTCGAGGCGACGTTCCTGCACTTCCCGACGTTCGCCAAGTACGGCGAGGTGCTACGGCAGCAGTTCGCCCGCGTAGGCGTACGCCTCGAGCTCGTCGCGCTCGACCGAAGCGCGTTCGTCACTCGCGTCTTCGAGCGCCGCGACTTCGACACCGCCATCATCAGCTACTGCAACAACACCGATCCGTCGATCGGCGTGGCGCGCACCGTCGTCTCCAGCAACATCGGCAACGTGCCGTTCTCGAACGCCGCGGCGTACGCCAACCCGGAGATCGATCTTCTGTTCGGGCAAGCGGCCGAGCAAGCCGACCCCACGGCGCGCGCCGCGCTCTACCGCCGCGCCCAACAGATCCTCGTGGCGGACGCGCCGTACCTCTGGCTGGTCGAGACGCGGATGGCGACGGCGTACCGGGCCCAGGTCCGGGGGCTCGAGCCGTGGCGCGGCGCCTTGGCCGAGCGCGCCTGGCTGGCCCGCTGACGGGTTTGGGAGGCGGCAGTGCTTCGGTACGCGGCACGCCGTGCATGGCAGACGCTTCCGCTGGTGCTGGCGGTCCTGGTCGCCACGTTCCTGTTGGTAGAGATCGCCCCGGGTGACCCCGTCCTGGCGTTGGTGGGCGAAGACGGCGACGCCGCCACGTACCAGATGGTGCGCGAGCGGTTCGGACTCGATCGGCCTCTCGGCGATCGGCTGGCGATCTTCCTGATGCGCGCCGCGCGAGGCGACCTGGGCTACTCGTACCGGTTGCAGCAACCCGCCCTCGCGGCGGTGGTGGAGCGGCTTCCGGCGACGCTGCTGCTGATCGCGCCGGCGTTGGGCCTGGCGATCCTGGTCGGCTTGGCGCTGGGCGTCGCGGCCGCGGTGCGCCCCCACTCCACGGGCGACATGCTGCTGAGCGCAGCAGCGTTGCTCGGCCAAGCCGTGCCGGTCTTCTGGCTCGCGCAGCTCTTGATGCTCGTCTTCGCGTACCAACTGCCGCTGTTCCCCGTTCAGGGGATGCGTGACGTGCGCGCCGGCGCGGAAGGGCTGGCCGGCGTGCTGGACGTGGCTCGTCACATGGTGTTGCCGGTGACGGCGTTGACGGTGCAGTACTTGGCCCCCGTCGCACGGGTGGCGCGGGCCGGCCTGGTCGATGCGTTGCAGCGAGAGTACGTGCGCACGGCCGTAGCGAAGGGGCTTCCGCGTCGGCGCGTTCTGTGGCGCCATGCCCTGCGCAACGCCGCCCTGCCGGTCGTTACCGTGATCGGCACCCAGGTAGCGTTCATGGTCTCGGGCGCGGTGCTCACGGAGACGGTCTTCGCCTGGCCCGGCATGGGGCGCCTGCTGATGAGTGCCATGCTGGCGCGAGACCTTCCCGTCATCAGCAGCACCTTCCTGCTCGTCACGGCCGCGGTCGTGGCGTCGACGGTCGTCGTCGACCTGCTCTACGCCGTCCTCGACCCGCGGATCCGGTATGCCTAGCCCCCGACGTGGGCGCCTTCCCCCGTCCCTCGTGATCGGCGGAGTGGTGACGGCGTGCTTCGTTGCCGTCGCGCTGCTGGCGGGGACGGTGGCGCCGGGCGATCCGTTCCAGTCGGTCGGACCGCCGTTCCAGCCGCCATCGCCCGCGTACCCGTTCGGCACCGACGACCTGGGGCGCGACGTGTGGCGGGCCGTGGTGCATGGTGCGCGCGTGTCGTTGCTGGTGGGCGGCGCCGTGGCGACCTTCTCGCTGGTCCTGGGACTCGCGGTCGGGGCGCTGGCTGGTTGGTTCGGAGGCTTCGTCGACGACGCCCTGATGCGCGCGACCGAGTTCGTGCTCGTGATCCCGCGCTTCTTCCTTGCGCTGGTCGTGATGGCGCTGTTCGGCGCCCGCCTCGGGCTCGTGATCGTCGTCCTGGCGGTGACGAGTTGGGGGGTCATCGCGCGCGTCACGCGGGCCGGCGTGCTGGCCGCCAAGGAACAGGAGTACGCGCTCGCCGCCCGCGCCCTCGGCGCGCGCGGGCGCAGGGTAGTTGCCCGGCACCTGCTCCCCAACGTGGCGGCTCCGGCGCTCGCCTACGCGGCGCTCCTGGTAGGGAACGCCATGCTGCTCGAAGCGAGCCTTGCCTTCCTCGGCTTCGGCGACCCGAACCGGATCAGTTGGGGGTACCTGTTGAACAACGCGCAGGCGTTCGTGCGCCGCGCGTGGTGGTTGTCGGTGTTCCCGGGCGCAGCCATCGCGCTGGCGGTCCTCGGCATCAACCTGGTGGCGGACGGCCTCGGCGGTCTGCGGAGCGGCGTCCGGCGCCGCCAGCGGACGACCGGGACGGATGCCCCGTGCGGTCGGTGACGGGCGGCGCTACCTTCGAGCCAACGACGACCGCGTGCGGACGGCGTGGCCCCAGGGTTGCGTCGTCCCGACGGCGTGCACCAGAGCGAGGAGGTCGGTTTCCCAGGAGGGGGATCCCGCAACCGGCAACGCAACTGGTTCGAGGTTCGGTGCGGTGCGGGCGCACCCCCTCGGCGAGGAGGTCCGCATGTCTCGTCAGCGCAGGTACCCACCGGCCCAAGCGACGTCCGCGCCGCTGGACCGTGCCCTACGCGAATCCTACGAGCGCCTGGCTGCCGAAGCCGACGCCCACCTCGACCGGCTGGAGGCCAGACCGCCGCTCAAGGACATCACCCTCGAGGGTCTGCTCAGGCGCCGCGGCATCTCGCGGCGCGACTTCTTGAAGATGTCGGCGGTGTTGACCACGACGCTGGCGCTGCCGCCGATGTTCGACCTGCGCGTCGCGCGCGCGCAGGAACTGGCGACGCGCTTGCCGGTCCTGTGGCTCGAACTGCAGTCGTGCACCGGCAACAGCATGGCGTTGATCCGCAACGCCAACCCCGGCATCGACGACATCGTGCTCGAACTGCTCAGCCTGGAGTACGCCGAGGTGCTGATGGCGCCATCGGGCCAGGCGGCCGAGGACGTCCTGCAGGCATCGATCGATCGCTACGACGGCCAGTACATCGCGGTGTTCGAGGGCTCGGTGCCGGTAGGCAACGACGGGCGCTTCCTCACCATCGGGCCGTCCGGCGAGACCGGCGCGAGCCGGGTCGAGCACGTCGCCCGGCACGCCGCCGCCGTCATCGCCGCGGGCAGTTGCGCGTCCTACGGCGGCATCCCCGCCGCCCGTCCCAACCCGACCACGGCGCTCGGTGTCGGCGACTTCCTGCGCAACCGCGGCATCCACAAGCCCGTCATCAACTTGCCCGCCTGCCCGGTGTCGAGCACCAACGTGGTCGGCACCATCCTCGAGTACGCCATGTTCGGCCGGCTGCCGTCGCTCGACGCCTTCGGCCGGCCGCTGTGGGCGTACGCCGACCGCATCCACGACAAGTGCGAACGGCGGGGGCACTTCGACGCCGGCGAGTTCGTGGAGGGCTGGACCGACATCGAGGGCATGAAGGAAGGGCTGTGCCTGTTCAAGGTCGGCTGCAAGGGCCCCATGACGCACAACAACTGCGGCGTGGTGCGCTACAACGACGGCGCCTCCTGGCCGATCATGTCCGGCCACGGCTGCATCGGCTGCAGCGAGCCGGGCTTCTGGGACGTGCTCACCCCGTTCGAGGTGCCGCTCGCAGGGCGCGTCTACCCGACGCCGTTCTTCACCGACGCCACCGCCGACAAGATCGGCCGCGTGGCGCTGGGAGCGGCGGCAGTGGGCGTGGTGGCGCACGCCGGCGTGACGGCCGTCAAGAGCGCGACCGAGCAGCGAAGCGCCAAAGGGCAGGAGGCGGAGTAGGCCGTGGCCAAACACGTGATCGACCCCATCACGCGCATCGAGGGGCACCTGCGGATCGAGATCGAGGTCGGCGATGACGGCCTGGTCGAGGAGGCCTCGAGCAGCAGCACCGCCTTCCGCGGCTTCGAGAAGATCATGCAAGGGCGCGATCCGCGCGACGTCGGCCTGTTCGCCCAGCGCATCTGCGGCGTGTGCACCTACCACCACTACGAACGCGGCGTGCAAGCCACCGAACGCGCCTACGGCGTGACCATCCCACCGAACGCGCGCCTGCTGCGCAACCTCATCTGGGCGGCGCAGTACGTCAACGACCACACCGTGCACTTCTACCAACTGCACTCGATGGACTGGTGGGACGTCATCAGCGCCCTCGGCGCCGACCCCGTCCTCGCCACCGAGATCGCGCTGCAGTACCACGACCAGGCCTACAACGCCTCGGAGAGCCACTACCGCGGCGTGCTCGAGCGCCTGAGCGCGTTCGCGCAGAGCGGCCAGCTCGGCCCGTTCGCGGGCGGCTACTGGGGCCACCCGAAGTACCTGCTGACGCCCGAGGAGAACCTCATCCTCGCGTCGCACTACCTCGACAACCTCGCCATCCAGCGCCTCAGCGCCAAGGCGACCGCCGTCTTCGGCGGCAAGAACCCGCACCCGCAGAGCCTCGTGGTGGGGGGCGTGACGGCCGCACGCGACGCGCTCGACGCGCACCGCATCGCCGAGTACCAGTTCCTGATGGCGAAGACGATGGACTTCGTGGAGCGCGCCTACCTGCCCGACCTCGAGCTGCTCGGGCGGCGCTACCGCGACGAGGCGCTGGCCGGCCACGGCGCCGGCGTGCGCAACTACATGAGCTTCGGGGCGATGGCGCTCGACGAGTTGCCGTGGGAACAGAGCAGCTTCCTGCTGCAGCCCGGCCTGGTGATCGACCGGGACATGAGCAAGGCGCATCCCGTCGATCCGATGAAGATCGGCGAAGAGGTCGCGCACTCCTGGTACACCTACGAGGGCGGCGCCACCTCGCTCCACCCGCTGCAGGGCCAGACCAACCCCGCGTACGAAGGGTTCGCCGCCGACGGCACGCTCAAGACCGAGGGCGGCTACAGCTGGGTCAAGGCGCCGCGCTACGACGGCATGCCGGTCGAGGTGGGCCCGCTTGCGCGGTTCCTGGTGGCGTACGCCGGCGGCAACGAGCGCGTGCGCACCCTGATGGACGGCTACACCGAGAAGCTCGGCGTCCCGTTCGAGTTCTGGTACTCCACCCTAGGCCGCACCGTGGCCCGCGGGCTCGAGTCGAAGCTCGTCGGTGACTACATCCCCACGCTCATCGGCCAGCTCACCAGCAGCGTGGCGGGCGGCGACGACCGCTTCTTCCACCGCTACACCGCCAAGGACGGCGAGGGCTGGGCGATGGGCGAAGCGCCGCGCGGCAGCCTCAGCCATTGGCTGACGGTCAAGGGCGGGTTCGTGGCCAACTACCAGGCGATCGTGCCGACCACCTGGAACGCCGGACCCAAGGACGCGCGCGAGCAACGCGGCGCGTACGAGGCGTCGCTCGTCGGGCAGCCGATGGCCGACCCGACCCGCCCGCTCGAGGTGGTGCGCACCATCCACTCCTTCGACCCGTGCCTGGCGTGCGCCGTGCACGTGCTCAACCGCGACGGGCAGGAGATCGCGCAGCACGAAGTGGAGGTGTGACCGTGACCACCGAGACCAGCCGGACGCGGCGCGTGCGCGCGGTCGTGCTCGAGCGCCCGGGGCGCCCCAAGATGGTGGTGTACGTCTTCGGCCGCTACGTGCGCATCGCGCACTGGATCCGCAACCTCGTGCTGATCTGGATGGTGCTGTCCGGCATCTACATCGGCAACCCGTTCCTAGCGCGCAACCTGCTCACCGAGACGTCTGCGAACTTCGTCATGGCGCAGGTGCGCGGGTGGCACGTCGCCGCCGGTTGGGTGCTGCTGGCCTTCACCTTGGCGCGCATCTACCAGTTCCTGTTCGTGCGCGCCGACGGCCGGCTGGGGCTGGGGCGTGAAGTCCGGATGTTCCCCATCCTCTTCAACTGGCGCGCCTGGCGCGACCAGCTGGGGTTCTACCTGCTCCTCAAGCGCGAGCACCCGCACTTCACCTACAGCAACTACGGACCGCTGCAGTACCTGACCTACACCGCGCTCTACGCTTCGCTGCTGGTCATCAGCGTCACCGGCATCCTGCTGGCGTCACCGTACGTGCACGGCGGCCTGGCCGACGTCGGCGCCAACCTGCTGCGCCCCATCGAGGTGTGGCTCGGCGGCCTCGCCAACGTGCGCGCCATCCACCGCTTCACCATGCTGTGGTTCGTGGTCTTCACCGGCATCCACCTCTACATGGTGGTGTGGAACAGCCTCCGCTCCGGCAACATGCTGGTCGAGTCGATGGTGTCGGGGTTCCGCGCCGACGACGTGGCCGCCCGCCCGGCGGAGCTGGAAGACCTGGGCACCAAGAAGGGCACGGCGTCGTGAGCGAAGCGCGCCCGCTCCTCGTCCTGGGTGTCGGCAACGTCTACTACGGGGACGAAGGAGCGGGCGTGCATCTGGTGCACTACCTGCGCAAGAAGTACGTGTTCCCGGAGCACGTCGACCTCGTCGACGGCGGCACCCTCGGCTGGCACCTGCTCGACCTCATCGCCGCGTACGATCATGTCGTGTTGGTCGACGCCGTGGCCGCTCCGCCGGGGAAGGTGTACCGCTTCGACCGCAAGCACGTGCCGGCCGAGGTGGGGTACGGCAAGCTGTCGTCGCACGAGTGGGAGGTGCCGGACCTGCTCACCGCCATGGAGCTGCACGGCGACCTACCGGAGGTGACGATCGTCGCCATCGGCGTGGCCCCGCTCCAGTTCGAGACCGGCGAGGTCGGGGTGATCCTCGGCGACGCCGTGCGCGGGCGCATGGAGGCGCTCGCGCGCGTGGTCCTGGCCGAACTCGAACGGCACGGCGCCGTGCCCGTCTCGGTGCGTCACGACGTGCGCGCCGAGGACGTGCTGGACGCCGAGGAGTTGGTGCTGGGGCGTGCATGAACTGAGCCTGGTGCTGAGCATGCTGCGCGTTGCCGAAGACGCGGCGCGCCAGGACGGCGCGTCGCGCATCGACGCCATCCACCTCGAGATCGGCGCGCTGGCCGGGGTCGTGCCGGAAGCGCTCGAGTTCGCCTTCGGCGCCGCGCGCGAAGGCACCATGGCGGAGCATGCTCGACTCGACGTGACGTACCTGCCGGCCATCGCGTACTGTCGAACGTGCGAGGCGGCGTTCGAACTCGACAACCGCTTCGGGATCGCCCTGTGCCCGACCTGCGGCACGCCGTCGGCCGACCTGCGGCAAGGACGCGAGATGCACGTGAGCCACCTGGAGGTGACGTGATGCCCACCGACCCGACCACCCGCGACGTACGCGTTAGCCCGCACGGCACCGGCGCCGCGCCTGGCGCGCGGGTCGTGCAAGTGCAGAAGTCGTTGATGGTGTTCAACGACGAGGTCGCCAAGCAGAACCGCGATGCGTTCGCCGGGTGCCTGGTGCTGAACGTGGTGTCGGCACCTGGCTCCGGCAAGACCGCCTTGCTCGAGCGCACGGTGCGTGCGCTCTCGCCCGAGCTGGCGCTGGCAGTAGTGGTGGGCGACCTCGAGACCGACAACGACGCGGTGCGCCTCAACGCCGCCGGCGCGCCGTCGGTGCAGATCGCCACCGGCGCGGTGTGCCACCTAGAGGCCGAGATGGTCGCTCGCGCGGTCGAGCAGCTCGACCTTGCCGGGCTCGACGTGCTGGTGATCGAGAACGTCGGGAACCTGGTGTGCCCAGCTGCTTGGGACTTGGGCGAGGACCTGCGCGTCACGATGATGTCGGTCACCGAGGGTGAGGACAAGCCCATCAAGTACCCGCGCATCTTCAAGGACGCCGACGCCGTGGTGATCAACAAGATCGACATCGCCGAGGCCGTCGGCTTCGACCGCGAGCGCGCGCTCGACAACGTGCGCAAGGTGGCGCCCGGCGCCACCGTCTTCGAACTCTCGGCGCGCACCGGCAACGGCGTTGACGCGTGGCTCGCGTACTTGCGCGATCGCCGGCGCGAGAAGGCGGCCGGCTTGGCGGCGAGCGCGGGCTGAGCGCCGGTCGCGAGGACATTCGGCACTGGCCGCGTTGCGGCGCAGAAGCCCACCATGACGCATCGAAGGACCGGGGACGAGGCCCGCAGGGGCCCACCCGGCCCGCCGCTGCATGCGAGGGAGCGCGCCCATGTGCCTAGGCATCCCCCACGAGGTCGTCGACGTCCTGAGCCAGGACAGCTGCCTGATCCGGCTCGGGAACGGCACGCAGCACTGCTTCATCGGCTTGGTGGAAGACCTGAAGCCGGGCGACTGGGTGGTGGTCCACGCCGGGTTCGCGATCGCCAAGATCGAGCGTGCAGAAGCGGCGGCGAACCTACGGCTCATCGCCGAGTACCTGGAGCCGGAGACCCGTGGCTGACGAGGCGGACGTCCGCGCCGTGACCGCCGGGTCGTACCGCCCCGACAGCTACCGCCCCGACACCTACCGCGACCCCAGCTTGGTGGCAGTGCTGCAGCGGAAGATCGCCGCCGTGGCGGCCGAGATCGGGCGGCCGGTGAAGCTGATGCACATCTGCGGGACGCACGAGCACGAGATCGGCCGCTTCGCGCTCCGCGACCTGCTGCCGTCCAGCGTGAGCGTCCTGGCGGGCCCCGGCTGCCCGGTGTGCGTGTGCGACAACGAGTACATCAACATGGCGATCCAGCTGTCGCTCGTGCCCGGCGTGACGCTGGCGTCGTTCGGCGACATGCTGGCGGTGCCCGGAAGCATCCCCTTGAAGGGCGAACGGCGCGGCGACGTGCGCATGAGCCTGCTCGACGCTCGCGCCCAAGGCGGCGACGTGCGCGCGGTGTACAGCGTGTTCGACGCCAAGCGCTTGGCCGAGCACCACCCCGAACGGCAGGTGGTGTTCTTCTCGGTCGGCTTCGAGACCACGGTGGTGGCGGTGGCGGCGCTCCTCAAGCGCGGTGCGCCGGAGAACTTCAGCATCATCGAGGCGAACTACTACACCCCGCCCGCCACCAGCTTGCTGCCCGACCTGGACGGCTTCGACATCGAGGGGTTCCTGCTGCCTGGGCACGCCGCCACCATCACCGGCCTGCGGGTGTACGAGCACCTAGCGAGGCGCGGGATCGCGTGCGCTTCTGGCGGCTTCGAGCCGGTGGACGTGATGGCGGGGGTGCTGTCGCTGCTGGAGCAGATCGCGGCTGACGCGCCCACCGTTGCCAACCCCTACGGCCGGCTGGTGCGCTACGACGGCAACGAGCGCGCCAAGCAGGAGCTGGACGAGGTGTTCGAGCTCGCACCGATCCGCTGGCGCGGGATCGCCGAGATCCCCGCCTCGGGGTACAAGCTGCGTCCGGCCTACCAGCGCTTCAGCGCGGCGCGGCGCTTCGCCGGGCAGCTCGATCCGCTCGAGCTGCGCGGCGCCGAGCACCCCAAGGGCTGCCGCTGCGCCGAGGTCACCCTCGGGCAGATCCGCCCCGACGCGTGCGGCGTGTTCGGCAAGCTATGCACCCCCGACAACCCGTACGGGCCGTGCATGGTCAGCCACGAGGGCACCTGCCGCGCCTGGTACGTCTACGGCATGCACAAGGAGAGGCTCCATGTCGAGACCGTCTGAGCGAAGCGGCCCGGCCTCGCGCTACGACACCGTGCGCTTGGCGCACGGTTCGGGCGGCAGGCTCAGCCTCGAGCTGATCGAGGAGCTGTTCGTGGCCACCTTCGGCAGCGCGCCGCTGCGCGAGCTGACCGACGCCGCCGTCGTAGCCAACCCGGGCGGGCGCATCGCGTTCGCCACCGACTCGCACACCGTCAAGCCGACGTTCTTCCCCGGCGGCGACATCGGTCGCCTGGCGGTGGCGGGGACGGTGAACGACCTAGCGGTGATGGGCGCCAAGCCCGCCTACCTCACGGCCGCGTTCCTGCTCGAGGAGGGCTTCGACATGGCCGTGCTCGAGAAGGTGGTGCGCTCCATGAAAGCGACCGCCGACGAGGCCGGCGTGGCCATCGTGGCGGGCGACACCAAGGTGCTCGAGCGCGGCAAGGGCGACGGCATCTTCGTGACCACCGCGGGCGTCGGGTTCTTGCCGGAGCACGTGCGCATCGGCGTCGAGCACGTGCGCCCCGGCGACAAGGTGTTGGTGAACGGCACGCTCGGCGATCACGGCATCGCGGTGATGTCGCGTCGGGAGGGGCTCGACCTCTCGGTCGATCTCGTCTCGGACGTGGCGCCGCTGAACGGCCTGATCGAGCGCGTGTTGGAGGTCGCGCCGAACGTGCGCTTCATGCGTGACGTGACCCGCGGCGGGCTGGCGGCGGTGGCGAACGAGGTGGTGCTGCGCCGGCCGTTCGGCCTGCGGGTGTTCGACGTGGCTGTTCCGATCCACGACCTCGTCGCGCAGTACAGCGAGATGCTCGGCATCGACCCGCTGCTGGCCGCCAACGAGGGCAAGGTCCTGTTGATCGTCCCGCCGGAGGAGACCGAGGCCGCGCTCGGCGCCATGAAGGCGCACCCGCTCGGCCGCGAGGCCGCCGTCATCGGCGACATCGTGAAGAAGCCCGAGGGGGTGGCGTTGGTCGAGACCGCCTACGGCAGCAGGAGGGTGCTGGAGATGCCCATCGAGGAACAGCTGCCGAGGATCTGCTGATGCCAGGAGCTGCCGAGCGACCTGGCGCGCAGGCGGAGGCCACCGCCGCCATCCGCACCCAGCGCGCGTTCATCGAGGCCGTCCTGGACCAGGTCCGGGAGGCCAAGGAGTTGGTGCTGCCGCTCGCGATGCTCGAGGCGCCGGAATCGCCGTGGACGGCGAAGAGGCTGCGGGCGCTGGCGGGAACGGTGGACGGCGCCACCGGCTTCGGGGGCACGGAGGGCGAGCGCACGCTGCTGCCCGACGCCGTGGACCTGCTGGTGGCGTTCGAGGTGCCGTTCCTCGAGGAAGAGGAGCGCCTCGTCGCGGCGGGCCAGACGCTGGCGGCGGACGCCGTCGGCTTCGAGATCGCCATGGTGGCGTTCGAACGCAGCTTCTGGGAGGCGCGCTACGCCGAGTACCGGGCCGACCCCGGCCGCTGGAAGCTGCGCGCCAAGCCGCAGTACGACGTGTGCGAGCACCACCGGCTGGACAGCGACACCGTGCGTCGCGCGATCCGCGACCACGGCGTGACCACCTTCGAGGACCTGGCGCCGGTGCTGGGCACCGACCGCACCTGCCCCACCTGCCACGCGGCGGTGACGCGGCTCCTGCTGCACGAGGTGCGGCGGGCGAAGGGCGCCGCTGGCTGAGCCCGGTCGAGCGGGGGCCGGCAAGCCCAAGCAGGAAGACGGTGGACGGGATGGTTCCCGTGCACCGTCTCCGCGGTTCGACCGAGGCGCCTTCTGGTTCGAGTGCGGCGCGGCTTGGGTCAACGTCGGCGGCGTTCGAAGGCGATCGGCACCGGTCGCGTGATGGTGTTGAACACCGGCGAGAGGTAGGGGGCGAAGGAGAGCAGGTCCTCGAGTTCCTCGTCGCTGCAATCGGCATCGATGTCCATGCGGAAGCGGATCTGCTGGTACCCAGGCGTCACCGACTCGTCGAGCGCGAGGAAGCCCTGCACGTCGAGGTCGCCTTCGATCTCGGTGGAGATGCGGTTGACCTTGATCCCGCGGGCGGTCGCGTGCACCACCGTAGTGGTCGTGACGCAACCGGCCAGCGCGTGCAGTAGGTACTCGACCGGGTTGGCGCCCTCGTTGTTGCCGAGCAGCACGGGTGGTTCGCCGTTCACGAACTCGAAGGCGGTGGCGCGCGAGCTGTCCTCTTGGCCGGCACCGTAGAAGCCTTGGATGCGAGAGCGGTTCTCACCTCCGTCGACCCAACGGTTCTGGTTCCGGAACTCGAACTTCGCGAGGGAGGGCTGCTGCCGGAGCAATGCCACGGTGTCGGTCATCTGCTTCAGGTTCAGACCGTTCAGGGTGGCGGGCGCGGCGGCGGGCCGGGCGGATTCGACGGTTGCGTTCGACATCTTGGTTCCTCCTGGTTGCGCTCGCACTCGGGCGGCGAGGCACGGCCCATACCTTAGGGACCACGCGGCGTTCTCGTAAGATGCGTTCGTGCCCGAAACGGGTCGTTCGTGCCACGAGCGGCCCCGGTGCCTAGACGCCGGCAGACGTGGGAGGAGAGACGATGCCCAAGGTCGCCATCGTCGCGGTTCCCGAGACCGCGGGGTCTGCGCTGTACGGCATGGTGGACGTGCTGTCGGCGACGGGGAACGTGTGGGAGACGCTGATCCGGACCGAGGTCCGCGAGAACGTGTTCGACGTGCGCATCGTGTCCACGGCGCGTGAGCCCTTCCGGTGCGGCTTCGGCATCCCGGTCCAACCGGCGGAGGCGGTGACCGACGACCCGCCGGCGGACATCGTGATCCTGCCCGAGGTCTGGTTGGGGCCGGACGAGGACATCGGCGAGCGCTACCCGGACGTGGTCGCTTGGGTGCGTAGGCGGTACGACGACGGGGCGTGGGTCTACTCGGCATGCTCGGGTGCGGTCCTGTTGGCGGCCACCGGGCTGCTCGACGGTTGCGATGCCACCTCGCACTGGGGCTACGAGGACCTGTTCCGCACGCGCTACCCGAAGGTGCGGTTCCGGCCGGGCCCGACGCTCGCCTTCGCCGACCAGGAGGGGCGCGTCGTCACCGCCGGCGGCACCAGCTCGTGGCACGATCTCGCGCTGCACATCATCGCTCGTCATGCCAGCCCGGGCGAGGCGCTGCGCATCGCCAAGGTGTACCTCCTCAAGCTCCACACCGAGGGGCAGCTACCGTACCGTCCGCTGGTGCGCACCACCCCGACCGGCGACGCAGCGGTGCGCGAGGCGCAGCGCTACCTCGAGGACCACCTGCGTGACGACCGTGTGCTCGTCGACGTCGCCGGCCACGTCGGCCTGGCGGAGCGCACCCTCAAGCGGCGGTTCAAACAGGCCACCGGAACGACGCTCATCGAGTACCTGCAGAACCTGCGCGTAGAGGAGGCGAAACGAGCGTTGGAGACCAGCCGCATGCCGGTGGAGGAGATCAGCTTCGCGGTCGGCTACGAGGACCCGTCGTTCTTCCGCCGTCTGTTCAAGCGTTGCGTGGGGTTGACGCCCCGGGAGTACCGGCGGATGTTTCAGGGCGTCGCATCGGTCTCGTCGGCCGCCGCTTGACGTCGGGCACCGGGCCGATCTCCCAGGAGGGTCCGGCGGCTACGCGTAGCCGAGAGCGGTAGGATGCATGCTCATGCGTACCATCCGCCTCGGAACCTCCGACTTGACCGTCCCCGTCGTCGCCGTCGGTTGCATGCGGTTGCACCGGCTCGACCGACTCGCGGCGGAGCGGTTCGTGCATGCCGCGCTCGAGGCCGGTGCGAACTTCTTCGACCATGCCGACATCTACGGTGGCGGCCGGAGCGAAGAGGTGTTCGCGCACGCGCTCGGCACGACCCCGCGGGACCGGGTGATCCTGCAGTCGAAGTGCGGCATCCGCAAGGGGATGTACGACTTCTCCCGCGAGCACATCCTGGCCTCGGTCGACGGCATCCTCCGTAGGCTGCGCACCGACTACCTCGACGTGCTCCTGCTGCATCGGCCGGATGCGTTGATGGAGCCGGAGGAGGTGGCGGCGGCGTTCGACGCATTGGAGCGCGCCGGCAAGGTGCGCCACTTCGGGGTCAGCAACCATCACCCGCGTCAGATCGAGCTGCTACGGACGCACGTGCGTCAGCCGCTGGTAGCGAACCAGTTGCAACTCAGCATCACCCACGCCGGGATGATCACCAGCGGGTTGAACGTGAACATCCACGGCGACGGGGCGGTGGACCGCGACGGCCACGTGCTCGACTACTGCCGGTTGCACGACATCACGGTGCAGCCGTGGTCCCCGTTCCAGGTCGGCGGCAGCCAGGGGGTGTTCCTGGGGAACGACGACTACCCCGACCTGAACGCCGCTCTCGACCGCATCGGCGAGCGCTACGGCGTCGGCGGCGCCACCATCGCGCTGGCGTGGCTGCTGCGTCATCCGGCGCGGATGCAACCGGTGATCGGCACCACCAACGAAGACCGGCTGCGCGCCAGCGTGGCGGCCAGCGAGGTGCATCTCACGCGCGAGGAGTGGTACGGCCTGTACTTGGCGGCGGGCCACCATCTGCCGTGACGCGCTAGTCGCGGGTGCTCTGCGGTCCGAACGCCCCCTCGGTCCCGCCGTGCGGTGTCCCTGACGGCGGTCGTGCCGGTCGCGACCGAGCGCCTAGACGGCGCGGGGCGTGCCCTCGCTCGGCGTCGGAGCGACCACGCGGCCGCGCCTCGGCTCGTCGAGCCGCACCACCACCACTCCGGCGAGGATCAAGGTGCCGCCCAGCAGTTGCGGACCGACCGGGAGTTCCCCCAGGAACAGGCGCGCCCATAGGATCGCGAACAGCACCTCCGACAGGCCCACGAACGACGCCAGCTTCGAGCCCAGCGTGCGGTTCGCCATCACGCCAGAGCCGTACGCCAGGGCAGCCGCGACCAAGCCGATGGCGGCCACGTCGGCCCACCAAGGGACCGTCCTGCCGGCTAGCGTCACGTCGGCGGGCACCCAGGTCATCGAGACCAGCCCCAGCGCCCCCGCCAGCAGCAGCGTCACGGTGCCCACGGCAAGCCCACCCGACGCCACGACCAGCGCCGGCAGGTCGTGGCGTTCGTCGGCCGAGATGACGAAGTACCCGGCGAGCCCGGTGGCGGCCACCAGGCCCCACGCCGCGCCGACGAGGTCGATGGTCGCCTCCCCGAACACGTTCAGCACCAGCACCAGCCCCACCACCGCGAGCACGGCGCCGATCAACGTGAGCGGCCGGGGGCGCTGGCCCCGCCGCACCCACAGCCAGACGACGACGAGGACGACACCGCAGTACTCCAGCAGCAGCGCCACCCCGACGGAAAGGCGCTCGACCGCGAAGAAGAACGCCAGTTGCGCGCAGGCCACCGCGAGCAGGCCGAACAGCACCACGCTGGGCCAGCCGCGACGCAGCCGGTGCCACCTGCCGCGCATCGCCAGCGCCGCGGGGACGGCTAACGCAGCAGCACCCAGCGCCACCCGCCACGTCACCGCGGCGGCAGGCGACCAGCCGACGGCCAGCAGCCCCTTGGCGAGCGAGCCGGAGGTCGCGAAGGCAGCGGCGGAGAGTGCGGCCAACAGCAGGCCGGTGACGGTGGAGCGGCGCATGTCGTCCTTTCGCGCGCGGCGACCCTAGGGGTGGGCCGTGCTGGGCGCCGCGCCGGCGAGCGCGTCGCTCGGCGAGCGCCCGACCGAGCGACTCTATCGCTTCCGGCGCGTCCGCGGCGGGGTTATGCCGCCGTGGCCCGCACACCCTGGCGCCTCGAGGCTCGACCGCCCCGACGGCACGCAGATCGAGCTGGCCCCGCAGCCGGGACGTTCGTCCCTGACGTGCCTTCCTAGACTGGTGCGAAAGGCGCGGAAGCCGCCGACTCGGACGGGGCTGCGCGCGGAACGGAGCCGCGATGGAGCCTCTGATCCTGGCCCGGTGGCAGTTCGGCATCACCACCGTCTACCACTTCCTGTTCGTGCCCCTGACCATCGGGTTGGGCCTGCTGGTGGCGGTGATGCAGACCTTCCACTACCGCACCCGCAACGAGCTCTACGACCGCATGGCGAGGTTCTTCGGCAAGCTGTTCGTCATCAGCTTCGTGGTGGGCGTCGTCACCGGCATCGTGCAGGAGTTCCAGTTCGGCATGGCGTGGTCGGCGTACTCGCGCTTCGTGGGCGACATCTTCGGCATCCCGCTCGCCATCGAGGCGCTGATGGCGTTCTTCCTCGAGTCGACGTTCCTGGGACTGTGGTTGTTCGGCCGTGGCCGTCTCTCGCCGCGGGTGCACCTGCTGTCGATCTGGCTGGTGGCGATCGGCAGCGCCCTGTCGGCGATCTGGATCTTGATGGCGAACGCCTGGATGCACCAACCTGTCGGGTACGTCCTGCGCAACGACCGCGCCGAGCTGGCGGACTTCGTGGCGGTGCTGCTGAACGAGCGCCTGCTGGTGCAGGCGCAGCACACGATCCTCGCGGCGTTCGTCACGGGTGGCCTGTTCGTGCTGGGGATCAGCGCCTGGCACCTGCTGCGCGGCAGTCAGGTGGAGCTGTTCACGCGCAGCGCGCAGATCGCGCTGGTGGCGGTGGCGGTCAGCGCTTTGCTGGTGGCCACCAGCGGCCACGGCAGCGCCCAGAACACCGCCGTGGCCCAACCGATGAAGCTGGCCGCCATGGAGGGGCTGTGGGAGACCGAGCAGCCCGCGAGCTTCTCGCTCTTCGCGGTGATCGATCGCGAGAACCGCACCAGCGCGCGCGAGATCCGCCTGCCGTACCTGCTCAGCGTGCTGGCGTTCAACGACACCACTAGCGAGGTGCGCGGGATCAACGAGCTGCAGGCGGAGGCGGAAGCCACCTACGGCCCCGGCGACTACATCCCCCCCGTGGCGATCGTCTACTGGAGCTTCCGCGGGATGGTCGGCCTCGGGGTCTTCTTCATCCTGCTGAGCCTCGTGGGCTTGGCGCTCTGGTGGAGCGGTCGGCTGGCGCGCGCGATGTGGTACCTGCGCGTCGCGGTGGTGGCGCTGTTCCTCCCGTACCTCGCGAACACCGCCGGGTGGATCGTCACCGAGATCGGTCGGCAGCCGTGGGTGGTGCAGGGGCTCCTACTCACCAGCGACGGCGTCAGCCCGATCGTCGGCGGCGCCATGGTGTGGCTGAGCATGGTCGGGTTCACGCTCGTCTACGGCTTCCTGGCGGGCGTGGCTGGCTACCTGATGCACCGTTACGGCCGGCCCGGATCCACGCAACTCGACCACGCGGCCAAGGACGACGGCGCGTACGCCTACTAGAGGAGCATCATGGACCTTCCCACCATCTGGTTCGTGCTGATCGCGGTTCTGTTCACCGGCTACTTCTTCCTGGAAGGATTCGACTTCGGTGTCGGGATCTTGCTGCCGTTCGTCGGTCGCGACAACCTGGACCGTCGCGTTGCCATCAACACCATCGGGCCGTTCTGGGACGCCAACGAGGTGTGGCTCCTGACGGCCGGCGGGGCGATGTTCGCCGCCTTCCCACATTGGTACGCGACGCTGTTCAGCACCTACTACGTACCGCTCTTCTTCGTCTTGTTGGCGTTGATCGTGCGGGCCGTCGGGTTCGAGTTCCGCGGCAAGGTGGACGACCCGCGCTGGCGCGCCGTCGCCGACCAGTGCATCTTCTGGGGCAGCCTACTTCCCGCGTTCCTGTGGGGCGTCGCGATCACCGGCATCGTGCGGGGACTCCCCATCGGCGCGGAACTCGAGTTCACCGGGTCGCTGCTCGACCTGGTGCACCCCTTCGCGCTCGCCGGTGGCGTGGTGTCGGTGCTGATGTTCGCGCTCCACGGTGCGCTGTTCTTGGCGCTGCGCTCGGACGGCGAGGTGCGCCTGCGGGCCGAACGGGCGGCCAGGCGCCTGTGGCTGCCGGCCGCCGCGGTGCTGCTCGGGTTCTTCGTTGCCAGCTACTCGCAGACCAACCTGTTCGACGACATGGGTCTGGTACCAGGAAGCCTGCCGCTCCTCGCGATGATCGCCTTCGCCGCCTCGGGCGTCTTCGTGCGGTTGCAGCGCACCGGCTGGGCGTTCGCCACCACCGGCGCCACGATCGTGTTCGCCACGGTGGTGGCGTTCGAGGGCCTGTTCCCGCAGGTGATGCCGTCCAGCCTGGATCCGGCCTACCACCTCACCATCTACAACGCCAGCTCGAGCCAGCTCACCCTCACCGTGATGTTGGTGGTCGCGCTGATCTTCGTTCCGGTCGTGCTGCTGTACCAGGGCTACAGCTACTGGGTGTTCCGCAAGCGCGTCACCCGCGCCGACATCGCGCACTGAAGCCGGCGGCGTGACGGTCGGCGGTCCGATGCCAGGCGTCGCCCTCGCCGGGGAGAACCCCGCGGGCGCCGTCGAGCCCGCCGCGCCCGCCGGGGAGCGTGCGGCGGCCGAGGACGGCGCCGGTGACGCACCGCGCGGCGCCACGGCCGTACCTTCGGACGAAGCCTCGCTGCAGACGCGGTCGGTCGAGCGGCGCCTCCTGCGCCGGGCACTTCAGGACCGTCGCTTGGTGCTGGCGGGGCTCGGCTCTGCCCTGGTCTACGCCGCCCTGGCGGTGGTGCAGGCGCGCTTGCTGACGCGCGCGATCGACGGCGCCTTCCTCCACGGCGACGACCTGGCGGACCTGCGGACTACCTTCGGTTGGCTGGGCGTCGTGGTCGTTGGCCGCGTGGCGCTGCAGGTCGTGGCCGACCTCGTGCCGCAGCGCCGGGCGATCGCGCTCCAGACCGAGCTCCGTCAGGGCCTGGCCCGGCACCTGATGGCGCTCGGCCCTGCCAGGTCGATGGCGGAGCGCACCGGCGACCTCGTGGCCACCCTGAGCGACGGCGTCGACAAGCTCGAGCCGTACTTCGCACGCTTCGTCCCGGCCGCACTCGCCGTCGCCGTGGTGCCGCTCGCGCTGGCCGCGGTGGTGTTGCGCGTCGACCCGCTCAGCGGCGCGCTGCTGCTGGTCACCGGTCCCCTCGTCCCGCTCTTCATGTGGCTCCTCGGCCAAGCGGCCGCCACCCGGACGCGCCGCCAGTGGCGCACGCTGACCCGCAGCAGCGCCCACTTCCTGGACGTCGTGCAGGGTCTCCCCACGCTCAAGCTGTTCGGCCGCGGTCGCGCCCAAGCGGACACCATCGCGGCCGTGGCGGACAGCTACCGGCGCGCCACCATGGACGTCCTGCGGGTGGCGTTCCTCTCGGGGTTCGTGCTCGAGCTCGCCGCCACCGTCGCCACCGCCATGGTGGCCGTGGGCATCGGGATCCGCTTGGTGGAGGGGCGGCTGGAGTTCGCCCCGGCGCTGCTGGTGGTGCTGCTCACGCCCGAGTACTACCTGCCGTTCCGGCGTCTCGCCGCCGAGCACCACGCCGGCATGGAAGGTGTCGCCGCCGCCGAGTCGATGTACCGCCTGCTCGACCGGCCGCTGGCGGTCGCGGGCCAGGCGTCGCTCCCGCCGGACGGGCCGCCCCACGTCCGGCTCGAGCACGTGACGGTGCGCTACCCGGGCGCGGCGCGGCCCGCGCTCGACGGCGTCGACCTCGACCTCGCCGGCGGCGCCGTCACGGCCCTGGTGGGCCCCAGCGGGGCAGGGAAGAGCACGGCGGCTGCGCTGGTGCTCGGCTTCCTGGAGCCGGACGAGGGGCGCGTCCTGGTGGACGGGGTGCCGCTGGACACGCTGGATCTCCGCGCGTGGCGGCGCCGGGTGGGGTGGGTGGGGCAGCGTCCCCACCTGTTCGCGGCCAGCGTGCGCGACAACCTCCGGTGGGCGAACCGCGACGCTAGCGACGCCGACGTCGAGGCCGCGGCGAACGAGGCCGCCGCGCATGCGTTCGTCACGCGCTTGCCCCAGGGGTACGACACGGTCCTCGGCGAGGACGGGGTCACGTTGTCCGGTGGCGAGCGCCAGCGCCTCGCGCTCGCCCGCGCCTTCGTGAAGGACGCCAAGCTGCTGGTCCTCGACGAGGCGAGCGCGCACCTCGACGTCGACACCGAAGCCGAGGCGTTGGCGGGCATGGAGCGGCTTGCCGTGGGCCGCACCGTGCTCGTCATCGCGCACCGCCTCGCTACCGTGGCGCGTGCCGACGTCGTCGTGGTGCTCGACGCCGGCCGCGTGGTGGAGCGCGGCTCCCACGCCGAGTTGCTGGCCGCCGACGGCGTGTACGCGCGCCTCGTCCGAGGCGACGCGTGAGCACGTACGCGAACGAGCGAACGGCGCCGCGAAGGCCGCGGAGGGCCGTGCCTGGGGCAGTCGTGGGCGCGAACGACCCGGAGCGGACCGACGCGCTGGCGCGGCTGGCGGTCGCCTTGCGGTCGGAGTGGGGGCGCGTGCTCGCGTCCGTGGCGCTCGGCATCGGCATGCTCCTGGCCGGCGTTGGCCTGATGGCGAGCTCTGGCTCCTTGATCTCGCGCGCGGCGTTGCGGCCGGAGACCATCCTCGAGTTGATGCTCCTCGTCACCGCGGTGCGCTTCTTCGGAATCGCGCGTGCCGCCTTGCGGTACCTCGAGCGGCTGGTGTCGCACGACCTCACGTTCCGTCTGCTGGCGCGGATGCGGACCTGGCTGTACCAACGGCTCGAACCGTTGGCGCCGGCGCGCTTGGTGGGCCGGCGCTCCGGGGACCTCCTGAACCTCCTCGTCGGCGACGTCGATACCCTGCAGTTCGCCTACCTGCGCGTGGTCGCGCCGGTGCTGGTGGCGGCCGGCACGGCGACGATCGTGCTGCTGGTCCTGGCGCTGTTGGACCCGGGCCTGGCGCTGGTGGTGGGCGCGTTCCTGCTTCTCGCGGGGGTGGCGGTGCCGGCGTTGGTGCGACGCCTGGCCGCGGCCCCGGGCCGGGACCTGGTAGACGCCCGCGCCCGCTACGCCGCGGCAGCGGTCGAGGCCCTGCAGGGCATGGCGGACTTGCTGCTGATGAACCGAGACCAGGAGCAGCTCGACGAGCTCGCTGCGCTGGACGAGGCCGTCGCCCGGGCCCAGCGCAGGCTCGCGACCGTATCGGCCCTGCAGGCCGCGCTGGTGCTGGGGTGCATGCTCCTGGCCACGCTGATGACGCTGGTCGTGGCCGTGCCGTCGGTGCGGGACGGGACGCTCGGCGGGGCCACCTTGGCGGCGGTGGCGCTCGGCGTCATGGCCGCCTTCGAGGCGGTGCAGCCGCTCGGCAGCGCGTGGCTGCTGGCACCGCGCGCGCGCCGCGCCGGCGAGCGGTTGCTGGCGATCGCCGACGAGGAGCCGGCCGTCCGGGACCCGGAGCACCCCGCCACGCCGAAGGACACGACGGTGCGGTTCGAGGCCGTGGGGTTCACCTACGATCGGCGTCCGGTGCTGAGGAACGTCAGCTTCCGCCTCGAGCCCGGCCGGCGCGTGGCCGTGGTGGGCCCGTCGGGCGCGGGGAAGAGCACGCTCGGTCAGCTGCTGGTTCGGTTCTGGGACCCCACCGAGGGGCGCATCCTGCTCGGCGGTCACGAGCTACCCCAGTACGCCCAGGACGAGCTGCGCCGCTTGGTCGCGGTGTTCTCGCAGCACACCACGCTGTTCGCCACCAGCGTGCGCGCCAACCTGCGCATCGCCGCGCCCGATGCCGACGACGAGGCCCTGTGGCGAGCGCTGGGCGTCGCGCAACTCGACGACGTCGTGCGCGGCCTGCCGCACGGCATCGACACCGAGATCGGCGAGCAGGGGCTGCGGCTCTCCGCCGGGGAACGGCAGCGTCTCGGGCTGGCGCGGGTGGTGCTGGCCGATCGCCCGATCCTGGTCCTGGACGAGGTCACTGCCAACCTCGACGCCGGCCACGAGCGGCGCCTGCTGCGCGCCCTGGACGGGGCGATGACCGGCAAGAGCGTGCTGATGATCACCCATCGCCTCGTCGGCCTGGAGACGTTCGACGAGGTCGTGGTGCTGGAAGGCGGCGCGATCCTGGAGCGGGGGACCCACCGCGAGCTGCTGGCAAGCGGGGGACGCTACGCGCGCATGTACCGCGCCCAGCAAGAACGACTGGGGGTGTGAGCGACGGGCCGGCGGACCGCCGTGCTACCTTCGCGCCAAGGGGCCCGGTCGACGCTTGGCGACGTCACGAGCGACGCGTAGCCGAGCGAACCTGTCCACGAGCGGAAGGCGGGGTCGATGGACGGTAGCTTCGAGCTGCAAGCCCAGATGTGGCGCCATCCCAGCGCCGACGGATGGTACTTCATCACCGTCCCGGAGGCCACGTCGGCGGACATCCGGGAACGGTTCGGGATGATGAGCCCCGGGTTCGGCTCGCTTCGGGTGGACGTCACGATCGGCGATACCCGGTGGCGCACGTCGATCTTCTACGACACCACGCTGCGCTGCTATCTTCTTCCCGTGAAGGCCGCGGTCCGCAAGGCGGCGAGCCTCGCCGCGGGCGACCAGGTCGAGTTCCTCCTGCGCGTTCTATAGGCGCCGTCGGGTTGCGTGCCGGAGCGGGCGACGGATCCGACGACGGGCGAGATGCGTGGCACCGGTCGAAGCACGAGGAGGTGGGCGATGACAGCGAGGTCGCGCATGCACGAAGGTCCGAAGACGCAAGAACGGAGCGCGTGTGCGCCGTCGCCACGTGGAGCTTCCGTCCCGCGATGGCTGGCGGCTCTGTGCGTCGTGGCCGCCTGCGGGACGGCCGCGTCGCAGCCCCTCGCCTCCCTCCCGATCGACTCCGTGGTCGAGGGTCCGATCGCCGTGAGCGAGGTCACCGCCACGTCGGCGACGCTCGTCGTGACGACGACCGTCGACCTGGCGTGCGTCGTGGTGTTCGGCCGCAGCGAAGCGTTCGGCGAGCTCGCCTTGGACGCGAACATGGGCGCGGCCGCGCACCGCGAGCACCGGGTGCTGCTCCGGGGCCTCGAGCCGGACACCGAGTACCTCTACCGACTGCAAGGAAGCGACGCGACCGGACAATTCTATGCCAGCGAGATCTTGCGCTTCCGAACGCTTGCGGCGGCCGGTACGGCGCCTCTGGGCGTGAACGTGGCCACCGCGGAAGCTGGGGCCGAGATCGTGGCGGTGAGCAGCGAGTTCGGCGGCGCGTACGCGGCGCGGAACGCGATCGACGGCGACCCGCGCAGCGAGTGGTCGTCGCGTGGTGACGGCGACGGCGCCTACCTGACCATCCGCTTGGCCGAGCCGACGGAGGTGGTGGGCTTCGGCTTCTGGACGCGCACCATGGTCACGAGCGCCGAGATCCGGAGCTTCGAGGTCGTCAACGAGCGCGGCGAGGTGTTCGGGCCGTTCGACGTGCCGGACGCGGCCGGCAGGTACGACTTCGCCGCCACCGGCAGCGGCCAGGAGTTCACCTTCCGGGTGGTGGCGTCGACGGGCGGCAACACCGGTGCGGTGGAGGTGGCCATCTACGCCCGGCCGCGATGAAGGCACCACGGCGCCTTGCTGGTCGGTGGGTCGAGGGCGCGCGAGGAAGCTCGTGGGGCGGGCATCGATACCCGCCCCACGGAGTCGAGGTTCGGCTACTACCTCGGCTTCGCTCGGACCTCACGGCAGGTTGAAGCTGGTCGCCCAGATGTTGTACGAGCCCGCGCTGATCACGTCGGGGTTGGCCAACGCGAACAGGCCGAAGTACAGCTTCTTCACCTGGCGCCCGTCGAGCATGGTGTCGGAGTCGCCGCCCGCCCGGATGTTCAGCGAGTTCAGCGGCGCCCACAGGTAGTAGTTGGGGGCCACCATGGTGCCGGCGGTCAGCCGCGCCGGGGCAGCCAGTTCGGGCAGGGTGATCGAGGTGGCCTGCGTCGCACCGATCCACTGGACCGTGCCCGTGAACGGGTCATCCTCGAAGTACGCGTAGTTGAGGTTCGTGCCGGTGATCTGCACGTAGCGGAAGGTAGGCGTGACGTCCGTGCCGATCGCACCGGCCGGGGTGATGGTCTCACCGAGGCTCGGCAGGTTCAGGTTGACGTTCAAGGCCGGGAGCGTGAGCACGTCGGAGTACGCCCACTGGACCTGGGCACCGATGAACGAGCCGGCGATCACGAAGCTGCGGTACTGCACGCCCGGCAGCTCCGGAGCCGCGATGTCGTAGTCCGGATCCACGATGTCGACGTCTTGGGCCTCGATGAGCACGCTCGCGCCGCCCACCTTGAGGACCAAGTAGACGAGGCCGTCGGTGGTGCCGACCGGGAAGTTCACGGTCCCGGCGACGCTCTTGGTGGTGCCGGTGAGCACCGTGATCTGCGCATCCACGACGTTCCCGGTGGGCACCGAGACGTTCGCCGTGCCGGTGTTCACGATCGCACCGCTGACGTTGCGCTCGAGGTAGATGAGCTTGCCGCTGATCACCGTCTTGCACAGCGACGGGTCGAACGGGACGGTGATGGCGATGGCCGAACTGCCCGGCAGCATCAGCGCGGAGGCGGCGTAGGAGTAGATCTCGAGGTGATCGATGCCTTCGCCGACGAACACCACCTGACCGACGTTGCCTGCGCCGACCACGTTGGTCAGCGTCACGTTGATGGTGCCAGGGGCGGGGGTGGCGCAGAAGGTCGCGGCGCCGGTGAACGGGTTGATGACCACGATCGGGTCGGCGCGCGTCACGTTCGTCCAGGTCTGCGGCACTTCGTTGCCGACGGGCGGGATGACCGACAGGGTGTACGGCGGCGTGACGTTCGGGATGGTGAAGTTCCCGCTCGGGTCGGTGGCCGTCGGGTCGAGGTCGGTGCTCAACGTGTTCAGCGTCATGCCGGCGGCGTCGTCGATCTGCACGTTGATGCCGCTGGCGGCGTCCCCGTTGAACTTCAGGACGCTGCCGCTCACGGTGATGGTGGCAGGCGGGGCGGCCGGGTTGATGGTGATGGTGGCCGATTCGGTCAAGCTCCCCGCTGTCGCGGTGAGTACGGCCGCCTCGGTGGCAGCGACTGCAGCAGGCGGCGTGTACGTGGTGGTGAGCCCGGTGGACGGCGTGATGGATCCGTTCCCGGTCAAGCTCCACACGACGGTGGCACTGCTGTTCTGGAGAGTGGCGGTGAAGGTCTGACCGGCGCCACCCGCCGAGACGGTCGCGGCGACCGGACTGATCTGCAGGTCCGGGACGATGGGCGGTGCCTGGTTGCAGGCGGACAACAAACCGATGGCCACCACGAAGCCTAGGGCCAGAGCGGAAGCGAGGCGTTTCATCCCTTCCCCCTAGCGGCCCCGCAGGGCATCCGAAGGGGCCGGGCCGAGCACGCGACCGTGGGCGCGGGGCCGGGTTCGGGCGGTCTGCGCGTCGGCTCGGTATGCGGCGATGCGCGGAGAACCTCCGCGCCTCCTTCACCTCCGACCAGGGGAAGCGATTTCCGTCGCCAGGGTACTTCCAGCATAGCGCCGGCGGCCGCGAGATGCGTGGGATCGCACGGTCCGCCCTCCCGTCACCCACGGCCGATGGGAGCCGGTGGGGGGCGACACGCACGGTCATCGGGCGAGCGCCAGTCCGTGCTAGCGTGAGGTGTGAGGCGCCCGCAGCGCCACGGCTTCGGTTCGTGGTGGACGCGGTTGCACGGCCTTGCGGCGGTTGGGTGCCGGGGCAAGCGCGGCGCGTCCTCGTGGGTCGTCCTCGTCGCCATCGCGTTGGCAGCATGCGCCGCCCCTACGGACACCGACCCACCGGTCCTCCAGGCTCCGGGGTTCGTGGACGACGAACTGGTAGCACACGACTCCATCACCATCGACGTGCGCGCGATCGACGACCGAGGCGTCGTCGCGGTGACCTTCCTGACCGACCATGCGTCCAGCGGAAGCTGCGCCGCAGTCGCGGGTGACGACTACGTCTGCGGCCCCGTGCCGCTCGTCGTCGGGGCCAACACCGTGCTGGTGCGCGCCTTCGACGCTGCCTCCAACGTCGCCTCGCTCGTCCTGCGCGTGCGTCGCGCCGCGCCCGCCGACGTCACGCCCCCCACGCTCACGCTCCTCGGCCTCGAGGACGGTGCGGTGGTGACGAGCGAGGTGGTGGTCGTCACCGCCGTGGCCAGCGACGACGTCGGCGTCGCCTCGGTGGCCTTCGCCACCGACCATGGCGCCAGCGGCGCATGCGCGCCCGCCGGCGACGACATCTACCCGTGCGGTCCGGTCCCGCTGCCGCTGGGGGACACGGTCCTGAGCGTCACGGCGCGCGACGCCGCCGAGAACGCGGCGTCGGTGGTGCTTCACGTGCGCCGCGCGTCGCCCGACCGGACACCGCCGACGCTGACGCTGTCCGGGGTGGAGGAGGGCGCCACCGTGACGGTGTCGTCGATCGAGCTGGTCGCCACCGCCACCGATGACGGCGGCGTCGCCTCGGTTCGGTACGCCACCGATCACGGCGACACCGACGCGTGCGGACCGCCGAGCGGCGACGCCTACCCGTGCGGTCCGATCCCGCTGCCGCTCGGGTCGACCCAGATCACCGTGACGGCGCGCGATCACGGCGGTAACGCCACGACGGCCGTGCGCAACGTCGTCCGGGAAGCGATCGTGCCGACGTCCGCCTACGACGTCGACCTCGTGTTCTTCGACCACTTGCTCACGCCTACGCAGATGGCCACGTTCGAAGCCGCCGCCGCTCGCTGGGAGGACGTCGTGATCGAGGACGTGGTCGACATCGCCGTCGCGCTTCCCGCCAACGGCAGTTGCGGACGTGGGGAGCCCGCCTACACCGGCACCATCGACGACCTGGTGGTGTTCGTCACGACCTTCAGCGAGGCGCCGGGCGGCCTGCTCGGCTACGCCGGGCCGTGCCTGCTGCGCAGCGGCGGTGCCGACGGGGGCCTCACTGCCGTGGGGTTCATGGCCTTCGACGCACTCGACCTACCGGGGCTGCAGTCGAGCGGCGCCCTGGTCGACACCATCACGCACGAACTGGGCCACGTGATGGGGTTCGGGACGCTGTGGGAGTTCGCGCCCTACCACGACCTGCTCGACTACGTGCCGGTCGGTGCCTCGGATTGCCGCTCGGCGACCGGCTTCGTGGTGCCTCCGACGTTCACGGGCACCGAGGCGAACCTGGCGTGGAACGCTCTGGGCGGCTCCGGTGCGTTGCCGGTGGAGGACGAGGGCGGTCCGGGCACGCAGTGCGGGCACTGGGACGAAGCGACGTTCGGCGCCGAGCTGATGACCGGGTGGCTGAACGTCGGCATACCGACACCGTTGAGCACGGTGACGGTGGGCTCGCTCGACGACCTGGGGTACGCGGTGGACGCCTCGGCAGCGGACCCGTATGCCCTGCCGGGACTCGGATCGCACGTGCTGGGCGAACGCCTCGACCTCGCGGGGCGCGAGATCCTGGTGGCGCCGCGCGGGGTGCTCGACGTCACGACCGGTCCCCCGGCGCGGGTCGTGCCTACAATGCGCCATGGATCCCAGCCGCCCGGCGGACCTTGAGCACCGCGGCGACGCCGCGGTGCGTCCTCCGGAGCGCACGGAGACGTACCTGTTCACCGACATCGAGGGCTCGACGCGGCTCCTGCAGGCCTTGGGCGAGCGCTTCTCGCGGGTGCTGGTGGACCAGCGACGGCTGCTGCTCGACGCCGCCGCGAGGCACGGCGGTGTGGAGCGTGGGAACGCCGGGGACGGGTCGTTGGTGGTGTTCGCCAGCGCGCGCGCCGCCGTCCTCGCGGCCGCGGAGGCGCAGCGGGCGCTGGCGGGGCACGCCTGGCCCGAGGGCGCGGCGGTGCGCGTTCGCATGGGCATGCACTCGGGCGAATCGCCCGTGGCGGACGAGGTCTACGCCGGCCTCGACGTCTTCCGCGCGGCGCGCATCGCCGCGGCGGGGCACGGCGGCCAGGTGCTCGTCTCGGACGTCACCGCTCGGCTCGTCGAGCGCGACCTGGCCGACGGCTTGTCGCTTCGCGACTTGGGCGTCCATGCCTTGAAGGACCTCGAGCGCCCGGAGCGCATCTGGCAGGTGGAGATCGCGGGCGTCGCCAACGCGTTCCCCGCGCTGAAGTCGCTCGACGTCCATCCCGGCAACCTGCCCGCCGACCCCGGGCCGATCATCGGCCGCGACGCCGACGTGGGGGCGCTGGCCGGGCTTCTCGCCAGCGATGGGGTGCGGCTGGTCACCCTCACCGGCCCCGGCGGGGTGGGGAAGACGCGCCTCGCCATCGAAGTCGCGAAGCGCGTCGCCACCGCCTTCCCGAACGGTGCGTTCTTCGTGCCGCTGGCGTCGCTCGTCGACCCTTCTGGCATCGCCGACCGCATCGCGGAGGCGCTGTCCCTTGCCGATCGCGGGTCGCGTCCTGCGGTCGAGGTGGTCGAGTGGTACCTGCAACCCAGGCGGACGCTGATCGTGCTCGACAACGTGGAGCAGGTTGCTACCGGCGCCGACGTGGTCGCGCGGTTGCTGCTCGCGTGCGCGGGCCTGAAGGTCGTGGCCACGAGCCGTGTCGTGCTGCACTTGAGCCTAGAGCGCGAGGTGCCGGTGGGGCCGCTCGCCGCGCCCGAGGCCGCCGGCGAAGAACCCGTCGAGCGCCTGGCGTCGTTCCCGGCCGTCGCGTTGTTCGTCGAGCGCGCTCGCGCCGTCCGACCCGACTTCGCGCTCACCGAGCAGAACGCGTCGGCCGTGGGGCGCATCTGCCGGGACCTCGATGGGCTCCCCCTGGCGATCGAGCTGGCGGCCGCGCGCGTCAAGCTCTTCTCGCCGCAAGCGATGGTCGCCAGGCTCGGTCGGCGGCTGGAGTTGCTCAAGGGAGGCGCCATCGACCGCCCCGCCCGGCAGCAGACGCTGCGCCAGGCCATCGCCTGGAGTCACGACCTGCTCGGCGTCCGCGAACGCGCGACCTTCCGGCGGCTGGCGTGCTTCTCGGGGGGCTTCGCGCTGGACGCCGCGGCCGCCGTGGGCGACGTGGGCAACGCCCCAGACGGCGCGACGCTCGACACCGAGGATGCGGTGGCCACACTGCTCGACAACAGCCTGCTGCGGACGCTCGACGACGTGGCGGACGAACCGCGGTTCACGATGCTGGCGACCATCCAGGAGTACGCCGCCGAGCTCCTCGACGAATCGCAGGAAGCCCAAGAGGTCCGGGACGCGCACGCCGCGCACTTCCTGACGCTGGCCGAGGAGGCGGCGCCGCACCTCACCGGCTCGCACCAGGGTCACTGGATCCAGCGCCTCGAGCGCGAGCGCGGCAACCTCCATGCCGCGCTGGACTGGCTGCAGGCGCGGGACGCGCACGCCCAGGCGCTTCGCCTGGGAGCCGCGCTATGGCGCTTCTGGGTGGCGCGTGGACTCCTGCGGACCGGAGGCGACCGTCTGGAGGCGCTCCTCGCTCTGCCCGGGGCGCAGGAGCGCGGGGCCGTGCGCGCAAGGGCGTTGCATGGGGCCGGCACGATCTTCGCCGAGCGCGCCGACTTCCCGCGCGCCAAGCGCTACCTGGAGGAGGCGCTGGAGATCTGGCGCGAGCTCGGCGACCAGCGTGGGCTCGCTACCTCGCTCAACAGCCTCTCCTGGGCGTCGCTCTTGGACGGCGACGTGCGGCGCGCCGAGGCGTTGGCCACCGAGGCGGTGGCGCTCGCGCGTACCCTGGGCGACGTCCGCGGGGAGTCGGTGGCGCGCTACAACCTGGGGTTCGTGGCGTTGGCCCGGGGCGACCTCGCCGAGGCCCACGCCTTGGTGACGCAAGCGTCGGAACTCCGGCGACGCTCCGGCGACCGGCGCGGTGAGGCGTACACCAGGGTGTCCATGGCGTTCATCGAGGAGCATCAAGGGCGCTACGACGCCGCCTGGGCGCACGTAGAGGAAGGGGACGCGGTACTGCGCGAGCTCGGCGACCGGCAGATCAGAGCCTGGGCAACGCAGATCCGGGGGCGGATCCGGCTCGGCCTCGGCGACGCCGACGGCGCCCGCCGCTACTTGGCCGATGCCCGCACGCAATGGTTCGAATCGGGCAACCTCGACGCCTTGGCGCGCACCTTGGCCGACATCGCCGAGGTCGAGCTCGCGGTAGGCGCCATCGACGAGGCAGTGCGTGCGGCGCGCGAGAGCCTGGCCATCTCGCGCGACATCGGCGGGTTGGGTGCGTTCACGCCGGTGCTGCCGACGGTGGCGACGGTCGCGTTGGCCGAAGGGGACGTCGCGGCGGCGTCGGCCTTGGCCGAGGAAGGGCGCGCGATCGCCGAGGAGATCGGAGCGCAGCTGCTCGCGGCGGAGACGCTGGAGGTCGATGCCGGGCTGGCGTACCGGAGGGACGATCTGGATGCGGCGGTGCGTGCGGCATCGCGTGCCGCGGCACTGCGGCAGCGGATCGGGGCCGTGAGGCGGCACCATGCCGCCCGCCGTCATGCCGAGATGCTGGAGTCGGTACGCGAGCGGATGGGCGCGGCCGCGTTCGAGAAGGCCTGGGCGGAGGCCTGGGAAGACGGCGACGGGGGAGCCGGCGGCGGGCTCGGCGGGCTCTCCTAGCTGCTTGCTCGGTCCCAGCGTCCGATCAGGGCCGCGGCAGCCGCGTCGAACGCCTGCCAAGCCGCCTTGGCCAGCTTCCCGCCCACGCTCATGCGGCGAACTCCCAGGGCCGCCAACTGCCTCGGGTGCATCGTCTCGCCCCACAGCAAGACGTTGACGGGCTTCGGAGCCACGGCCTCGACGATCGCCGCGATGTGCGCCGGGTCCGAAGCGCCCGGGGCGTACAGGCAGTCGGCGCCGGCGGTGGCGTAGGCGCTCAATCGCGCCACGGCGACGTCGATGGCCTGCTGGTCCGTCAACAGGATCTCGCATCGGCCAACGAGCACGATGTTCGGGTCCACCGCGTCGAGCGCCTCGCGCGCTGCGCGAAGGCGTGCTCGAGGTCGGCGTTCGGAGGAAAGTTGGTGGCGGCCGCGAGCGCGGCACGGGAACGGGCGCCGGGTGGGTTCCCGGCGCCTCGGTTCCGCCAGCTTGGCGGCGAACGGCGGTCGACGACCGTCCTAGCGGGCCAGCGCGAGGTGCGTCACGTAGCCCTTGTCGTCGTGCTCGACGTGCAGCGCGCGACCTTCGTCCGCGGCCTGCTCCAACAAGCGCACGACGTCTGCCAGGGTCACGTCACCGGTGCGCAGGCTGATGGTGATCGAGTTCTTGCTTCCGTTTCCGGCGGTGTTGAACCGGAGTGAGACGCCGCCGACGGTCAGGGTCGTGTACACGACCTCTTCGATGTCATCACCATAGCGATGACCGATCGTCCCGCCGTCGATCGCGACGTCGGCAAGAAGGACCTTCTTGTCCCCATCCAGGAACGTCGCCAGGATCGGAGTGCCGCCGTCGGCGACCATCACCAACTCCTGCGCCGTCGTGAAGGCGACGAGGGTGAGGACGAGGGCCGATACGATGCGAACTCCCATGCGGCCTGCAACCGTGCTCATCATGTGCGTCTCCCTTCCATCGGTCGGCGTATGCCGTACCGGCGCGAAGATAGGAGAGGCACCGTGAGCGCCGCGTGACCGCCGCGTGATGTCAGCTCGGGGACAGGCGGCTCAGCGCGGCACCCAACCGGTCGAAGTCCTCGACGGCCACGTAGGCCTGCACCGAGACGCGCACGTGCAGGCACCCGCCGATCGACACGATCGCGGCTTCGACGCCGTCGTCTCGCAGCCGGGTGCTCCATCGCGCCGCCTCGTCCGCACCGCCCTCGGTGTCGAGCGCGACGGTGCGCATGGGAAGGCCGTCGTCGCGAGCGGCGGTGGCGTGGAGGTAGGGGGCCAGACGCTCCAGGCCGGCCACCAGGACCTCGTGGTTGCGCTCGCGCAGCTCAGCGAAGCCGACGCCCAGGTGCGTCTCCGGGAACGCCAGCGCCTCCGGCAGCGCTAGGAAGGCGCTCGCGTCCTGCGTTCCCAGGTAGTCGAAGGCGTGGGGGTACCCGGCGGACGCCCGCGCGCTCGCCACCAGCGGGCGCACCTGCGCGCGGAACCCGGGCGCCACCACCAGCGCTGCCGCCGTGCGCGCCGAGAACGCCCACTTGTGCAGGTTGCCGAGCCAGAACGCGGCGCCGTCGGGCACGGGCCGGTCGATCAGGCCGGGCGCGTGCGCGGCGTCGATCATCACCGGCACCCGGTCGCCGAGGGCCGCGACGACGCGCTCGACGGGTAGCAGGAGCGCCGACGAGGACGTGATCTGGTCGAGGACCACCAACGCGGTGCGCTCCGTGACGGCGGCGCGGATGGCGGCAACCAAGGCGTCCGCGTGCACGCCCCCGTCGGCGGCGAGCGGCAGCGGCACGCAGCGCACCAGCGCGCCGTGCGCCTGGCAGGCGCGGTCGATGGCGGCGCGCACCCAGGGGTAGGCGTGGTCGGTGCAGACGACCTCGCTGCCGACGCTCGGCGCGACGGCGTCGAGCACCACCTGCACCGCTTCGGTGGCGTTCTGCACGAGCGCCAGGCCATCTGGGTCGACGCCGAGGAAGCGCGCCACCACGGCGCGCACCTCGTCGAGCGCGGGCGCCAACTCGGCGCGGTAGAAGCGCTCCGGGCTGCGCTCGATGGCGCGTGCGATGCGGACCTGCGCGTCCAGCACCGGGATGGGCACCGCGCCGTAGGAGCCGTGGTTGAGGTGTGCGACGTTCGTGTCGAGGTGCCACAGGTGGACGCCGAGGCGGGTGCCGCTGGGGTGCGTGGTCCTCACCCCCGGACGCGCCGCGCCACGTCCCGCGCCACCGCCTCGCCCGACAGCCGCGCGCCGCCGGCGGTCTGCATCAACCCGCCCGCCAGCGCCTCGCCGGCGAACCAGATGCGTTCGGCCACCGGCTCCATCAGCACGCGCCGCGCCGCGGCCGCGCCCGGCGCCGCGACGGCGTACGCCCCGCGCACGAACGGCTCGGCCGCCCAGTTGGTCATGGTGCCGTACCCCAGGTGGCGCCGCGCGTCGCTGCCGAAGAGGTCCTCGATCCGCCCTCCCACGAAGTCGACGGCGGCGGCGGGGCCGGCTGCCTCCAGTTCCCAGGCGAAGTCGCCGCCCACGAAGCCGACCACCAGGTCGAGCTCGAACGGGAAGAACAGCAGGTAGAGGTCATGGCGCGCGTGACCGACCATCAGCAGGTCCTGGAACGGTTCGATGCCGAAGCGGGTGCCTGTCACGCGGATGGGCACCTTGGTGAGCAGACCCATCGGCACGTCGTAGATCGCCTGGACATGGCGCTCCGGCAAGTTCGGCGTGAAGCGGATGCCGTCGAAGGCGAGCACGCCCGTCGAGGCGGTGACGATGACGGCGCGAGCATGGACGGTGCCTCGGTCGGTGTCCACCTGCACGCCCTCCCCGCCCCAGCGGACGCGACGCACGGGGCAGGAGAGGGTGACCGGCACGTCGCGCCCCCAGTGCGCCACCAAGGCGCCGAAACCCTCGCGCGTGAGGTAGTTCGGTTCGAGGTCCTCGGCGGTGCGGAAGTCGGCGATCGAGATCTCGTCGTCGTCCTTGCCGAAGTCCATCGGGCCGGCGTAGGTGGACACGGCGTCCTCGACGCGCGAGGCGGTGGCCAACGAGGCGAGGCGGTCGTCCGGGCCGTCGTGGGCGTCGATGGCTTGCTGCAGTCTCGCCTCGGCGCCGACCAACCCGTCGAACTCCTGCTGCGTCGCCTTGCGCGACCCGAAGTACAGGTGGTCGAGCCCCATGTCGTGGTACCGAAGCGACCACCCCGCTGCCTGAGCGTCCGGGTAGAACGGGTTGCGGTCGGCGGCGTGCAACCACGCGCAGCCCATGTCGAACGGCACACCGAACTCGCGCGTGGAGGTGTGGGCGCGGCCGCCGATGCGCCCCATCGCCTCGAGCACCACGCACTCCACGCCCTCGGCCGCCAGCACCTTGGCCGCGCCGAGGCCGGCGGCCCCGGCACCCACGACCACGACGTCCGTTTCGGTCATCACGCCACCTCCGCGAGCAGGTTGCCGGCAAGCATACGGCCAGGAAGCGCAGCAGGGCGGTGCGAACACCGAGGAGGGCGGCAGGCTGGCGCTCCTACGCTCGTCGCGAGGTTGGCCCTAGTGTCGCGTGGTCCGGGGGCGATGCTGTATGGTTCGCACGAGCGAGCGCGTTCGTTGCGTCACGGCCGGCCCCGACGACGGGGTCCGACGCGCGACGCCATCCGGCGCATGCGAAGGGGTGTCCCGTGAGCAAGCCCGTGATCTTGGCCGTCGACGACGATCCGGCGGTGCTGCGAGCGGTTGCCCGCGATCTGCGGCGTAGGTACGCCGATCGGTTCCGCGTGCTCGACGCCCCCTCGGGAGCCGAGGCGCTGGAGCTCGTGACCGCGTTGGAGCGGCGCCAGGACGTCGTGGCGATGTTCGTGGCGGACCAGCGGATGCCCGAGATGAGCGGGACGACGTTCCTCACTCGCGCGGGGGAGCGCTTCCCCGACGCGAAGCGCGTCTTGCTCACCGCCTACGCCGACACCGACGCAGCCATCGAAGCCATCAACACCGCCGGCGTGGATCACTACCTGCTCAAACCGTGGCATCCGCCGGAGGAGAAGCTCTACCCCGCGCTCGACGACAAGCTCGAGGACTGGCTGGCGGCCTACAAACCGGCGTTCGACGGCGTGCGGCTGATCGACGAGCGCTGGTCGCCCGCCGCGCATCTGCTCAAGGGCTTCCTGACGCGCAACCAGGTGCCCTACCTTTGGCTCGACGCCGAGGAGCACCCGGAGGCCAAGCGGGCGCTGGAGGTCGTTGGCGCCGGCCCCGAGGACCTTCCGGTGGTGCTGTTCCAAGATGGCACCGTCCTGCGCCAGGCAACGCCGTCGGAGGTGGCGGCGCACGTGGGGTTGCGCTCGCAAGCCGAGGCGGAGTACTACGACATGATCATCGTAGGAGCCGGACCGGCGGGCCTGGGCGCCGCGGTCTACGGCGCCAGCGAGGGACTGCGGACGCTGCTGGTGGAGCGCGACGCGCCTGGTGGGCAAGCGGGGGAGAGCTCGCGCATCGAGAACTACCTGGGCTTCCCGGGCGGGTTGCCGGGGGCGGAACTGGTACGCCGCGCCGTGGCGCAAGCGAAACGGTTCGGCGCGCATCTGCTGGTGCCGCAGGAGGTGGCGTCGCTCGAGGTGGACGGCTCGTACCGGCGCCTGCGGTTCGCGGATGGCACCGCCGTGAGTTGCCATGCGCTGCTGATCGCCACGGGGGTGTCGTACCGCCGTCTCGACGTTCCGGGAGCCGACGCACTCACCGGCGCCGGCGTCTACTACGGCGCGGCCGCGGCCGAGGTGGCGGCCCTCCAAGGTCAGGACGTGGTGGTGGTGGGCGGCGGGAACT
>CAZACZ010000001.1:138348-141988 GCA_964483695.1 uncultured bacterium | reverse complement strand
TGGCCGAGGTCGTGGGCCAAGGCGATGGTCTCGGCGAGGTCCTCGTTGAGACCGAGCGCGCGCGCGATGCTGGTAGCGACCTGCGCCACCTCCAAGGTGTGGGTCAGGCGCGTGCGGTAGTAGTCGCCCTCGTAGTTGACGAACACCTGCGTCTTGTACTCGAGCCGGCGGAAGGCGCTGGTGTGGACCACGCGGTCGCGGTCCTTCTGGAACGCGGTGCGGTAGGCGCTCTCGCGCTCCGGATGGATGCGGCCGCGGGAGTCGGCCGCGAGGCATGCGTAGGGCGCGAGCGTGCTGCGCTCGGCCTGCTCCAGCTGTTCGCGCGTGACGAGCATGATGCGGGTATCCTAGCACCCGTGCCGCACGCGATCCTGCGCCATCGCCGCGCTGGACGGGGCTTCGCGGCACACACCGGGCGGCGGAAGCGGCAGCGAAGCCGGGGCCGCCGCGCGCCCCGCGCCGCGGCGCGCCGGCCGCCGGTCGCCGCGACCCTGCGCGAGCGCGGACTGGAAGGATGACCATGGATCATCGCCGTGCCCTGGACGTGTGCCTCGAAGCGACGTACGACGCCGGGCGTTCGACGCTCGCGGCCTTCGGCGCCGGCGTGCGGGCCGAGTTCAAGGAGGACGACACGCCCGTCACCGCCGCCGATCGCGCGGCCGAGGAGCTGATCCGGGCGCGCTTGGAAGCCGCCTTCCCCGATCACGGCATCGTCGGGGAGGAGCACGGCGTCAGCCGACCGGACGCGCCGCAGCGGTGGTACATAGACCCGATCGACGGCACGAAGAGCTTCATGCGCGGCGTGCCGCTCTACGCGGTGTTGCTGGCGCTCGAGGTGGAGGACCGCATCGAGGTCGGGGCGGCCTACTTCCCAGCGCTCGACGAGATGGTGTACGCGACCCGCGGCGGCGGCTGCTTCCTCAACGGTCGGCCGTGCCGCGTGCGCGACACCGCCACGCTGGACCGGGCGATGGTGGCGTTCACCGACGCCGCGTCCTTCGCCCGTCACGGCAAGGCGTCGGCCTGGCAGCGCGTGCAAGACGCGACGTACCACCGCGCCGGCTGGTCCGACGCGTACGGTCACGCGTGCGTCGCCACCGGCCGGCTCGAGCTGATGCTCGACCCGGTGCTGAACGCCTACGACGCCGGCCCGTTCGGCGTCATCCTGCCGGAGGCGGGCGGTTGGTTCGGCGCGTGGGACGGCACCCCGGGCATCCACGGTGGCGAGGGCGTCAGCACCACCCGGCAACTCCTGCCGAAGGTGCTCGAGCTGCTGGCGGGGCCAGCGCAGGCGACCGTGACCCCGAGACCATAGCGGCGCGGCCCCCACCGGTAGACTGGACCGCCATGGAGCTGACCCTCAGGCGCAGCACTCCCACGACTTGGGTCGGCCGCGTGCCCGTCGGCAGCGGTCATCCGGTGGTGGTGCAATCGATGACCAACACCGACACTGCCGACGCCGCAGGGACCGCCGCCCAGGTGGCGGCGTTGGCGCGCGCCGGCAGCGAGATCGTGCGCATCACCGTCAACCACGACGCCGCCGCCCGCAGCGTGCCCGAGATCCGCGCGCGCCTTCACGACATGGGGCTCGACGTCCCGCTGGTCGGCGACTTCCATTACAACGGCCACAAGCTCCTGGTCGACCACCCGGAGGCCGCCGGCGCCCTCGACAAGTACCGTATCAACCCAGGCAACGTCGGCCCGGGCAGGCGCCGCGACGAGAACTTCCTGACCATCGTCGACGTCGCCAAGGAGCACGGCAAGCCCGTGCGCATCGGCGTCAACTGGGGCTCGCTCGACCAGGAGCTGCTCACGAAGCTGATGGACGAGAACGCGCGTCGGCCCGACCCCGCGCCTTCGCGTGCGGTGCTGATCGAGGCGATGCTGCGTTCGGCGCTGGTCTCGGCCGAGCTGGCCGAGGAGCACGGCCTGCCGCACGACCGCATCGTCCTCAGCGCCAAGGTGTCGGGCGTGCGCGACCTCTGGGACGTCTACCGCGCGCTGGCCGCGCGCTGCGACTACCCGCTCCACCTGGGTCTCACCGAGGCGGGCATGGGCGTGCGGGGGGCCGTGGCTAGTACCGCGGCGTTGGCGCCGCTGCTGGCCGAGGGGATCGGCGACACCATCCGGGTCTCGCTCACCCCGGACCCAGGGGCGCCGCGCGAGCGCGAGGTGGAGATCGCCCAGGAGGTGCTGCAAGCCCTCGACTTGCGACGCTTCGCGCCCAGCGTTACCGCCTGCCCAGGCTGCGGCCGCACCACCAGCACGCTGTTCCAGGAGATGGCGCGCGACATCCAGGCGTACCTGAAGGCGCGCATGCCGACGTGGAAGGAGAGCTACCCGGGCGTCGAAGGGCTGCGGGTGGCGGTGATGGGGTGCATCGTGAACGGCCCGGGGGAGTCGAAGCATGCCGACATCGGCATCAGCCTTCCCGGCACCGGCGAGTCGCCGCGGGCCCCGGTCTACCAGGACGGCTCGTTGGTCACCACCTTGCAGGGCGACGCCATCGTGCCGGAGTTCCAGCGCATGCTCGACGCCTACGTCGAGCGGCGCTACGGCGGCGTCGGCACCGAGCGGTCGACGGGGAGAGCCTAGTCGTTCCGGCGCGGCCCGCTGCCGCCGGAGTTGGTCTTCGGTCACGGTTCGTCGAGCGTGGCATGCCGTAGGCTCCGTCCATGCTCGTGTCCGCCGAACCGCGTGACGAAGGCGCGCTTCCCGCCGTCGAGGTCTCCTCGCGAGATCGCCTCGAACAGGCGCTAGCGGCCTGCGCTCGGGTCACGGCGCACCACTCCAGCACCTTCCACTTGGGATCGAGGCTGTTCCGAGGCGACCGACGCAAGGCGGTGCTGGCCGTCTACGCCGCTTGCCGCCTGGGCGACGACGCGGTCGACGAGGTGCGTACGCCGCCGGCGGCGCAGGCGCGGCTGAGCGCGTGGTGGGACGGGATCGAACGCGCCTACGCCGGCACCCCGCGCCAGGACGTGGCGTTCGAGGTGGCGCTGGCCTGGGCCGTGCGGCGCTTCCCCATCCCCCTGCACGCCTTCGCGGCGCTGCGTGCCGGGTTCGAGAGCGACGTGTCGGGCGCGCCGCTGCGGACCTACGACGAGCTATCGACCTACGCCTACCGCGTCGCCGGGGTGGTGGGGCTGCTGATCGCGCCCATCGCCGGGTTCCGCGGCGGCGACGCCACGCTCGAGAAGGCGGTGGCGCTCGGCAAGGCGATGCAACTCACCAACGTGCTGCGCGATGTCGGCGAGGACCTGCGTCGCGGTCGCTGCTACCTGCCCCTCGAGGCGCTCGAGCGGCACGGCGTCGACGTAGACGCCCTGCGCTCCGGCGCCATCACGCCCGGGTACGTGGCGTTGATCGACGAGATCGCCGACGAAGCCCGCCGGCTCTACCGCGAAGGCTGGAGCGGCATCCGCCAGTTGCATGGCGGCGCCGCAGCGGCCGTCGCCGTGGCGGCGTGGAACTACGAGGCGATCCTGCACAAGATCGTGCAGAACGGGCACGACAACCTACGTCAACGCGCCCATCTCCGGCCGGCGGAGCGGATCGCGACGATCCCGCGCGCCCTGCTGCAGCTGATGCTGCACCCCTGACCGCTGCCGACTCCCGCCTACGTGGGCCCGAACCCGGT
>CAZACZ010000001.1:0-138248 GCA_964483695.1 uncultured bacterium | reverse complement strand
AGCCCGGACCCGGTTGCGGCGATGGCGAGCCCGGACGATGTTCGGGCGCCGGCGCGCCAGCACTCGGGCCGCTAGGCGCGACGGTCCCCGGCGAGCGTCACGGGCAGCGCGCTCCCGGCTGCGCTTGCGAGCATCACCGTCTGCGTCGGGAAGGCGAACGCGATGCCCTCCTGGTCGAAGCTGCGGTAGAGCCGAAGGTTGATGGCCTGCTGCGTGTCCATGTAGGTGATGTAGTCGGACACGAGCATGTAGTAGACGACCTCGAAGTCGAGCGAGGAGGCGCCGAACGAGCGGAAGTGGGCCCGGTCGAAGCGCACCTGCGACTGCGCTTCGATCGCCTCGCGCGCCAGCTTCGGGATGCGCTCGAGCTTCTCCGGCGGGGTGCCGTACTCCACGCCCAGCGTGAAGACCACGCGCCGTTCCTGCATGCGCTTGTAGTTGCGGATGCGGCTTGCCAGCAGGTCGTGGTTGCCGACCACCAGTTGCTCGCCCGAGATGCTGCGCAGACGCGTGGTGCGCAACCCGACGTTCTCCACCGTGCCCTGGTAGTCGCCCACGACGATGAAGTCGCCGATCTCGAAGGGCTTGTCGAAGAGGATCGAGAGCGACGCGAACAGGTCCCCGAGGATGTTCTGCAGCGCCAACGCCACCGCCAGCGACGTGATGCCCAAGCCGGCCAGCAAGGTAGTGATCTCGAAGCCGAGGTTGTCGAGCGCCAGCAGCAGGACGACCGAGAACAACACCAGCCGCCCGACGAAGCCCATGGCGGACAGCGAGGTGCGACGGGTGGGATCGAGGTCGGACTGCTTCCGGTACGCCTCGAGGACGGTGACCAGTGCGGTGTTGCCCCACACCAGCACCTGGACGAGCAGCAACAGCGTGAACCCTTGGCGCACGTAGCCGCGCGTGACGGGGTCGAGCGCCACCACGATGGAACCGACGTAGACCGCGGTGGCCAGGAAGAACCAGGTCTGCGTGGCGGCAAGGACGGCCACGATGGTGTCGTCGACGCCGTTGCGGGTGCGCCCGGCGGCCACGCGCACGCGATTGCGCAGGACCTTCCGCGCCAGACGCAACGCGACGTACACGGCCGCCGCCACGCCGAGCGCGACTGCCCAGCGGGCGAGGGTGATGCCGAGGAAGGTGGTGTCGAGGAAGAAGGAGAGGTCCATGCGTGTTCGTCGCTCCCGCCTTGCGTCCAGGGCTGGCGCAGTGTACCGCGTGCTGCGCGCTATCCTGCGGCCATGAAGATCTACACGCGCAGCGGAGATGCCGGCGAGACCGGGCTGTTCGGAGGCGAACGCGTTCCCAAGGACGACCTTCGGGTCGAGGCGTACGGCGCCGTCGACGAGGCCAACGCCGCCATCGGGTTGGCTCGTGCCCACGTGGCGGCCGCGGGCGCCGCGCTCCAGGGCGGCGCCGAACTCGACCACGACCTCGCGGCGCTCCAGAGCCTGCTGTTCGACGTCGGCGCCGACCTGGCCACGCCGCAGGGCGCGCGTCAGCGCGCGTTCGTGCGCGCCGTCGACGACCACGACGTGGCCCGCCTCGAGGCGTGGATCGACCGCTACGACGCCGAGCTTTCGGCGCTGCGGCAGTTCGTCCTGCCCGGGGGCACCGAGGCGTCCGCGGCGCTGCAACTGGCGCGCGCCATCGTCCGCCGCGCCGAGCGCCACGCGGTGGCGCTGGCGCGGCGCGAGGAGGTCGGGGCGCACCTGCTCCCGCTCCTGAACCGGTTCTCGGACCTGCTGTTCACGCTGGCGCGTGCCGCCAACCTACGTGCAGGCGTGACCGACACCCCGTGGCAGGCGCGCAAACCGGTCGGCGCGGGCGACGCCAAGGCGCCGGAGGGGGCGTAGCGTGTTGGCCGAGCGCCCGCACGGCGGGGCGCAGGGTGGGGCGCCGGGCGGGGCGCAGGGTCAGGCGCCGACGGCCGCGGCCGTGCGGGCGCCCGTCTTCGGCTCGTGGCGCAGGTCGTGCACGTGGCGCACGCCCCTGCGGTCCACCTCCTCGAGCAGGCCGCGAACGACCTCCTTCACCACGCCGGGGCCGCGGTAGATCATGGCGGTGTAGAGCTGGAGCAGGTCGGCGCCGGCTTCGAAGCGCTCGATGGCGTCCGCGGCTCCCGCGATCCCTCCGACCGAGACGATCGGCAGGGTGGTGGCGGCGCGTAGCGTTCGCAGCACCTCGAGCGAGCGACGCGCCAGCGGCCTACCCGACAAGCCGCCGGTCTCCGCCGCCGCGGCGGCGGTGGCGCCGTCGCGCCCGACGGTGGTGTTGGTGGCGATGATCCCATCGATGCCCTGCTCCTCGGCGATGGCCGCGACCTCGACGAGGGCCGCGTCGCTCAGGTCGGGGGCGATCTTGAGCAGCACCGGTCGGGCGCCGAGCGTCGTGCGAAGCGACGCGGTGTGGCGCAGCAACGCGGTCAACGGCGCGCGGTCCTGGAGCGTGCGCAGGTCCGGCGTGTTGGGCGACGACACGTTCAGCACCAGGTAGTCGGCGACGTCCCAGACCGCCCGCAACGACGCATCGTAATCGGCGATGGCGTCCTCCACCGGGACCACCCGCGACTTCCCGACGTTGACGCCCACGGGCGGCAACGGCCCGCGTCTTTGCCAGGCGGCGAGCCGTCGCGCCAGCGCGGCGGCGCCCTCGTTGTTGAAGCCCATGCGGTTGACCAGGGCCTCGTCCTGCACCAGGCGGAAGACCCGGGGGCGAGGGTTGCCGGGTTGCGCGACGGCCGTGACGGTGCCTACCTCCACGCTGCCGTAGCCGAGCGCCGCCAGCGCCGGCACGGCGACGGCGTCCTTGTCCAGGCCGGCGGCCAGTCCGATGGGGTTGGGGAAGGTCAGGCCGAACGCACGTACCACGAGGCGCGGGTCGTTCACCTGGTGCAGCGCGCGCAGGGCAGCCAGCGCGCCGGCGTTGCGGCTGGCGGCGCCGAGGGCGACCATGGCGAGGTGATGCGCCCGCTCCGGCTCGAGGCGGAACAGGAGTGGACGGACCGTTCGGTACACGCGAGCGCCCCTCGGTTCAGCCGAGCGTCGTCCGCGCCGGGCGGACCTCGATGCGGCTCGGCAGCGTGCGCGGGTTCATGCGCGCCAGGTAGAGCACCGTCTCGGCCACGTCCTCCGGCTGGATCTTCCAGGCGTCGGCGGCCGACACCTGGCCGCCGCCGAAGCCGGTGGCGACCGAACCGGGCATGATGGTCGACACCCGCACGCCGCGCTCGCGCAGGTCCAGCATGATCGCTTGCGAGAACCCCAGGAGGCCGAACTTGCTGGCGTTGTAGGCGGCCCCGCCCGCGAAGAAGTTGGTGCCCGCCAGGCTGCCGATGGTGACGATCATGCCCTTGCGAGCGATCAGCGCATCCAGCGCCGCCTTGACGCTGTAGAACACGCCGGTGAGGTTGGTGTCGAGGATGCGCCCCCAGCTGTCGGCGTCGAGGTCCTCGATCGAGCGGCGCCCGCCGACGCCGGCGTTCGCCACCAGCAGGTCCAGGCCGCCGAACGTCGCGACGATGCGCCGCACCGCTCCCTGCTGCGCCTCTAGGTCGCGCACGTCGCAGGCGACGGCCAGCGCGCGGCCGTCGCCGGCATCCGCGAGGCGCGCGACGACGCTCTCCAACGTGCCCGCCTCGCGGGCGCTGAGGGCGACGTTCATGCCGGCCCCGTGCAGCGCTTCGGCCACCGCTCGGCCGATCCCCTTGCTCGCTCCCGTCACCCAGGCGGTCTTGCCGGTGAGGTCCATGCCCGGAGGCTAGCACGCTGCGTCGCCCCCCACTGCGCCCGTCGTGGAGCGCCGCGGTCACCTGCTAGACTCGCTGGCGTGCGGCGTCTCACCCTCATCCGGCACGCCCTGACCGCGTGGAACGCCGACGGTCGGTTCCAAGGCCACACCGACGTGCCGTTGTCCGACGACGGCCGACGCCAGGCCCGGCGCCTGGCGCGGCACGTGGCCGGCACCGAGGCCGATGCCGCGATCTACGCCAGCCCCTCCTCGCGCGCGCTGGAGACCGCTCACATCGCGTTCCCCAACCATCGGGTCGAGGTGGACGCCCGCTTGCGCGAGCTCAACTTCGGAGCGTTCGAAGGCCACACGCAGGCGGAGAACGAACGCGACCCCAGCTGGCAGACGTGGTTCGCCGACCCGTTCACGTGCCGCACGCCCGGCGGCGAGTCGTACCAGGAGCTGCGCCACCGCGCGGTGGCCTGGATGGACGAGGCGCATGCGCGTCACGACGGCCACGTCGTGGCGGTCACGCACTCCGGCACCATCCAGATGCTGCTGACGTGGGTGCTGGGCGTCGAGCATCCGCGCTGGCGCAAGCGCATCTACCTGCGCCACGCTGGCGTCAGCCGCGTGCTCTTCCGTGACGGCGAGATGCTCATCGAGCGCGTGAACGACACGCGTCACCTCACCGCCGACGGCGCCGACCCGTTCCTCGATTGAGGCCCGTCCGGGACGCGGCTCGAAGCCGTGGTAGGCTCGCGCCGTGAGCGACGTCGCGCTCGACGGCGGCACCTTCCTGGTCGCCCAGGAGCACTTCCAGGGCAGCCTGACGGAACTCGCGCACGCGTTGCGCACGAACGCCCTGGCACCCGAGCGGCTCGACCTGCTGGCGCTGGTGCGCGCCTACCTGGAGCACTTCGAGCGCCACGCGGCGGCCGACCTCGAGACGGCCACCGAGGCACTGCCGCGCTTGGCGCAGGTCATCGAGTTGAAGGTGCGGCTGCTCTTGCCGCGTCCGCCCAGAGGCGACGACGAGGTCGATGGCCTCGGCGCCGCCGAAGACGCGCTGGAGGCGGTCGCGCTGCTGGAAGAGCTCGAGGAAGCGATCGCGTTCCTGCGCCGCCGACGGGACGAACGCCGCATCGTCGTGCCCGCCCGCACGCCGCGCCCGCACTACCCGCGTGCCGAGCGTCCGCTCCGGGCATCGCCGGGCGATCTCGCGCGGCTCGCCGGGCGCTACCGCCTTGGCGGGTACTTCGAGTTGGCCATCGAGCGCCTGACGCTCGCCGGCACCTTGCGCACCCTCGTGCGCACGCTGCGCGAGCGCGGTCGCGGACTGCTGTTCGACCTGCTCGGCGTACGCGATTGGCCCGGCCGGGCCGTCGGGTTCGCCGCGATGCTCGAACTGGTGCGCGAGGGGCGGGCGACGGCCGACCAGGACGCGCCGTACGGACCGATCACGGTGGCGCTGGTCACGCCGGCGGACCGGCCGGCACCGCTGCCCACCGACGTGGAGCACGCCGGCGAGGCTGCCTCCACCGCCGCGTGAGGCCGACGCGCCGGCGTCTCAGGCCGCTACCTTCGCCTCGCGCTTGCGTAGGTTCGGCTCGAGCACGCGCTTGCGAAGCCGCAGGCTCTTCGGCGTGACCTCGAGCAGCTCGTCGTCGGCGATGTACTCCAGCGCCTCCTCGAGCGTCAGGCGCTTGGGCGGGATCAGCACGATGTTGTCGTCGCTGCCGGCGGCACGCACGTTGGTGAGCTTCTTGTTCTTGCTGACGTTGATGTCGAGGTCGCCGGCGCGGTTGTTGGCGCCGAGGATCATCCCGACGTAGACCTCGACCCCCGGATCGATGAAGAAGGTGCCGCGGTCCTGCAGCTTCCAGATGGCGTACGCGAACGCCTCGCCGGCCTCCATCGCCACCAACGAGCCGTTCAGCCGCGTGCGGAGCTCGCCGACGTGCGGCTCGTAGCCGTCGAAGACGTGGCTGAGCAGGCCCTCGCCGGCGGTCATCGACAAGAAGCCGTTGCGGTAGCCGAACAGGCCGCGGGACGGCATCGAGAACGTGAGGCGCGCGCGAATCTCGCCTTGCTCCATGTCGATCAGCTGGCCCCTGCGAGCGGACAGCGACTCCATCACCGCTCCCATCGACGTCAGCGGAACGTCGGCCACGACGCGCTCGAACGGCTCGCACAGCTCGCCGTCGATGGTCTTCAGGATGACCTCGGGGCGCGACACGGAGAACTCGTAGCCGTCGCGCCGCATCTCCTCGATCAGGATCCCCAGGTGGAGCTCGCCGCGGCCGGACACGCGGTACGACTCCCCGCCGAGCTCGTCGACGCGCAGCGCCACGTTGGTGAGCAGCTCGCGCTCCAGCCGTTCGGCGATGTGGCGGCTGGTGACGTACTTGCCCTCGCGCCCCGCGAACGGGCTGGTGTTCGGGCTGAACGTGACGGAGACCGTCGGCTCGTCGACGCCGGCGAAGGGCAGCCGCTCGACCCGCTCCGGGTCGCACAGCGTGTCCCCGATCTGGACCTCCTCGATGCCCGAGAGCGCGACGATGTCGCCCGCGACCACCTCGTTCGTCTCCACCCGTTGGAGGCCAAGGTGGGTGTACACCTTGGTCAGCCGCCCCCGGACCTCGCGCCCGGCGCGCGTCACCCGGATCACGGCGTCACCGACCCTGGCGCGGCCACGACGCACGCGTCCCAACGCCACGCGGCCGAGGTAGTCGGAGTAGTCGAGGTTGGCGACCTGCATCTGGAACGGTGCGGAGACGTCGCCAGCCGCGATCGGCACGTGCGACAGGATGGTCTCGAAGAGCGCGGTGAAGTCGCGTCCCTCGGGCTCGCCTTCGCGCCACGCGCGGCCGTCGCGGGCCACGGCGAACAGCACCGGGAAGTCGAGTTGCTCGTCGGTGGCGCCGAGCTCGACCATGAGATCGAAGGTGAGGCCGGTGACCACGCTCGGGCGCGCGTCCTTGCGGTCGACCTTGTTCACCACCAGGATGGGGCGCAGGCCCAGGGCGAGCGCCTTCTTCAGCACGAAGCGGGTCTGCGGCATCGGCCCTTCGGCCGCATCGACCAGCAGCAGGCAGGCGTCCACCATGCCGAGGGCGCGCTCGACCTCGCCTCCGAAGTCGGCGTGGCCCGGGGTGTCGACGATGTTGATGCGTTGCCCGTGCCACTCGACGGCGGTGTTCTTGGCCAGGATGGTGATGCCACGCTCGCGCTCGAGGGCGCGGCTGTCCATCACGCGCTCCTCGACCTGCTGGTTCTCGCGGAAGGTGTTGGACTGCCGCAGCAGACCGTCGACCAAGGTGGTCTTGCCGTGGTCGACGTGGGCGATGATGGCGATGTTGCGGTAGTTCATGCGGGTCTCCGGGTGCGCGTCGCCGGCCTGGCTCGGTCGGTGCAGGTCGCGGCTGGGCGTCGTGCCGGACCGGCGCGTGCCGCCTTCGGCGGGCGAGGAGGCGCACCTCGCGCGACCACCGGTGTGTGGTCGCGTCGGGTCCGAGGGACGCTGCCGAGGCCGCGCAGCGCAACGGAGGAGTATAGCGGATGGAGCGGACGCCCGCTACGCCGCGCGGCACGCCGGTGGGCACGAGGCCATGGCGCTCTGGACCACATGGGCACGCGCCGAGGCCTGGTAGGTTCGTGGGCGTGCCCGCTACGTATCGCGTGGGCGCGGAGCGAGCGGCGGGGCGGGTGCTCCTCGCTCGACTGCAGGAACGGAGGAGCGCATGGCGCCTAGCGACGGGCTCGCGTCGCCCGTGGATGCCGACCGAGACGGGCCGGTCATCACGGTCTACACCACCCCATGGTGCGGCGATTGCCGCGCGACGAAGGCGTACCTCGAGGCCCGCCGGGTCGCGTACGTCGAGGTCGACATCCAGCAGGACGCCCACGCCGCAGCCCTGGTGATGGCGGTGAACGAGGGCCGGCGCAGCGTCCCGACGCTGGTCTACCAGGACAACGCGGCCAGCTTGTCGCGCTTCTCGCCGGCCAAGGCGGCGGCGTTCCTGTCGCGGTGCGGTCTGCAATCCGACGGACCTGGCGCCGAACCGTCGTGACCTCTGCGCGAGGGCCGCGCGCCTACGACCGTGGTAGCCTCCCTGCCATGACGGCCGGCGGGGCGACCGAGGCGCGCGACACCCACGGCAAGGCCGAGCGGGTGCGCGCGATGTTCTCGGAGATCGCGCCGACCTACGACCTGCTCAACACGGTGCTCAGCTTCGGCATCGACGGCCGGTGGCGTCGGCAGGCGGCGCGAGCGGCGCTTCCGGGCGAGGTCCTGGGGCGCGCCGCCACCCCGGTCGTGCTCGACGTCGCCACCGGCACCGGCAACGTGGTCCTGGCGCTGAAGCGCCGTTGCACCCGCTGCACCGTGGTGGGCGTGGACTTCGCCGAACCGATGCTGGAGCGCGCCCGCGTCAAGGCGGCCCGTGCCGGCGTCGAGGCGACCTTCGAGGTCGCCGACGGCAGCGCGCTGCCGTACCCGGACGGATCGTTCGACGCGGTCACGATCGCCTACGGTCTGCGCAACTTCGCCGATCCCGACGCCGGCCTGCGCGAGTTCCGCCGCGTGCTCCGGCCCGGGGGTCGCTTGGTGGTGCTCGAGTTCCCGCCGCCGCCGCGAGGCTGGTTCGGGTCGGTGTTCCGTGGCTACTTCACCACCTTCCTACCGCGCGTCGGGGGGTGGATCTCGGGCAAGCGCAGCGCCTACGCCTACCTGCCCGCGTCGGTGCTGGCGTTCTTCCCGCCCGAGGACCTGGCCCAGCGCATGCGCGACGCCGGCTTCGCCACGGTGCGGTACCATCTGCAGTCGTTCGGGATCTCGGCGTTGCACGTCGGCGAGGTCGAGCCCGGGAGGGATCATGAGCAACGAACCGCTTCGTGACGAAGGACCGCGCGTGGACGTCGGGCCGGCCTGGGGCGCCTTCGACCCCGGCTTCGAGATCAACACCGACGCCGCGCTGCTCGACCCGGACTGGGACGACTTCGCCGACAGTCACGATCGTCGCTTCGGGCTCGCCATCTCCCACTTCAAGAGCCGCGTTCGCGGGCGCGCGTACGACAACGACGTGATGACCTTGCGCGTCGGGCCGGGTGGCTACTACGTGCAATCACGCCGCTTCCCGGCGGCGTTCTTCGGCGACACGGCGCGCGCCACGGTGCGCCAGGTGTCCGAGGCGGAGGCGCGGGCCACCGTGTGGGAGGCCGTGGCCCACTACCGCGCCGACGAGGCGCAGTCGTTGGTCTTGGTGTACGACGACGGCGAGCCGCCCGACGTGTTCTTCGGGTACCGGGTGGCGGAGGACCAGCGCTACGAGATCGGGCGCTTGCGTAGCCACGTGCCGCTTCACCTGCGCATCCTGTTCGACGCCGAGAGCGACGTCCCGCTGCTCGGGGCGCGCAACGGCGTGCTGCTGTACCAGCGAACGCGCAGCGGGCGCCACGTGGTGGTGCGCGCGCCAGGCCGGCGGCAGCCGTTGCTGACGGGCTCGTTCCTGGCAGGTTGAGGCGCGTGCCGTCGCAGGGCAGCGCGGGCGACATCCGGCCGGGCGCGAAGCGCACGGCGTACGACGCCGTCGTGGTCGGCGCCGGCATCGCGGGGAGCGAGGCGGCGATGGTGGCCGCGCGCGCGGGCCTGCATGTCCTGCTGGTGACCACCAGCCTCGACACCGTCTACGCCACCGTCGGCGACGCCGTGCAGCTCGCGCCGCCGGCTGGCACGTTGATGGCGGACGTGGTCCCGGCAGTGCGCGGCGACGACGGTCGGGTGCCGAACTGGGCGTTGCATCGTGCGGTGAAGTACGCGCTCGAGGGCGAGCCGCGGATCCACCTGCTGCAATCGACGGTGTCGCGCCTGTTGACGGCAGAGGGGCGCGTGCGGGGCGTGGCTACCTGGGAGGGCGTCGACCGGCTGGCGCCGCGCGTGGCGCTGTGCGCCGGCAGTTTCCTTCGGGGGCGCCTCACCATCGGAGCGCTCACCGAGGCCGCCGGCCGCTTGAGCGAGATGGCCTACGACGAGCTCTACCTCGATCTGGTCGCACACGGCTGCGGCTTCCGCGACGTCGAGCTCAGCGCCGATCCGGCGGGCGGTGCGCTTCCGTACCTGGTGCGCTGCCGCGCGCTGGCGCCGGGCGAGGTCGATGCCGCGACGTTCGAGGTAGCGCGGCTGCCGGGCTTGTTCGCGGCGGGGGTGTGCGCATCCGGCTACCTGCCGTTCGAGGCGGCCGCCGAGGCCGGAGGGCGTCTCGGAGCCGCGCTGGCGGCGAGGTAACGCCAGCTAGAAGCCGCGCCCTTGCCGCGGACCGAGCAGCGAGGGAAGACGGGGAGACGTCAGGCGCGACCGGTGTCGTCGACCGGGATGCGGTAGCGCTCCATCTTCGCGATCGCGTCCTGCGTCGCCCACACGACGCGCGCCCCGTGCGGCGTGGACGCCACCAACCGGTAGCGGTACGGCGGTCGCGGGTCGGCCGTGGTGATGACGTAACGATCGCCGTGGAACAGGACTTCTTCGCCGATGGTGAAGCTCGCCATGGGCAAAGCCTACTCGCGCGGCGCCGCTGCGAGGAAGGGGTCGTTCGTCCCCGCGGAGGCGAACATCGGTTCGGGCACCGTTGGGAACAGCCCGCGCCGCGCCCCCTGCGCCAACAGCGCCCGCGCCGCGGCGGCGCCCTGCTCGCCCACGTCGAACGAGTACTCGTTGACGTAGAGCGCGATGTGCCGTGCCCGCACCTCGGGCGCCATCTCCTGGGCGTGCTCCGCGACGTACGCCGCCGAGGCTTCGGGGTGGTCCCAGGCGTGCCTCAGGCTGGCGCGGATGAGCCACGTCAGCTGGGCATGGACGTCGGGACCCAAGTCGCGACGCGCCGCGATGGCGCCGAGCGGCACCAGGTGCCCCATCTCCTGCTCCCACCAGGCTCCAAGGTCGACCAGCGCCACCAGCCCGTAGGTGGGGTAGGTGAAGCGGCTCTCGTGGATGATCAGGCCGGCATCGACCTCGCCGCGCACCACGGCGGGCATGATGCGGTCGTAGCGGACCTCGACCAGGTCGACGCCGTCGGGTTGCCACGAGCGCAGGAGCAGGTTCGCGGTGGTGCGGCCGCCCGGGATGGCGACGCGCTTGCCGCGGAGGTCGAGGCCGGCTTCCCGCGCCACGACCAGCGGACCCACGCCGCGTCCCAGCGCGCCGCCCGCCGGCAGCAGCAGGTAGCGGTCCGCGACGTAGCCGTAGGCGTGGTAGCTGATCTTGGCGACGTCGAGCGTCCCCGCAGCGACCGCGCGGTTCAACGCCTCGACGTCGTCGAGCACGATGTCGAAGTCGAACTCGGCGGGTGCGGTGCGCGGACCGTCCGCGGCCGCGGACGAACGGCCGGCGCCGGGCACCAGGCCGTGGGCTAGCGCATGGAAGACGAACGCGTCGTTGGGGCACGGCGAGTACCCGAGCCGCAGGCGCACGGCGTCACCCTTCCTTGCCGGCCGAGAGGCGGCGGTGCTCGATCTTCAGGCAGCGGTCCTGGACCACCTGGATGCCGGCGGCGCGGAGCTTCGCCGCCACGTCGTCGTGACGGATGCCGCGCTGCAACCACACCACCCGTGGCAACGGGCGCATGGCGAGGATGTCGTCGAGGTGCCCAGGCAGCGCCTCGGGCCGGCGGAAGACGTCGACCACGTCGACCGGCACGCGCAGCTCGTCGAGGCGGGCGGCGACCGTGGCGCCGAAGAGCTCCGCTCCGGCCGCGGCCGGGTTCACCGGGACGATGGTGTAGCCGTGCTGCTGCAAGTACGTGGGCACCTGGTGGGCGGGCTTCGCGGGGTCGGTGCTGGCGCCGAGCACGGCGATGGTCGAGACGCTCGCCAAGAGCGTGCGTAGCTCGGCGTCGGGCGGGGCGTCGCGCTCGGCCGGTGCGGGGAGGTCGGGTTCGGTGGGCGGTCGGGTCGAGCTCATGGCTCCACGCTACCGCGCCGCCAGCCCGCACCCCGTCGCGAGAAGCGGCGCAGGGACGGCCACCGGGGCGGCGGGGCGTTCGTTGCCGGAGGCGCGATCATCTGCTAGAATCGAGCGCTGTGCGTGAATCCTAGGGGCGTGAGCCCTCACGCACATGACACCACGCGGGAGGTGGAGTCCATAACGAAAGACCTGAAGGTGAACGAGCAGATTCGCGTGCGCCAAGTGCGCCTGATCGCGGCCGACGGTGGCCAGGTAGGCATCGTCGAGACGCGGGACGCGCTGCGGCGCGCACGCGAGGAGGATCTCGATCTCGTTCTGGTGGGCGAGGCGGCGCAACCGCCGGTCGCGCGGCTGATGGATTACGGCAAGTACCGTTTCGAGCTTCAGCAGCAGACCAAGGAAGCGCGGCGTCGTTCTCGCCAACAAGAGATGAAGTCGATCAAGTTCCGTGTCAAGATCGACGACCACGATTACGAGACCAAGGTCAACCACATCCGCCGGTTCCTCAAGGGCGGTCACAAGGTCAAGGTGACCATCATGTTCCGCGGTCGCGAGCGCACCCACCCCGAACTCGGGCAGGGCATCCTCAACCGCGTGGCGGCCGACGTCAACGAACTGGCCGTCGTCGATTCCGCGCCGGTAATCGCCGGCATGGACATGAACATGATCCTCCGCCCGGCAGGGGTGCCAGCCCAGAGCTGACGTCCACCTTCTCGACTTCGTGCGGCCCACGCCCACGAGCAACCCACCCCGCGACGAGACCCGTTCCAGGTCGGGAACGCGTCCGCGCGGACCACAGGAGAACCGCGATGCCGAAACTCAAGACCCACAAGGGCACCAAAGCCCGTGTCAAGATCACCGGGCGAGGTAAGGTCAAGGCGATGCGCTCCGGGAAGCGGCACCTGAACTTCAAGAAGTCAGGTGGCCGTATCCGGCAGGGCAGGACCGACCTCATCGTAGCCAAGCCGGACGCGGAGCGCATCAAGGCGCTGCTGCCGTACGACTGAGGGAGGCTGAGCCATGCCACGCGCCAAGACCGGCATCGTTCGCCGCCGCCGCCACAAGAAGCTGCTCAAACGCGCCAAGGGCTACTGGGGCTTGCGCTCCAAGAGCGTGCGCATCGCGCAGCAGACACTGCTCAACGCGGCCGACTACAGCTACCGCGATCGCCGCGACCGCAAGGCGGAGTTCCGTCGCCTGTGGATCGCGCGCATCAACGCCGCCGCGCGACAGGAAGGGGTGAGCTACTCGCGCTTCATCGCGGGCCTGCGCAACGCCGGCGTGACCCTCGACCGGAAGGTCCTGGCCGACCTCGCCGTGCGCGACCCCGGCGCCTTCAAGGCGCTCGTCGAGACCGCCCGCAACGCCGGCTGAGCCCCGAGCACGCACCGACACGAACGGCCCGCGAAGCGCTTCGCGGGCCGTTCTGCGTGCACGGTATGATCCCGCCGTGACCCGACCGCCCGGGACGCGCTCCTCCGGTCTGCGCGAGCGCAAGAAGGCCGATCGCCGCGAACGCATCCTTGCCGCCGCCATGCGCCTGATCGCGCAGCATGGCCTGCGCGGGGCGACGTACGCCGCCATCGCGCGCGATGCCGGCGTCTCGCGCGGCACGGTGTTCAACTACTTCCCGTACAAGGAAGCGTTCCTGGTGGCGTACTTCGCGCGCGCGCTCGACGAGCTCGACCGGCGCCTCGCCCCCGACGACGCTCCGGCGCCGGGCGACGACCCACTCGCGCCGCTGCAGCGGCTGTTCGACGCGCTGGCTGGAGTGACGGAGCAGCATCGCGCCTGGATCCTGCCGCTGGGCTACGAGCTGCTCAACCCCGATCCCGAGCGGTCCAGGGCGGCGTTCCTGGCGTTGCCGCTGGCGTCGATGGTGAGGCGTGCGCTGGCGCGGGGCCGCGCGGCGGGCTCCGTCCGCCCCGACTACTCGCTCGATCGCTTGACGCGCGTGCTGGCCAACACGTACTTCATCACCGTGCTGCAGTGGGCGGCGTACCGACCGGAACGCTCGATCCACGAGGAGCTGCGCGTCGCGCTCGGCCTCGCGCTCGACGGGATGCGCGCGCGGCCGCCCGCAGCGAGCGCGGTTCAGTAGCCGCGGCCGACGTCGACGAGGTCGGGTTCCTCGCCGCGGGCGATGCCCTCCAGCGTCGCCAGCGCGGCCCGCGCCGACGCCACCTGCCAGTCGAGCACGTCGTTGGCGCGATGCGGGCTCATGACGAGGTTGTCGAGGTCGTGGAACGGCAGGTGGGCGGGCGCGGTGCGGCCGCGCGCGGCACGGTCCTTCGGGTAGGCGTACCAGACGTCGATGCCGGCGCCGAAGATGCGCCGCTCCTGCAGCGCTCGGTAGAGCGCTCGTTCGTCGACCACCGGGCCGCGGCCCACGTTCACCAGCACCGCCGTCCTGCGCATGCGGGCGAAGGCTCCCTCGCCGACCAGGCCCACGGTCTCGTCGGTGCCCGGGAGGCTCACCATCAGCACGTCGGCTTCGGCCACCGCATCCAACAGCCGTGCCGGACCGACGCTCGGCACCGGGTCGCTCGCGTCGGGGTGACGCCGGAGCGCCTGCAGCGAGAGCCCGAACCCCTGCAACCGCTTGGCGATCGCTCGACCGATGGCGCCGTAGCCGAGCAGCAGCGCACGCCGGCCGTCGAGCTGCAGGCTCAGGCGCTCGGGGTCGTCCGGGCTGCCCCAATCGCCTTCGCGCAAGGCGCGGTCGGCCGGGATCACGCGGTTGGTGACCGCCAGCAGCAACGCCACCGCGTGCTGAGCGACCATGTCGGCGTTGTAGTGCGAGTTGTGCACGTGCAGGTGCGGCCGGGCGGCCGCGCGTTCCCGCAGCCGCGGGTTCAGGCCGGCGAACGGCACCACCACGCGCTGCAGACGTTCACCGTCGAGCAGGGTCTCGGTCGGGTCGCCGTCGACCACCGCGTCCGGCCAATCGGCCAGGGCGTCGGCCTTCGCCACGTCGGTCTCGAAGCGGACCTCCACCCCGGCCGGCGCCGGGAGGCGTCGCGCAGCGTCGGCGGTCGAGGGGTTGCGCCACAGCACGCGTAAGCTCATGCGGCGATGGTACCGCGGCCGCGCCGGTATCCTGGACGGCATGCGGGTCATCGAGGGTCGAGACGAGGCGTTGCGTTGGTGCGCCACGCGCGGCGTGGCGGAGGATGGCGATGCGGTGCTGCGGCAAGTCGACGCCATCATCGACGAGGTGCGGCGCGGTGGCGACGAGGCCCTGCTGCGCCTGAGCGAGCGCTTCGACGGCGTGAGGCCCGCGAGCTTGGTGGTGGACGCGTCCGAGATCGCGGCCGCCGAAGCGCGCATCGCGCCCGAGCTAGCTGCCGCCATCCGCATGGCGGCCGAGCGCGTGCGCGCCTACTACCAGCACCAGCCGGCGGCCGGCTTCGTCCACGCCGACGACGACGCCCTGCTCGGGCAGCTGGTGGTGCCCATCGAGCGCGTCGGGTGTTACGTGCCCGGCGGCACCGCGCCGCTGTTCAGCAGCCTGCTGATGACGGCCGTGCCGGCGCGCGTGGCGGGCGTGCCCGAGGTGGTGGTGGCGACACCGCCGCGTCGCGATGGCAGCGTCGCCCCCGAGATCCTGTTCGCGGCGCAGGTCGTGGGCGCCGAACGGGTGGTGCGCGCCGGCGGGGCGCAGGCCGTCGCCGCCTTGGCGTTCGGGACCGAGAGCGTGCCGCGCGTCGACAAGGTGGTCGGGCCCGGCAACCGCTACGTCGTCCTCGCCAAGCGGGCGCTCTTCGGGCACGTCGGCATCGAGTCGTTGCCGGGCCCGACCGAGACGCTGGTGCTGGCCGACGCCACGGCCGACGCGCACCACGTGGTGACCGACTTGCTGGCGCAGGCGGAGCACGCCTTCGCCCAGCCGGTGCTGGTGACCACCAGCCGGGCCCTCGCCGAGGCGGTGACGAGGGCGCTGCCCGACGCCATCGCCTCCTTGCCCACGGCCGCCACCGCGCGGGACTCGGTGGAGCGGCGCGGCGTCGTGGTGCTGGTGGAGGACCTCGACGACGGCCTGGTCGTCGCCAACGCGTACGCCCCGGAGCACCTCTGCCTGCTGGTGCAGGACCCGTGGCGATGGGTCCCGCGGGTGCGCAACGCCGGTGGGTTGTTCCTTGGCGCGTACAGCATGGAGGCGCTGGGCGACTACCTGGCGGGACCCAGCCACGTGATGCCGACCTCGGGAACGGCGCGGTTCGCCAGCTTCGTGAACGTGCGCGACTTCCAGAAGGTGATCCCGTTGTTCGCCGGCAGCCCGGACCTAGTGGCGAAGGTCGGTCCGGCTGCCGCCGCCATGGCGCGCGCCGAGGGACTCGAGGCGCACGCTCGCGCCATCGAGGCGCGCCTCCCCGCCGACGACTAGCCGACGCCGGCCCGCAAGAACGGGTTGGTCCGCCGCTCCTCGCCGATGGTCGTGGCGGGTCCGTGGCCCGGCAGCACCTGGGTGTCGTCGGGTAGCGTCAGGAGTTCGCGCCGGATGCTGGCGAGCAGCGTCTCCGCGTCGCCGAACGGCAGGTCGGTGCGGCCGATCGAGCCGCGGAACAGCGCGTCGCCGGCGAGGACGACCCCTTGCCCCGCCATGTGGAACGCCAGGTGCCCCGGCGCGTGGCCAGGGGTGTGCAGGGCGCGGACGGCCTGGCTGCCGAGCGTCAGCACGTCGCCGTGACCCACGGGGACGGTGCTCGGCGGCGGCGGTTCGATGGCGAACCCCCACGCCGCCGCCGACGCGGCTGCGTGGGTCAGCAACGGCAGGTCGGCCGGATGCATGCGCACCGCCACGGGAGCGACGCGCAGGAGCGCCGCCAGACCGCCGACGTGATCGAAGTGGGCGTGGGTGAGCCATACCTCCGCCAGGTGCCAGCCTCGCCGATGCACCTCGGCGGCGATCCGTTCGCCCTCGGCGCCCGGGTCGACCACCACCGCGTCGTGGTCGTCGGCCAGCACGTAGGCGTTGGCCTGCAGCGGTCCGACGGGGATGCGGAGGATCTCCATGCCGTGGTCTCCTTGGTGGCCCGAGGGTGGCCGCGTCAGGTGCGGCCCCGGCGAAGCAACGCCGCGACGATCTCGCCGTACATGCGCATGCGCGTCAGGGCGCCTCGGACCAACCCGCGCTTCTCTTCCTTCATCACCTGCGACACGCCGTCGAGCGGCACGTCCAAGCAGCGCCAGCCCCGCTCGGCGGCGTGGCGGGTGATGGCGATCTCGACGCCGTAGCGGCTCTGGACGAGATGCGGCACGTCCAGCAGCGACGTGCGCCGGAGGGCACGCTGACCGTTCAACTGCGGCGTGATGCGCTGGGCCGTGGTGGTGCTCCAGCGCCCCCCGCGGAACGCGCCGCGCGTCATCTCGGCGCGGCCCGCCACCACCGGCTCGGCCAACGCTCTCACATGCCGCGCTTCGAGCCCCACCAAGTCGGCGTCGAGCAGGACGAGCACCTCGCTGGACACCGCCTCGGCGCCGGCGCGGAGCGCCGCCCCCTTGCCGCGGTTGCTGCCGAGGCGCACGACCTCGGCTCCGGCACGGTCGGCCACCTCGGCGGTGGCGTCGCGCGATCCGTCGTCGACCACGATCACCGGTCCGAGCTCGGCCGCTCGCGCCGCGGCGACCACCGGGGCGAGGTTGGCGGCCTCGTCGAAGGCCGGGATGATCACGGCGACGTCGCCGCCGGCACCGGTCGGTGCGGCAGCGGGGCGGTTGGGGACGGGGTCAGCCGCCGAACAGGGCGCCGAGTTCACGGAAGGTGATCAGGACGATGAGCGCAAGGACGGCCATGATGCCGATGAAGTGCAGCTGCTCTTCCTGGCCGGGTCGGAACGGCTTGCCGCGGAGCGCGATCACGGTGGTGAGGAGCATGCGGCCGCCGTCGAGCCCGGGGATGGGGAGGAGGTTGAACACCGCCAGCGAGAAGTTGATCACCGCCGCCAACAGGATCACCGGCGCGAGGCCGATGCGCGTGGCCTGGTTCACCAGCGACACCATGCCGATCGGGCCGGCGACGTCGTCGTTCTCGCGGCCGGTGATGGCGGCGCCGAAGCCCTGTACGAAGCCTCGCACCATGTCGGGGACGATGCGAACGCCGAACATGGCAGCCTCGGAAAGCGCCTGCGGGAAGGTCACGGCGGGCAAGATGGGCGCGATCTGCACCCCCAGCAGCGGGGTGCCGTCGACCGGAACGATGGGCCACGCGGTGTCGATCTCGAGGACGTCTCCGTCGCGCTCGAGGGTGAAGCGCAAGGAATCGGCGCTGCGGACCTGCTCCACGATCTGCTCGGGCAGCGGGTCGGTGACGTCGTTCAGCGCCAGGACGCGGTCGCCGGGCAGGATGCCGAGCTGCTCCGCGGCGGACCCCTCCACCACCACGCCGATGGTCGAACCGCCTGCCTCGGGGACGACGCCCGTGGTGAGTTCGCGGTACCCCGGCTGCAGCACGACCGCCCACGCCAACAGCACGATCCCCAGCAGGTAGTTGGCGATGACGCCGCCGATCAGGACCCAGATCTTGGCGGCCCAACCTTTGGTCGCCATGCCCTCGTCGGGATGCCGCAGCTCCCCGTCCTCGCCCACCTTCGGCCCCATGCCGGGAAGGTCGACGTACCCACCCAGCGGCAGCAGGCTGATGCGCCACTCGGTGCCTCGGGCCCGCCAGCGTGCGATCACCGGACCGATGCCGACGCTGAACGCGCGCACCGGCACGCCCACGCTACGGGCGTTGAGGAAGTGGGCGAGCTCGTGGACCACCACGGCGCTGGTGAGGATGAGGGCGAAGGTCAGGGCAGTCAGCATCGCGAACGCGGCTCCGGCCGCCTCAACAGTATGTCAGAGCGTGCCGTCGGGAGAACGTCGGGCAGACCACGGCGGCACCCGGCGTCAGCCTTGGCGGGCGCCGCCGTTGGCCGCCCGATGCACCAGGGCGAGCAGGTCGGTCTTGCTCAGCACGCCGACCAGACGGCCGGTCGCGTCGACCACCAGCAGGCGCCCGAGGTCCCCCTCGGCCACGCGCCGCAACGCGGTCATGGCGGCCTCGTTGGGCGCGATCGTCTCCGCGGGCCGGACGATGGCGGACACGGTGGCGCCGCCGGCGTCGGGCGAGACGCCGTCGCCGCCCGTGAGGCGTGCTTGGGCGTCGGCCATGCGGGCGTAGCCCAGCAAGCGCCCGCCGTCGTCCACCACCGGGTAGCCGGTGTGGCGACGGAAGTTCATCAGCTGCAGGAACTGCTCCAGGCGCATGTCCGGCGACACCGTGATGGGCTCGCGCGTCATCAGGTCGGCGACGGTGCGCCCTTCCACCACGCTCTCCACCACGGCGGCCTGGGCCTCGACGCGACCGGCGTTGTAGACGAAGAACGCCATGATGACCAGGAACAGCTGCGTGCTCAGGAAGCCGTAGACGCCGAGCAGGATGGCGATGGCACCGCTGACGGAGGCAGCGACGGCGGTGGCCTTGACGTACGGCATCGCCAGCGACAGCAGGCTGCGCAGCACCCGCCCACCGTCCAGCGGCAGCGCGGGGAGCAGGTTGAAGAGCGCCAGCCCCAGGTTCGTCACGGCCAGGTAACTGACCAGGACGACGCCGGCCCCGCTGCCTTGTACCAGCCGGATGGCGGCCCAGCAGACGGCGCCCACCGCGATGCTGGTCAACGGTCCGGCGATGGCCACCACCGCCTCCGCTCCCCGTTGGCGCGGCAGTTCCTCGAACTGCGCGACGCCGCCGAGGAACCACAGGCGGATCTCCTTCACCCGGACGCCGTAGCGGCGCGCCACCAGCGCGTGCCCCACCTCGTGCACCAGCACGCTGGCGAACAGCCCGCAGGCCGCCACGAACCCGAGCAGGTACGGCGTGGCGCCACGCTGGAGCGGTCCCGGGTCGACGCCGACGCCCAGGCTGGCCAGCTGCTCGACGTAGGCGGGGATCTGCGAGCCGATCAGGTAGGCGAACAGCGGCAGCACCAGCAGGAAGCTCGGGTCCAGCGCCACCGGGAACCCGAGGATGCGGAACGGGAGTCGGATGGAGCGCGAGCGTGTCATGGCCTCACCTGCCATTCACGGCCGAACCGCCGCAAGCGCTTCGTGCGCCAGGCGCCGGGCCTCGACATCGGCCGAAGCGATCGAGTCCCACGTGGCCGCTACGTCGGGGGCGGCCGCCAGCACCGTCTCGAGCACGCGGGGGATGGCCGCGAACCCCAGCCGGTGCTCGAGGAACGCCGTCACCGCCACCTCGTCGGCCGCGTTGAGGTAGGCCGGTGCCACGCCGCCTCGTTCGCCGGCGCGATAGGCCAGCGGGAGGCTGGGGAAGCGCTCGACGTCCGGGCGCAGGAACTGCCACGCGCCGAGCAGCGGCAGCGGCGCGAGCGGCGTGGCCGGGCGTTCGGGGGCCGCCAGCGCGTACTGGATCGGGAGGCGCATGTCGTGGGGGCCGATCTGGGCCTTGACGTTGCCGTCGCGGAAGCGCACCAGGCCGTGGACCAAGGACTGGGGGTGCACCACCACCTCGATGCGGTCGAGGGGGAGCTCGAACAGGTAGTGCGCCTCGAGCACCTCCAACCCCTTGTTGAACAGCGTGGCCGAGTCGATGGTCACCTTCGGGCCCATCGCCCAGTTCGGATGGCGCAGCGCCTGTTCGGGGGTGACGCCGTCGAGGTCTTCGGGTCCGTCTCGGAACGGCCCGCCGGAGGCGGTCAGCACCAGCGTCTCGACGGTCTGCCGGTCCTCGCCGATGAGGCACTGGAACAACGCCGAGTGCTCCGAGTCGACCGGCGTGATCTGCCCGCCGTGGGCGCGCGCCAACGCCCACACCAGCGGTCCGGCGACGACCATCGCCTCCTTGTTCGCCAGCGCCACCCTCCGGCCGGCGCGCAGCGCCGCCGCCGTAGGAGCCAGGCCGGCCATCCCCGGAACCGCGGCGACCACCACGTCGACGTCGTAGCTCGCGACGTCCTCCACGCCCTCCGGACCGGTGACGAGGCGGGTCCCGGGCGGGAGGTGCGGCCGCACCGCCGCGGCGACCTCCGGCGCGCACGCTACGAGCTCCGGCCGGAACGCCCGTGCTTGCGCCAGCAGCTCGCCGGCGTTGCGGCCGGCCGCCAGGGCGGCCACCTGGTAGCCCCGCCACCGCGCGACGTCGAGGGTCTGCGTGCCGATCGAGCCGGTCGACCCGAGCACGGCGATGCGCTTCATGCCGTCCATCATCGCACGCGTGCCGCGTCGTCCGGAGCGCCGAGGACGGAAGCGGCGCGGCGGCCGGTGGTACCATCTGGCAACCCACGTAGGAGGACCGCATGCTTGTTCGCGAGTGGATGACGCCAGATCCCAAGACGGTCAGCGCCGATACGCCGGTGATGGAAGCGATGCAGCGCCTGCGCGAAGGGGGCTACCGGCGCCTTCCGGTGACGCGCGACGGCAAGCTGATCGGCATCGTCACCGACCGCGACCTCAAGGAGGCAACACCCTCGAAGGCCACCACCCTGTCGGTCTACGAGTTGAACTACCTGCTCAGCAAACTGCAGGTCAAGGACGTGATGAAGTCGCCGGTCATCACCGTGCGGGCCGACGATCCCATCGAGCAAGCGGCGCTGCTGATGGAAGAGCATCGTGTCTCCGGCTTGCCGGTCCTCGACGGCGGGGCGCTGGTCGGGATCCTGACCATCACCGACCTGATGCGTGCGCTGGTGTCGTTCCTCGGCCTGCGCGAGGGCGGCACGCGCGTGACGGTGGACCTTCCGGACGAGCCGGGCGTGCTGGCCCGGGTGGCGCAGGCCGGGGCGCCGTCGAACATCATCGCGGCCGTGACGACGGGCGTCATGCCCGGTCATCGGCGCCGCCTGGTGCTGCGCGTCGTCGGCGAAGCGGCCGAGTCGTTCCCCGACCGTCTGCGCAAGAACGGCGTCGACGTCGTCGACGTCCGCTGAGCCGCACCGCTCCATGAGCGCGACGAGCGGCGCCTCCGCTCACCTCGGCGGCGACCTGGCCCAGCACGCCGCGCGGCTCGCGGCGGCCGCCCGCGGCGGTCGGGTGGCGTCCGGGCCGTTCCTCGATCCGCCCGAGGCCGATGCGCTGGTCGCGGCGCTTCGGGCCGAAGGTGTGCGCGCCGGAGCCTGGGGAGGCTACGACGGCGCCAAGAGGCGGGTGGTGTCCGCTTGGCCGGAGCAGGTGCCGGACGCTCGGCCGAAGTTGCGCGCCGTGTACGTCGCTGGACTGGCGGACGCCGACGAGCTCGCGCGCTTGGCTCGCCGCGCCGGCGTGCCGGCCGGAGCCATCGGCGACGCGGTGCGCCACGAGGAGGGCGTGTCGCTGATCGTCGAAGCGCCCGTCCCCGCCGCGTTGCTGGCGCCGACGGTGGTGCACGGCGTGCCGGTGACCCCGATGGAGGTGCCGGTCGAGCGCGTGGCCGCGGGCAGCGCCAGGGACGCCAGCGCGGTGGTGCCGTCGCTGCGCGTCGACGTCCTGGGCGCCAAGGCGTTCCGCGTCTCGCGTTCGTACTTCGCCAAAGGGGTGGCCGCCGGTAGGGTGCGCGTCAACGGTCGACCTGCCACCAAGGCGTCGTCGGCCGAACCGGGCGACGAGGTGTACGCCGAGGGCCTTGGGCGGTTCCGTGTCGAGCGGGTGGAAGGGGAGACGCGCCGCGGCAACCTGCGCGTGACCCTGCACGTCGAGCGCGCCTGAGCAGGCGCTCAGGTTCGGACGCGCTTGCCGTCGCCGCCGCGTTCCTTGAACACCATGCGAAGCGGCACCTCGCGGAACCCGAGGTCCTCTCGGATGCGGTTCCTCAGGTAGTGCTCGTAGGCGCGCGTCAGGAACGCCTGGTGGTTGATCGAGAAGACGAACGTCGGCGGCGCCACGTCCACCTGGCTGGCGTAGAGCAGCTTCAGCGGACGGCCCTGGAAGTTCGGCGGCGCCTGCCGGGTGGTCCAGACCTCCAGCCAGGCGTTCAGCTCCCCCGTCGAGACGCGCACGCGGGCCGCGTCGTAGAGCCGGATGGCGGTGGCGAGCAACTCGTGCAGGCCGAAGTCGGTGACGGCGCTAGTGTAGACGCGCGGCGCGAAGTCGAGATGGCTGAGCTCTTGGTCGAGGTTCGCCCGGAACGGCTGCAGTTGCTCGTCGGTGACGAGGTCCCACTTGTTGATGGCGAGCACCACCGGCTTGCCCCAGTCGAGCGCGAGGTTCGCCAAGCGCAGCTCGTGGTCGCCGAACTCGAACGGGTCGACCACCAGCACCGCCACGTCGGCGCGGCGCAGCGCCATCTCGGAGCGCAGGCGGGCGTAGAACTCGATGTCGTCGTCGTTCTTGCGCCGCATGCCGGCGGTGTCGATCAGCACGAACGGCCTGCCCGCGAAGCTGAAGTGGACGTCGACGGCGTCGCGCGTGGTGCCGGGCGCGTCGGCCACGATGACGCGCTCGTCGCCCACCAGGGCGTTCACCAGGCTCGACTTGCCGACGTTGGGGCGCCCGATGATCGCCACTCGGACGGCCTCCTCCTCGGGTTCGCCGTCGTCCTCCGGCAGGCGCTGCGCGATGGCGGCCAGCAACTCGTACGTCCCGCGTGCGTGCTCGGCAGCGGTGGCGAACGGCTCGCCGAAGCCCAGGGCGTAGAGCTCGAAGAACTCCGGCTGCTCCTCGTGCCGCGGGTCGTCGACCTTGGTGGCGACCAGCAGCACCTCCTTGCCAAGCGACCGCAGCCACTCTGCGATCTCACGATCGGCATGGGTCACGCCCTCGCGCCCGTCGACGCAGAAGACCACCAGATCCACGCCCACGAGGGCCGCCTCGATGCGCGCCTTGATGGGCTTCTCCCAGCGGTCGCCCGACCACAACCCGCCCGTGTCCAGAAGCCGGAACGTGCGCCCGTCGTCGGTCGTCACTTCGGCTTCCTTGACGTCGCGCGTCACGCCGGGGAAGTCGGCCACGATCGCCTCCCGGCGCCCCACCAGGCGGTTGAACAAGCTCGACTTGCCGACGTTCGGCCGTCCGACGATCGCCACGCTAGCCAAGGTGCGTCCCTGCCTTCACGGCGCGGCCGTTCGCCCAGGCGCGGGCCGCCATCTCGCGCTTGCCGGGCGGCTTGACCCGCATCAGACGCACCACGCCCCGGCCGGTCGCGACACGCACCCCCGAGTCGTCCAGCCCGACGACCGTCCCTGGCTCGGACGTGCCGGCGCCCTCGAAGGCACGCGCTTCCAACGCCGTGACCTTGACGCGTTCGCCATCGAACGCGAACGACGTCCCGGGCCAGAGCGCCACGCCGCGGTGACGCGCGACGATGGTGTCGGCGGGCGCCCCCCACCGCACGTGGCCGTCCTCGGCGCGCAGCGGCGGGGCGTGACTGGCGGCGGCGTGCTCCTGCGGCGTGCTCGGTAGGGTGCCCTCGGCCAACAACGCCAGCGCCTCGAGCAGCGTCTCCGCTCCCAGCGCGGCCAGACGTTCCATCAGCTCGCGGGCGTCCTCGTTCGGCTCGATGGCGGTGCGGCGCTGCAGGCGGATGGCGCCGGTGTCGAGTCCGGCCTCGGTCTGCATGATGGTGATCCCGGTCTCGTGCTCGCCGTCGATGAGCGCCCACTGGACGGGCGCGGCGCCGCGGTACTTGGGCAACAAGCTGGCGTGCACGTTGAGCACGCCGTGCCGCGGCGCGCCGAGCACGGCTTCCGGCAAGATGCGGCCGTACGCGGCGGTGACGGCGACGTCGAGGCGGAGCGCGCGCAGCCGCTCGTGGAACGCCTGGTCGGTCCGCGGACGCGTCGGCTGCGCGACCTCGACGCCGAGCTCGCGTGCGCGCTGGGCGGCGGGCGACGCGCGCATCGCGAGGCCCCTCCCGGCGGGCTTGTCGGGTTGGGTGACGACAAGCACCAGGTCGTGGTGACGGTGGAGTGCGTCCAGGGTGGGGAGGGCGAAGGTCGGCGAGCCGAACAGCGCCACGCGCAGCGGTCGAGGGGACATCTGCCTCACTCCACCGACGCGCGCCGTGCAGCCGAGGTCGTTCCGCCGCCTCGGGACGACGACCGAAGCTCCTTCACGAACGCCTTGGCGTCCCGCTGCATGCGCGCCAACTCGGCGCGGTGCTCCTCGAGGAAGGCGTGCCGCTCCGGTTCCGGGAGCCGATCGAAGAAGAGCACGCCGTTCAGGTGGTCGTACTCGTGCTGCAGCACGTGGGCGAAGTACCCCTCGGCGGCGTTCTCGTGCCAAGCGCCGCGCACGTCCTGGTAGCGGATGCGGATGCGCTGGTCGCGTTGGACCCGCTCCGCCCACAGCCCCGGCAGGCTGAGGCAGCCGTCGGGACCGTACTGGACGCCTTCGCGGGCCACGATGCTGGGGTTGACCATCACGTGCTCGCGTCGAACGCCCCAGGCCGAGCGCTTCGCGGCGCGGTCGGCCTCGTCCTCGTCGGTCGGCGCGGCGCTTCGCTCCGGACGCTCGGCTTCGCCGGCGCTGCGTTCGGCGCCGTCGTCCTCGGGCGGCGCGGCCTGCAGCTGCCCGGTGTGCTCGTCCTCGACGCCATCGCCGTCGGCGTCCCTGGCGACTTCCAAGGCGACGAACACCCGGATGCCGATGCCGATCTGCGGCGCCGCCAAGCCGATGCCGTCGGCGGCGTACATGGTGGCGACCATGTCGGCGGCCAGGCCGGCCAAATCGTCGTCGAACCGCGTCACGTCGGACGCCCGGCGCCTGAGCACCGGGTCGCCGTAGATGCGGATGGGGTAGATCACGAGGCCTCCACCGAACGGCTCACGGCTGCAGCGGCGCTCGCTCGAACTGCAGCACCGCCGTCACCGTCTCCAGCGCAACGACCCCGTTCGGTAGGTCGAGGCGAACAGGCAGAGTATACCGGCCGGCCGTCACGTCGCCCGTCGGCGGCTCGACCGTCCCGCCCACGCGGTCGAGCGCCGCCAACGCCGACGCCGGCCCGGCCACGCGCACGGTGGCGCGCTCCAGGCTGGTAGCCACCAGACCGGTGGCCACGGGCGGCGTCAGGTCCACCGCGACCTGCGCGGTGACGAGCGCCTCCCGCTGCGTGACGGTGACGACGACGGTGTCGGGCTCGAAGCGCACCTCGGCGACCGGCGAACCGGCACCGTCGAGCGCCAGCGGGGCGGCCTCGCCGCCCTCCGGCGGGACCAACGCCACCACCCGCTCGACCTCGTCCAGCACCTGGCTGCGGCCCACCATGGTGACCTGCCTCGGGGCAACGATGGTGGACAGCAGGCGATCCTGCGGCGGCACGCCGGTGAGCCCCACCTCGACCGCTTTCGGCACCCGTGCGACCGTCTCGACGAAGCCGATGACATCGGACGGCTCGACCCGCAACAGACGCACCTCCTGCGGCGACTGCACCACGATCGGGCGCTGGAAGGGCCCGGCGACGTCGGTGAGGTCGAGCGTGGCGCGCAACATGTCGGCACGCAGCCGGTCGATGCGCGCGCTGGGACCGCTGACGCTCACCTCGACGACCTCCGGCAACCCCACGGCGGCCTCGTCCTCGTCCAGCCCCTCGATCACCAACGGGAGCAGCAAGCTTCGCTGCGTGGTGGTGGTGGTGCTGGAGGTCACGAACGCCCACACCAGGAACGCGATCAAGAGCGCCCCCACCTTGCTCGGCCAGTTCTGCGCCAGGCGCTTGAGCAGCGTCACCAAGGTAGCGAACGCGCCGGTCATGCGGCGTACGCCTCACGCAACGCCTTGAGCACCTCGGCCGGGGCGATGTCGCTGGTCAAGACGCCGTCCTGCGCGACGCTGACGGTGCCGCGCTCCTCGCTCACGACCACCACCAGCGCGTCGCTCACCTCGGACAAGCCGAGGGCGGCGCGGTGACGCGTGCCGTGCTTGACCGACCACCCCTCGTGACGATCGGACAGGGGGAAGATGACGCCGGCGTGCGTGACCAGGTCTTCCTTGATGATCACGGCGCCGTCGTGCAGCGGTCCTTTCGAGGCGAAGATCGTCTGAAGCAGGGCTGCCGTGACCGGTGCCCCGATGGGCGTACCGCGGTCGGAGAACTCCTTCAACGGGGTGCGCCGCTCCAGCGCCAGCAGCGCTCCGCGGCGCTGGGTGGCGAGCTCGCGCACCGCGGTCATGATCTCCTGCACCGGGTCGCCGCTGGTGGCCCGCCCGAGCCGACCGCGGCCGACGCGCTCGAGGACGGCGCGCAACTCGGGCTGGAACACCACCACCACCGCCAGGAACCCCACCGGCGCGATGGCGTCGAACAGCCACTTGGTCGCCGCCATGTCGAACTGGGCCGCCAAGAACCACAAGGCACCGAGGGCGAGCATGCCACGCAGCACGTTCCACGCGCGCGATCCGATCAGCAGCGCGTACGCCTGGTACAGCAGCACGCTGATGATCAGGATGTCGAGCGCGTCTTGCAGGCCGAACCCTTCGAACAGTGCCAAACCGGCGCCTCCGGCGTGAGGTGGTCGCGACAGCGCGCGCCGCTCGTCGGTCGGGCGGATGCGCGAGCGATGGCGCGAGCGAAGACGCGGACGTTGCGGTGAGGGGGAACCCCTCGGAAGGGCAGGATACCACGTCGGTCGCGTGGTTCGTGACGTGGAGCGCGCTCCTGGACGGGGGCGGAGGCGGCCCGCGAACAGCGGCCCGACGAGGTGCGCGAGCGCCGGCCTGGAGAGGCGCGCGAACGCCGGCCGGGCGGCGGCCGCAACGCGGCGCGCGCGGGACGCTCAGTGGCCGCGGCCGCATCGGCGAACGGCCGAGCGTGTGCCGGCACGCTACACTGGTGCCTCGGAGGAACGACATGCCCGACGCTTCGCTCGAGCTGATGACCGAACGGATCCAGAGCCTCAGGGGGTATCTTTGACTTGGCCGCCAAGCGCGCCAGGTTGGAAGAGCTCGATCCACAACTGAACGAGCCGGGCCTCTGGAACGACCCGGAGCGCGCGCGCCAGCTTCACCAGGAGGCGACGCGGTTGCGGCGCGTCGTGGACGAGTACCAGCACCTGCAGGACGACGTCGAGGGCCTGAGCGAGCTGTACGAGATGGCTACCGACGAGGAGGCCGATGAGCTCGAGCCCGAGCGCATGCGTATCCAGGAGCGCATCGACCACCTGTACCGCGAGACGCTGTTCCAGGGAGATCACGACGAACGTGCCGCCATCGTGACGATCAAGCCGGGTGCCGGCGGCACCGAATCGTCCGACTGGGCCGGCATGCTGCTCCGGATGTACCAACGCTTCGCCGAGCGCAACGGGTACACCGTCGAGCTGCTCGACCTGGTACCGAACGACGAGGCGCCGCACGGTGTCGACTACGCCCAGATGATCGTGCGCGGCGAGCGCGCCTTCGGCATGATGCGCGTCGAAGGGGGCGTCCATCGCCTGGTACGTGTCAGTCCGTTCGACAACCAGGGTCGGCGGCACACCTCCTTCGCCTCGGTCGAGGTGATGCCAGAGATCGACGACACCATCGACATCGCCATCGATCCGAAGGACGTCCGCGTCGACGTCTACCGCTCGTCCGGGCCGGGGGGCCAGTCGGTGAACACCACCGACTCCGCCGTGCGCGTGGTCTACAAGGCCGGAACCCCGGAAGAGATCGTGGTGACCTGCCAGGACGGCAAGTCGCAGATCAAGAACCGCGAGAAGGCCATGACGGTGTTGCGCTCGCGCCTCTTCGAGCGGGCGGAGCAGCGACGCCTGGCCGAGCAGATGAAGGCGCGCGGCGAGCAGAAGGCGATCGAGTGGGGCTCGCAGATCCGCAGCTACGTGCTCGACAAGCAGTACGTCAAGGACCACCGCACCGGATCGATGCGCCACGATCCCGACGGCGTGCTCGACGGGGACATCGAAGACCTCATCTGGTCCGGCTTGGAGTGGTCGGCGCAGGGCCGCGTGGCGGCCTAGCGGGCGCCGGAGCGGCGTGCGGATCCTCGCGGTAGCGGACGCCGTCTCGCCGGTCGTCTACTCGACCAACTTCCCCGAGAACTTACCGCCGTTCGACCTGGTGGTCTCGGCCGGGGACACGCCTGGCCACGTGTTGGAGTTCATCGCGACCAAGACCAAGGTGCCGCCGGTCTTCGTGTTCGGCAACCACGCCGTCGGCTACCTGCGCGATCCCGTCACGGACGAGGAGCATCCGCCCGGGGGCTGCATCGACGCGCACCTTCGGGTGGTCGAGGTGGGCGGCCTGCGCATCGTGGGCATCGAAGGCAGCCTGCGCTACCGGCCCGGACCGCACCAGTACACGCAAGCCGAGTTCCGGCGCATGACCTGGCAGCTGGCTCCGCGGTTGGCGTGGTTGCAGGCGCGCACGGGCCGCGCGGTCGACATCCTGCTGACCCACGCTCCGCCCCGGGGTCCTCACGAAGGCGACGACCACGTGCACGCCGGAGTGGCCGCCTTCAACGCGTTCCACCGGCGTTGGCGCCCGAAGCTCCACGTGCACGGGCACGTCCACCTAGTGGGCGCCAACGCCCCGCGCAGCTACGTCAGCGAGGACGGCGTACGCGTGGTGAACGCGTACGAGTTCGCCCTCATCGACTGGTGATGGGTTCCCGCCCGGGGCGAACGTGCGCTCCTGCGACGAGCGGGCGGTGGGTGCGCGGTGCTCGACGCCGGGTGCGGCGGCCGCCTTCCGATCGCTCGCGTTCGATAATGGCGCCATGACCGACGACGCCTTCCCGCCGGCGACGGGCATGCCGGCACCTCCGCCCGACCCCACCGCGGCTACTCCGCGGCTCCGCGCGTTCCCGACGGCGACGTTCGCGCGAGGGCGGGTGCGGAGCCTGGGCTCGGCCGAGTCCGAGGTGCGGGCCGCGTGCGCACCCGGCGCCACCGTAGCGACGCCCTTGCTGGCGAGCACCGTCTTGCGCGCCGTGGGTGCCGATGCCGCTCCGTTCCTTCACGGTCAGCTGGCCAACGACGTGCAGGGTCTGCGGCCCGGGTCGGCGCGGCGCAGCCTCCTCCTCAACCACCGCGGGCATGCCATGGCCGAAGCCACGGTCCTGCGTGACGCCGGCGACGCGTTCCGGTTGGTGGTCGACGACCATCACGGCGACTGGGTGCTGCGTACCCTGGTCGATCACGTGGTCTTCGACCAGGTGGAGATCGCCGCCGTGCCGGGCATGGCGCTGCTCACGGTGCAAGGCGACGGTGCCGTCGCCGCGCTGCTCGGCCTCGGACTCGAGCTTCCGCCCGAGGGAGAGCATGGCGCCGTCGCTTCGGCGGGTGCCCTGGCGACGCCGGGCGCGCCCGGCATCCCGGGCGCCCTCGCAACGGCGGCCGCGCCCGGCACGATCTGGCCGCGGGCGCGTGCCGGCGGCGCGGGCTACGACCTGGTCGTGGCAGGCTCCTCGCTCGAAGCGTGGCTGACGGCGTTGGCCGGCGCAGGGGCGACGTTGGTGGGGGAGGACGCGCTCGACGCCGCGCGCGTGGCGGCGCGTGTGCCGACCGCCGGCAGCGAGGGCGGGGAGGGTGTCCTGCCGCAGGAGGCCGGCCTGGAGGGTGCTTTGTCGTACCGCAAAGGCTGTTACCTCGGGCAAGAGATCATGGCGCGCATCGAGGCGCGCGGGACCCTTCGGCGCGCCCTGGCGGTGCTCGCCATCGAGGGTCCGCAGGGGGCCGCGGAGCTCCGTTCCGGCGAACGGCCGGACGTCCTCTACCAGGGCAAGGTGGTTGGTCGGGTCGGCACGCTCGCGCGCATGCCGAACGGCGAGCTCCGCGCCATGGCCGTGCTCCGCACCGACCTGCCGGCCGACGCCGACATGACGGTGGCCGGCAGGCGCGCATGGCGGGCGAGCTGAACCGTGAGCGGTGCGGTCGACGGACTCGGGCGGGGCCGCTGGTGGGTCTTGGGCGCGGCCGCACTCGGATCGTTCGTCTCGACGGTGATGGGCACCAGCGTGAACGTTGCGCTGCCCACGCTGGTCGAGGAGACGGGAGCCTCGTTCGCGCTGGTGCAGTGGGTGGTGCTCGGGTACCTGCTCAGTAGTGCCGCGCTGTTGCCGATCGTCGGGCGCTTGGCCGACATGTGGGGCAAGCGCGCCATCTTCGTGGTCGGCTTCGGCGTGTTCGCGCTCGGTTCGCTGGCGACCGGCGTGGCGCCCGACATCGCCACCCTGATCGCGTTCCGCGTGCTGCACGGGCTCGGCTCTGCGGTGCTCACGGGCGTGGGCCTGGCCATCGTGACCGACGTGTTCCCCCCCGACGAGCGCGGCCGAGCGATCGGCATCAACGGCGCCGTGCTGTCGAGCGGCATCGTGCTCGGACCGACGCTGGGCGGCTTCTTGGTCGAGTTCGGTTGGCGCTGGGTGTTCCTGGCGGGGTTGCCGGTGGCGTTGCTGGGAGCGCTCGCGGCGTGGCGCTTCGTGCCGCCCTACCGCCGCGGACCGCCGCAGCGCTTCGACCTGGCGGGGGCCGCCACCCTCACCGCGGGGCTGAGCGCGCTCTCGCTGGCGCTCACGCTCGGCCAGGCGCGCGGCTTCGGCGAGCCGGTCGTGGTGGCGCTGCTCGCCGTCGCGGTGGCCCTGGTCCCGACGTTCGTGCTGGTGGAACGGCGCAGCGCGCATCCCATCGTCGACCTCGAGCTGTTCCGCGACCCGCGGCTGACCATCGGGTTGGTGGCGGGACTGGGCGTGTTCGTGTCGATCGCCGGCACCATCTTCGTGATGCCCTTCTACCTCGAGCGGGTGCTGGGGCACCCGCCGCGCGAGGTGGGGATGCTGATGTCGGTGACGCCGATCCTGCTGGTGATCTTGGCGCCGGTGGCAGGGGTGATGGCCGACCGCGTCGGCGAGCGCGTGGTGACGGTGGTGGGCCTGGCGTTCGCGTTGGTGGGCTTCACGTTGGTGGGGACGCTCGACACCTCCACCACCGCCCTGGGGTACGTGCTGCGCTTCGTGCCGGTAGGGCTGGGCATGGCGACGTTCCAGACGCCGAACAACAGCGCCATCATGGGCGCGGCCCCGCCCGGTCGTTCCGGCATCGTGGGCGGGCTGTTGGGCCTGACGCGCGCGTTCGGTCAGACGAGCGGCATCGCGCTGCTGGGCAGCCTCTGGGCGGCGCGCAGCGCCATGCACCTCGGGTCGGTGTCGACGATGCCCGTGCCCGACCTGCTCGGCCGTGCGCACGTCGCCGGGCTACACGACATGATGACGGTGGTGCAGGGGCTGATCCTGGCGTCGCTGGCGCTGTGCTTGTGGGACCTGACCCGCCGCCCGCCCGCGTGGCTGCCGGCCCGCCTCGGTAGGGGGCGTACAACCGTCGTGAGCGGGTCGGAGGGCGAGCGCACGCGCCTATAATGCCTGCATGAAGCCGAAAGACGCATGGCTCCAGGCCGAGTACGCGGCCGCCACCGAGCGACTGCCGGAACGCGACGCCCCGTTCGAGACGCTCTCCGGGATCCCGGTCCAGCCGCTGTACACCCACGAGGACCTGGCGGGGTTCGACCCGCAGGAGCGCCTCGGCTACCCGGGCAGCTACCCCTACACCCGCGGCGTGCAGACCAGCATGTACCGCGGCAAGCTGTGGACGATGCGGATGTTCGCCGGCTTCGGCACGGCCGAGCAGACCAACGAACGGTTCCGCAAGCTCCTCGGCGCCGGTCAGACCGGTCTGTCCACGGCCTTCGACCTGCCGACGCTGATGGGCTACGACAGCGACCATCCGATGGCGCTGGGCGAGATCGGCAAGTGCGGCGTCGCGGTGAGCAGCCTGGCAGACATGGAGGTGTTGTTCGACGGGATCGACCCCGAGGGCATCACCACCTCGATGACCATCAACAGCCCGGCCAACGCCATCTGGGCGATGTACCTCGCCATGGCGCAGCGCAAGGGCGCCGACTTGGAACGTGTCGGCGGCACGCTGCAGAACGACATCCTCAAGGAGTTCATCGCGCAGAAGGAGTACATCTTCCCGCCGTCGCCGAGCGTGAAGCTGGTGATCGACACCTTCGAGTGGGGTCCGCTGCACGCACCGCGGTTCAACTTCATCTCGGTCTCCGGGTACCACATCCGCGAAGCCGGCTCGACCAGCGTGCAGGAACTCGCGTTCACCCTGGCCGACGGGATCCACTACGTCCGCAAGGCGCTCGAGCGGGGCCTCGACATCGACGAGTTCGCGCCCCGGATCAGCTTCTTCTTCAACGCCCACAACGACTTCTTCGAGGAGATCGCCAAGTTCCGCGCCGCCCGGCGCATCTGGGCGCACCAGATGCGCGACGTCTTCGGCGCCAAGGACCCGCGCGCGTGGATGCTGCGCACCCACGCGCAAACGGCCGGCGTGTCGCTGACCGCGCAGCAGCCGCTGGTGAACGTGGCGCGCGTCGCCATCCAGGCTCTCGCCGGCGTCCTCGGCGGCACCAACAGCCTTCACACCGACTCGTACGACGAGGCGTTGGCGCTGCCCACCGAGGAGGCCGCCACCCTTGCGCTTCGCACGCAGCAGGTCATCGCACACGAGAGCGGCGTGACTGCCACCATCGACCCGCTGGCTGGGTCCTACTACCTCGAGAGCCTCACCGACGAGATGGAGCGCCGCACGCTCGCGTACTTCGAGCAGATCGACGCACTCGGCGGCGTAGAAGCGGCCATCGAGGCGGGGTACTTCGCCAAGGAGATCGGCGACGCCTCCTGGCGCCAGCAGCGCGACATCGACAGCAAGCGCCGCATCGTGGTGGGCGTCAACGCCTACGAACACGAGCATCCGGAGGTGCCGATCCAACTGGTCGACCCGGAGGTGGCGCGCGTGCAGCAGGAGCGCCTGGGACGCGTGCGCCGGGAGCGTGATCCGAAGCGGGCCGAGGAAGCGCTGGAGGCGCTGCGTCAGGCTGCCACCCGCGGCCAGAACACCATGCCTGCGTTCCTCCAGTGCGCCCACGCCTTCTGCACCCTCGGGGAGCAGATGGACGTGTTGCGCGACGTGTACGGCGTCTACGAGGAGCCAGTCCTGGTGTGATCCTCGACGCTGCGTGACGACCCTGCGCAGCAGCGAGGACCACCATCCGGGACGGACCAAGGGAGAGTCATGGAACGACCGATCCGCGTGCTCATCGCCAAGCCCGGCCTCGACGGCCACGACCGGGGAGCCAAGGTCATCGCGCGTGCGCTGCGCGATGCCGGCATGGAGGTTGTCTACACCGGCCTGAGGCAGACGTCCGACATGATCGTCAACGCCGCCATCCAGGAGGACGTCGACGCCGTCGGGCTTTCGGTGTTGTCCGGCGCGCACATGCACTACTTCCGCGAAGTCACCGCGGGCCTGAGAGGTCGCGGTGCCGACGATGTCCTGGTCTTCGGCGGCGGCATCGTGCCCGACCAGGACCTTCCGGCACTGGCCGAGCTCGGCGTCGGACGGATCTTCACGCCGGGCGCGAGCACGCGCGACGTGGTCGCCTACGTGCGTAGCGAGGTCGGCCGGCGCCGTCGGTCGCCCTCCTGAACGCGCGATCTGCACCGCCAGCGGCTGCGTGTCGGAACCGGTGGGCGGGGGTCGCGCTCGGAACGCCCCCCAGTTCCATCCAGGACGAGAAACATCTCATGACTTTCTCAAGGACCATGGGGTAGCGTGACGTTGTTCACAGCCCGAGCAGGGCGACGATCACCCGGACCCGAACTCGAGGGAGAGTCATCACGTTGCGCCAAGTTTCCACCCCCGCCGTCCTGGTCGTGTGCGCCGTGCTCGCGCTCGCTCCGGCCGCGTTCGCCGACGCCTACGCCTTGCGGGTGGTGCAACCCGGCGACTCCGTCGGTCTCATCGCGGATCGCTACGGCATCCCAGTCGATGCGCTGATCCAGGCGAACGACCTGCAAGACCTCACCATCCACCCCGGTGACGTGCTGCGCGTGCCGTACGTCGCCGCCGTCGGCGGCCCGGCCTCGACCGGCAGCGCCGCTCCTCCTGGCTTCCACTGGACCACGTTGCAGCCGGGAGAGACGCTCAGCACCGTGGCCGAACGGTACGGCATCACGCTCACCGCCTTGGTGGGCGCCAACCCCGACATCTCGTCGCTCGACCGCCTTCCCGCCGGGTTCGAGCTCCTGGTGCCGCCCGCGTCCGGCCTCGTGGTGACGCTCGGCGAAGGCGAGTCGTTGCTCGACGTGGTGGCGGAGTACGGCGCCGACCCATCCGAGGTCGCTCGTGTCAACGGGTTGCGCTCGCCGTTCGACGTCGTGCCCGGGATGCTGGTGTTCCTCCCCGGCGTCGCGCCGACGGAGGCGCTCGCGCGCTTGCAGAAGGTGCGAGAAGAAGAGAACCGCTACGTCTGGCCGCTGCAGGGCCGGCTCACCTCGTACTTCGGGCCGCGCAACCTCGGCATGGGCACCTCGAGCTTCCATCGTGGCCTCGACATCGCCGCCCCGTGGGGCACCGCGGTGGTGGCGGCGCGCTCGGGGACGGTCACGTTCGCCGGTTGGTCGACCCAGGGGTACGGCAACCTCGTGCGCATCCGTCATGCCGACGGAAGCGAGACGTGGTACGGCCATTTCAGCTCGATCGCCGTCTCCGTCGGTCAGTACGTGCAGCAAGGCGCCATCGTGGGCCGCGTCGGTTCCACCGGACTCTCGACCGGACCCCACCTGCACTTCGAGCTGCACGAGCGCAGCCGCGCGATCGACCCCCTGCTCGCCCTGCGCTGAACCTACCCCGGTAGAGGGCGCCGCCAGGAGCGGCGCCGCCGCTGGCGGCAGCGTCCCCGCTAGGCGCTGCGGCGGCGCTAGGCGAGGCGACGACGGAACGAACGGCCCCCCGCGGACGCGGCGGGGCCGTCGGCGTCCTTGGCTAGCGGGTCAGCCCTTGTGCCAGAGGATGCGGCCGCAGCTCGGGCAGCGCGTCACGCCTTGCCCCTTGCGCGCCTTCTGCACCACATGGATCGGCAGGCGCACGGAGCAGCCGCCGCACGACGCGTTGTCGACGATCTCGACCAGGCCGACCCCACGCCGCGCCTTGCGGATCTGCTCGTAGAGCTTGAGCAGCGACGCGTCGATGCCGCCGGCCAGCGCTTCGCGTTCGCGGTCGGTGGTGGCGATGCGCTCGTCGATGTCGGCCACGCGCGCGGCTTCGGCTTGCCGCAGCGTCTCGAGCTCGGGCATCAACGCATCGAGCTCCGCCGTCAGCTTGTCGAGCTCGGCGGTGACGACCTCGTAGCTCTCCATCAACGGGAGCGTGTCTTCTTCGAGTTCCTGCACGCGCGTGCCGAACTGCAGTTCCTGGTTCTGGTACTGCGACGCTTCCTTGACGCTCGACGCGCGCACGGCTGCATCGGCGGCGCTGCGTCGGCGTTCCTCCATCGACTTCAGTTCGAGCTCGTTGGCGTTCACGCGCCGGCGCAGCTCGTCCTGCTCGTGCTGCTCGCGCTGGATGCGCGCCTGCAGGTCACGGCGTTTCTCGTCGATGGCGATGAGCTCGGGTGGTACCTTCCCGCGCTCTTCTCTCAGGCCGTCCATCTTCAGGTCGAACGCCTGGACCTCCGTCAGTGCCTGCAGCATCGTTCCTCCACCATCGAAAGACCCCCGCCCGTACGCTAGCGGGCGAGGGTCGAGAAGACGCCGTGTTCGGACGATCGCGTCACGGCAGCAAGTGTAGCACGGGCTGCTGGGGACGGTAGAATGCCGCCACATGCTGGAAGACTCGGTCGACTCGTTCGTCGCTCGTTGGCGCAGGTACGCCGCCGATGTCGAGCTGTTCCCGCGTCACGAGGGCAGTCCGCTGCTCGAGTGCCGCGCCGGCACCGCGCTGCTGCAGCTCTTCGAGCGCACCGGGCCGTACCTGTGGCGCCCCGGCGCCGCGCGCGTGATCATCCACCCCGTCACCGACACGATCGACGTGCTGACCGAACCCCCGGAGGCGGACGTGGGCGCAGCGGCAGGCGCTACCCAGTCGGGAACCCCCGCGACCACCGGACCGTCGACGCCGGGAACCGCCGCCGTCCCCTTGGCCACCGCGCCGCAAGCGGCGACGCGGAACACGGCGAACGCGCCCTCGCTGGAGGTGGAGGGCGTGAGCAGCCTGCGCGCCACCGGCAAGGTGATGGAGCGCGACGGGAACGTCGTCGTCGTCGATGCCGGCGTGCCGCTGGTGGTCGGGGTGATCGACGAGGTGCCGGTGACGGTGGTGACGGGCGCCTGGGTGCGCTTCCAGAACCGAGCGCCGACGCACGGCTTCGTCCTCGACGACGACCGTCGCAGGCGAGCGACCGAGCGCCCCGACGACGCCATCTAGCCGGTCCGCGGCCACGCCGGAGACGGAGCGGCCGCGCGAGGTGCGGCCGCCCCGCCGCGCCTCGGACGACCCGGCCCGGTACCGGCGGTCTGCTAGACTGCGCCGTCATGCCGCACGTCGTCGTCAGCCGCCGCGAGCCCCGCCCCCTACGCGTCACCCCGGCGCGCATCAAGGACGTGGTGCCCGGCTCCCCGGCCGAAGCGGTCGGGGTGCGCCCAGGCTGGGAGTTGCTGACGGTCAACGACCAACCGATCCCCGACGTGCTCGCGTATCGTCGCGAGCTCGCGGCAGGGGAAGCCGAGCTGTGCGTCCGGCCCGGAGACGGCGACGATGAGGTGCGGTTCCAGGTCGTCTGGCAGGATCCCGGCATCGAGTTCGACGACGTCATCTTCGACGGCATCCGGTTGTGCGCCAACCACTGCGACTTCTGCTACATCCACCAGATGCCGAAGGGCATGCGCAAGAGCCTGTACGTCATGGACGACGACTTCCGCACCTCGTTCCTCTACGGCTCGTTCGTGACCCTAACCAACCTCACCGAACACGACGTCGAGCGCATCCTGCGCGAGCACCTCAGCCCCCTCTACGTCTCGGTGCATACCGCGGACGAAGAGCGCAGGGCCGATCTGATGAAGTGGTGGCCCACCAAGGTGCCCCTCGAGCAAGCCACGCGCATCCGCGACATGATCGAGCGCTTGGCGGACATCGAGCTCTTCACCCAGCTCGTGCTGCTCCCCGGGCGCAACGACGGCGACGAGCTCGAGCGCACCCTCGACTACCTCGCCTCGCGGCCGAACGTGCAGGCGGTAGCGGTGGTGCCCGTCGGCTTGACCGGCCATCGAGGCCACCTGGCCGAGTTGGCGCCGTACCGCCCCGATCAGGCGCGGGACGTGCTCGGGCGGGTGGACGCGTTCCAGCGGCGCATGCTGGACGAGCGCGGTACGCGCTTCGCGTTCGCCAGCGACGAGTTCTACCTGGTGGCGGGATGGCCGTTGCCGGACGACGACGCCTACGAGGGCTACGTCATGCTCGAGAACGGCGTCGGGATGGTGCGCGACTTCCTCTCCAGCCCGCTCCCCGCGCTGCCGTCCCGGATCGACGGGCGCCGCAAGGTGCTCGCGGTGACCGGTCGGTTGTTCGCCCCGGTCCTGCGCGAGGCGCTTGCCCCGCTGACCGCCGTCGACGGCCTCGAGGTCGAGGTCCGCGCGCTGGTCAACCGCACCTTCGGTGAGGTCACCACCGTGGCCGGTCTGCTGGCCGGACGCGACGTCCTGGCCGGGGTGAGGCCGGGCGAGGCCGACCTACTGCTGGTCTCCCCGAACATGCTCAAGTACGGCACCGAGACGCTGCTCGACGACCGCACCCTCGACGATCTCCGCGCGGAGCTGGGCATGCCGGTCGAGGTGGGCGGCACCAACCTCGCCGAGCTGGTCGACGCCATCCTCCAAGGACACGGCGGCCATCACCTGCCGAGCTTCGGGTTCTCGACGCACGCCATCAAGGAAGCCGCCAAGCAGCACTGAGGCGGGCACGCGGGCGGGCGCGCGCTAGGATGGGGCACGTGAACTCGTCCGCAACGGTGCGGCGTCGCTCGCTCGCCACCTACCTCTCGTTCGTCAAGTTCGAACACACCCTGTTCGCCCTCCCCTTCGCCTACGGCGGGATGCTGCTGGCCGCAGACGGGTGGCCGGGATGGCCTACGTTCCTGTGGATCACGCTGGCGATGGTCGGCGCCCGCAGCGCGGCCATGGCCGCCAACCGGGTCATCGACGCACGCATCGACGCCGCCAACCCGCGCACCCGCGACCGCGAGATCCCCAGCGGCAAGCTGAGCGGTGCCGACGGCTGGGCGCTCACGCTGGCGGGCCTGACCCTGCTCGTGGTCGCGGGCGCGTCGCTCAACCGCTTGACGCTGGCGTTGCTGCCGGTGGCGGTGCTGTTCCTGGTGGCCTACCCGTACTCCAAGCGCTTCACCTGGTTGTGCCACGTCTGGCTCGGCGTGACCATCGGCGCCGCTGCCGCGGGGGGCTACATCGCCGTCACCGGAGCGTTCGGGCCCGTGGCGTGGGCGCTGTGGCTTGCCGTCGGCGCCTGGGTGGCCGGGTTCGACGTGGTGTACGCCCTGCTCGACCTCGACTTCGACCGCGACCACGGCGTGCACAGCATGCCGGTGCGCTTCGGCGAACGCGGCGCGCTGCGGCTCGCCGCGGCCATGCATGCCGTAGCCTGGGCGGCGCTGGCGTCGGTGCCGCTGTTCACCCCGCTGGGCTGGCCGTACCCGATGGCGCTCGGCGTGACCGCCGTGGTGCTCGTGTGGCAGCATCGGAACCTCGGTCGGCGCGCCGCCGGCGAGGTGCTCCGCGCCTTCAACGCCAACCTGGTGATCGGTTCGCTGATGCTGATCGGGATCGTCGGCGGCCTGCTGACGCGGGTCGCCGGGTAGCGCAGCGCGGCGCGTTCGGCGCGGGCGCACCGGCTGGGGCACCACGCGCCACCAGGAGCACGGCCGCCACGGAGCGAGTTCGGCGCCGGAGCTACGGTGTCGAGGCGCCACCGTTCGTACGCTCCTGGCATGCGCCTGCCACTGCTCGCTGCCGCCCTAGCGTTCGCGCTCGTCGCTTGCGTCCCCGTCGCCGAGAACTTCGGTCCAGAGCCGATCATCGACGGAGCAAGGTTCGTCACCGTCCCGTTCACGCCACCTGCGAGCGCGCCGCTCGAAGCGCAAGGCGCGAGCTGGGAGACGGCCTACGAGGTGCTCGGCGCGGGCCGTCCGGTGGTGATGGTGCATGGCATCGGCGGGGGCTCGAGCCTGTTCCAGTACCGCGACAACGCGCGTGCCGTGGCCGCGGCGGGCTACCGCGTGTACGCCCTCGACCTGATCGGGTTCGGCCGCTCGACGCGCCCCGGCGTGCGCCTCACCGCCGACGTGATGGTGGGGCAGGTCACCCAGTTCCTCGAGGGCGTCGTGCGGGAACCGGCCGTGCTGGTCGCGAACGGCCTGTCGGCCGCGCACGCCATCCGCATCGCGGCGCTCCGACCCGACCTGGTGGCCGGCCTGGTCCTGATCGGTCCCACCGGCTACGAGCGCCTGGCCCGCGCGGCGTCGCCCGCGACGGAGCGCGCCTTCGATGCGCTTCGGGGACCGCTGGGCACGCTCCTCGCCAGCTACCTGGTGTCCGAGGACGGTCAGCTGTACTACTTGCTGCAGTCCTACGCCGACCCTGCCTCGCTCACGCCGGAGGTGCGCGCGTCGTTCGACACCAACCTCAAGGTGCCCGGCGCGCGCTGGGTGGTGCTCTCGTTCATCACCGGGAACCTCGACCAGGACGTGAGCGCGCTGTGGCCGCGCACGACCCAGCCGAGCCTGATCGTGTTCGGCACGGAACCGAGCTTCACCACCATCGACGACGCCGAACCGTTCCTGAGGGACCGGCCGGACGCGCGCTTCCTGCCGCTGCGCGGGGCCAAGGTGCTTCCCAACGAAGAGCGCGCGGAGGCGTTCGACGCCGCCGTGCTGGCGTTCCTACGAGCCATCGGGTGGTGAACCACGGTGGACCGGTCGGCGGCGTCGCCGCGCCGCAGCGGGCCGGCGGCGACGCACCTTGCTCGGCGTTGACAGCGTGTCGGGGGAGCCGGTAGGCTTGGGGACGCGCTCGGAGCCGTAGTGTAGCGGTTAGCATATCTGCCTGTCACGCAGAAGGTCGCGGGTTCGAATCCCGTCGGCTCCGCCAGATCGGCCGGTCCTGCCAGGACCGGCCGCTTCGTTCGGCGGCATCGCGGCGCACGCTGCAAACCGTACCGCCCTTGCCTGCTACCTTGGGAGCGAGATGGAGATGCCGCTGTTCCCCCTCGATATCGTCGTGTTCCCCGGCATGACCGTGCCGCTGCACGTGTTCGAGGAGCGCTACAAGCGCCTCGTGCGCGAGGTGCTTGCGCAGGAGCAGGAGCCGAAGCGCTTCGTCATCGTGTGGAGCCGCGGCAACGCGCCGATCCGCGACACCGCCGAGCAACTGGCGCGCTTCGGCACGGTCGTGCACGTGCTGAGCGTCGAGGAGAACGAGGACGGCACCTACGACCTGTTGGTGCATGGCCAGGAGCGATGCGAGGTCCACATCGACCGTACCGAGCGCGTGCCCGAGGCGGGCGGCGAGCCGCGACCGCTCTACTTCACCGAGGAGCACCCCGCGCCGATCGGCCGCGACGACCCGAACGCCGAGGCCGTGGCGGCCTGGGACGCCGTCGACACCTTCCGCAGCTACGCGGGCAAGCGGTTCCGCGGCGACGCCGAGGACGAGATCGACGCTCACCTTCCCGAGGACCCCTTCTACCAAGCATCGTTCGTGTGCGCGAACATCCTGGTGCCGTCCGAGTCGAAGCAGACGCTGCTGGAGGCGCGCTCGCTGCGCGAGCGCCTCGACCTCGCCCGCACCCTGATGCAGGAGCGCATGGAGCCCCGGGCGCGCGCGAGGCGGACGCGAACGTGACGCGCCCGAGCCGCGCGCCGGCGACGAAGCGGGACGGAGCGAACCCGCCGACCGCCGATGACGACGGCGGCGACGCGCTGGCGGTCGGAAGCGAAGTCGACGCCGGCGCCGCCGACGAGCGCGAGCGCTTCCTGTTCCGTTGGGCGGACCTGCCGCTCGTCAGCGCCGACGTCGGCGGCACCGGTGGCCGGGTGCGCGCGACACCGGAGGACTTCCGGGTGGAGGAGGTGCCCCTGTACCTGCCCGAAGGGAGCGGCTCGCACCTCTACCTGCGCGTCGAGAAGCGTGGCCTAACCACGCGCGACCTGGTGCAGGCGTTGGTGCGCGGTGGGGTGGACGAGAGCGCCATCGGGGTGGCCGGCCTGAAGGACAAGGCCGCGGTCACGACCCAATGGCTGAGCCTCCCCAAGCGCGACGCCGCCGCCGTGGGCGAGCTCGAGCGACTCGATGGCGTGCGCGTGCTGGACGCGAGCTACCACCGCAACAAGCTGGGCCTCGGCCACCTGCGCGGCAACCGCTTCGAGATCCGCATCCGTGACGTCGCGTCGGACGCCGTCGACGTCGCCAACGCGGTCTTCGACGCGTTGGCGACGCGCGGCACGGCCAACTGGTTCGGCCCGCAGCGCTTCGGTCGCTTCGGAGGCAACGCCTGGGACGGCGTGCGCGTGCTGCGGGGAGAGCGGGTGCCTGGCGGCCATCGCCTGCGGCGCTTCTTCGTCTCCGCGCTGCAGTCGCAGCTGTTCAACGCCATGCTGGCCGAGCGCATCCGGCGCGGGTGGTTCGCCCTCGTGGTGCTCGGCGATTGGGCCAGGAAGCACGACACCGGCGGGACGTTCTTGGTGAACGACCCGGAGGCCGAGACCCCGCGCGCCTCGCGGCTCGAGATCAGCGCGACGCTGCCGCTCTACGGCCGCAAAGTGAAGGTATCGGGCGGTGACGCCGGGCAGGTGGAGCAGGCGGTGCTGGACGCCTACGGCCTACGGTGGCCGCAGTTCGGATCGCGCCGCGGCGACCGCCGCACCACCCGCGTGGTCCTGCACGGCACCTCGGCGCGCCTGGCGGAGGACGTGCTGAACGTAGGGTTCGAGCTTCCCAAGGGCTCCTACGCGACCGCGGTGCTGCGCGAGATCATGAAGGTGGACGTCGACGAGCCGCTCGGAGACGACGACACCGTCGACGAAGAACGCGGCGACCGCGCGGCGGTGGACGACGCTCCTGCCTGACGCGTCATGCCCGCACCGGAGCGAAGCGCCGCCACGCCAACTCCAGCAAGAACGCCGCCAACGCCACGCCCGTGGGCCACGGCCACAGCGGTAGGCGCGTGCTGGCCAACTCCGGCGCGTACGGCTGCGCCGGGTCGATGACGGCGCCACCGGTGCGATCGGCGACGGCTTGGAGCAGGGCCGAACCGTCGACCTCGGCGAACTCCGGGTCGGGCCCGGCCACGCGCGCCCGCGCGACCACCTCCCCGCCCGCCGCGACCACGACGTCCGGGCCGGCAGCGGGACGCCACGGCAGACGGCCGACGTAGCGGCCCGGCGCCACCTGGTCGAGCACCGTCACCGCGCCGCCGTAGCGCGCCTCGATGCGTTCGCCGTTGACGTAGTCGCCGCCGCGAACCGCGTCGACCACCACGGCCAGTTCGGCACCGTCGCGCCTGGCGCTGGCCTCGTACGCCAGCGGGTTCGCCTGCAGCCATCTGGCCACGGTGGCAAGGACGCCCGGAAGGCCGTCCCAAGATCCGAAGGCGCCTGCCCAGCGGTTGAGGTCGGTGGTCAGCGCGGCCGTGCGGCCGAGCCCGCTGCGGCGGATGGCCAGCAACGGTTCGCCCTCGCGGCCCTCCAGCACCTCCTGGGCGTCGGACTTCAAGGTGGTGGCAACGTAGGCGTCGACCGGTGGCAACGTCTCGGGGAACGTCACCAGCGGGTTGGGCCGTGGCCGGGGTACGGTCGGTTCGTCGACCAGCAGGGCGCGGGTGGCGGTGAGCGCCTCGTTCGTGAAGATGCGCGGCAAGGTGCTGGCATCGATGGCCTCGTAGTAGCGACCGCCTCCGGCGGCCGCGATGGTGCGCAGGCGCTCGAAGTCGGCCGCTTCGCCGATGGCGATGGTGGACGTGGTGATGCCGTCCCGCAGGGCGGAGGCGGCCATGGCGGCGAAGTCGGGGCCGGCATCGCCGCCGAACGGGCCCTGGCCGTCGTAGAGCTTGCCGTCCGACAACACGATGACGTGCTTCACCGCGGCCTCGGTGGCCGCGAGGGCGGCCAGCGCCTGCTCGTACGCGGGACCGAGGACGGTGCCGCCTGCCGTGTCCAGCGCCAGGATGCCCTGCATCATCTCGCGCTTGCCGCGTTCGGTGGCCTGCCGCAGGTCGAACACCCAGCGCGTGCTGGAGGGATCGCTGAACGCGATGAGGCCGAGCAGGTCGTCCTGGTAGGCGAGCTCGACCACCTGCACCGCGCCTTCCTTGGCGAGTTCGATCTTCGACGGCGAGCCGGTGCTCATCGACTGGGAGCGGTCGATCACCATCACCAGCGCCACGAGCGGAAGCGTGACCTCGGTGCGAAGGTCGGTGGTGACGGGCAGCACGTCCTCGACGGCGGTGCGGTACCAGCCGCCGAAGCCGAAGCTGTCCGGCCCGCCGGTCATCATCAGACCGCCGCCCGACGCCACGTACCCGCGGAGCAGCTCGAGCTGGCCGGGGGTGAACTGCACCGCGGAGCCCCGCACGACCACGGCACCGTAGCCGAGCGGCGCCGTCACGTCGGCCACCGAGCCCTCCACCACGTCGATCCCTTGCACGCGCAGCAACGCGGCGGCCGCCGGGTCACCGAGGACCAGCACCGGCGGCCGGCTGCGCACGGCTAGGTTGGCCTGAGCACGGTCGTTCCCCGGCACCTGCGCGAACGGTACGTCGATCGCGACACTGACGGGGACGGTGGCGGCGTCCCCGACCACGAACCGGAACGGAACCGCCGTACGGCCGGCCTCGAGGTCGCGCTCGATCGGCTCCAGCACGGTATCGCCGGCCGTGGGGCGCACCGTGACACGGGTGGAGACGTCGCTCTCGAGGACCGCCACCGCCTCCACCACCTGCCCGGGAGCCACCTGGTCGGGCACCAGCAGGTCCAGCACGCGCACGTCGTGAACGCTGGGGACGGGCAGGACGTCGACGGGGACGTCGGGCAGCGCCGCCAGCACCGCCTCGCGAGGAGCGACGCCGTCGGAGACCAGCACGATGCGACCGGCCCCGCCGGCCGCCGCGACCTGGAGCGCCCGCGCCAAGTCGGTGCCGTCGGTGACGAGGAAGCCGGGCGGCGGCGCGGCACGGTTCGCGACGCGGGTCGTCTCCGCGGCCACCAGGTACACCTCCGGCTCCTGCGGCGTGGCGACGTCGAGCGTCCGCGCTAGCGCCAGGGCGCCGTCACCCACGCTGTCCGAGACGTCGATGAGCAAGGCGGCGTGGCCCCCGGGGACGGTGCGCCACGGTTGCGCCAACGCCACCACGAGCCCCACGAGTGCCAGCAAGCGGAAGACCCATCCGCGGCGCCGAGGCGGGAAGACGAGCAACGCCACGACCAGCGGCGTGCCGAGCAGCAGCCAGGGGGCCGCGAAGCCGGTGCCGGCGGGCAGGACGGAGGAGAGCAGCGCGTCCAAGGCACGCGCATGCTATCAGGCGGCCGTGGTCGGTTGCGCCGCCGGGGCGGCATCGGCCGCCAAGCCACCGGCTCGAGAACCGACCGGCGGCGGGAAAGGACGACCAGGACGACACGGCGGCGGCCGTCGGCGGCGCGCGACCGGCTTCGCCGCAGCGAGGGCCTCCTGCTAAGATGCGGTGATGGCCGACCCGCCCCCGTACGTGCTCATCGCGATGACCACCGAGTCGCGCGGCCAGGGTCTGCGTTCCGTAGTGGACGAGATCGGCCTCGACAGCCAGGTATTCGCGGACGTGGAGCAGTTGCTCTACCACACGCAGGGCAGCGTGCCGGAGGCCCTGGTGCTGGAGCACGGGCTGGCGGCCAAGGTGCCGCAGCTCGACCTGGTGGCGTTGCTGCGGCGCCGCAAAGCGCTCGCCAACGTGCCGTTCGTCTACCTTGGACCGGCCGATCCCGACGTCCACAGCGCCGTGATCGCCTCGGGCGCCGATGCCTACCTGACGCTTCCGACTCGCCCCACCGTCGTCAAGGCGCACCTCCAGCGCATGCTCGACCGGCGCGGCGCGGAGCGTTCCTTGCGCCAGGCGCTCGAGCAGGCGCGGCACTTCGAGCAGGCGTACCAGCAGAGCGAGCGGATGAAGGACGACCTCATCCACATGCTGGTGCACGACCTCAAGAGCCCCATCGCCAGCGTCATGGGGTTGCTCGACCACAGCCTCGAGATGCTGCGGAGCGACGGCGGGTCGGGCGTCGAGGACCTGCTGAGCCTGGCGCGCAGCGAGTCGCAGCACCTGTTGAACCTGGCGGCCAACATCCTCGACGTTCGGCGCATGAAAGAGGGCCAGATGCCGTACGAGCCCGCCGACATCGAGAGCCTCAGCGAACTCGCCAAGGAAGCTCTTGGCGACGTGAGCGGCGGCCCGCGCGATCGCAACTTCGGGTTCCTGGTCCGACCGGAAGCCGAGCGCGTGGTGGGCGACCCGAAGCTGCTGCGGCGCGTGTTGGCCAACCTGATGGCCAACGCCATCAAGCACACCCGGCGCGGCGGGTACATCGACTTCCGCGCCTGGCGCCAGGACGATGGCTTCGTCTTGAGCGTGCGCGACGACGGGGAAGGCATCCCCGATGCCGACCAGAAGCGCATCTTCAACGCCTTCGAGCAGTCGCGGCACACCATCCACGACCGCTACGACACCGGCATGGGCTTGACGTTCTGCAAGCTCGCGGTCGAGAAGCACGGCGGCAAGATCTGGGTCGAGTCGAAGGTCGGGCGGGGTAGCACCTTCTACTTCACCATCCCCGACCGCGTGCCGGCCGACGTCGGCCCGAGCGAGGTCGGCGCGTCGAGCGTCTGACGCCGTGGGCGGAGGCGCCCCTCCCGGACGCGACCGCGTTCCGAAGCTGGCCGCTCCCGATTGGACGTTGGAACGCACGCTCTGGAAGCAGGGGGCGCGTCACGTTGCCGGCGTCGACGAAGCGGGCCGCGGCGCGTTGGCGGGTCCGGTGATGGCCGCGGCGGTGCTGCTCCCGCCCGAGCGCGACTACCCCTTCCGTGACTCCAAGACGCTGACGGCGCTCCAGCGCCAACGCCTGGCCGTGGAGGTGCGCGCCGTGGCGCTGGCGTGTGCCGTCGGCGTGGCGTCGGCGGAGGAGGTCGACGCCATCGGGGTGCTCGCCGCGACCAAGAACGCCGCGCGCAGGGCGCTGGACGCGCTGGCGGCGCCTCCCGACGCGCTCGTCACGGACTACCTGCCGCTGGCATACGGCGTGCCGGAGCTCACGCCGCCTCGAGCCGACGCGCGCAGCTACCAGGTGGCGGCCGCCAGCATCCTGGCGAAGGTGGCGCGCGACGCGTACATGGTGGACCTCCACGAACGGTTCCCTGGTTACGGTTTCGACGCGCACAAGGGCTACGCCGCCCCGCGGCACCTGAACGCGCTGGCGCGGCTGGGCCCATGCCCGGAGCACCGGCGGAGCTTCGGGCGCGTGCTGGCGCGACCGCTCTTCGAGCCGGGCGATCCGGAGCAATGACCACGTACAATGCGCGCATGCCCGATTGCATCGGCGTGAAGTTCGACAACGGACCGAAGATCCACTACGTGGAAGCGCCGCCAGCTCCGCCCGCCGTGGGCACGCCCTGCGTGGTGGCCACGCGTCGTGGGCTCGAGGTCGGGCGCGTGCGCACCGACTTGCGTGACGTCGCCAAGCCGCACGGTCACTACGTGCGAGACGCCCAGACCGACGACCTCGAGCGCCACGAGGAGCTGCGGCGCAAGGCAGAAGACCTCAAGTGGCTGCTCCGCGCGCGCGCGCGGCAAGTCGAACCGGAGTTGAAGGTCGTCGCGCTCGAGTTCACCGTCGACGAGACGCTGCTGGTCGTGAGCTACACCAGCGAGCGGCAGGTGCCCCTGCGCGTGCTGGCGCAGGAGCTCATCCAGCACACCGACGCGCGCATCGAGTTCGCCAACGTCGGCCCCCGCGACCAAGCGAGGATGCTCGGCACGCTCGGCGTCTGCGGCGACGGCTCGTGCAGCTCGACCTGGCTGCAGAGCTTCAGCGCGGTGAGCATCCGGATGGCGCGCGACCAACAGCTCCCGCTCAACCCCGAGAAGATCAGCGGCCCCTGCGGGCGCTTGATGTGCTGCCTGCAGTACGAGCACGACATGTACCGCGAGCTCCTCAAGGGCATGCCCAAGAAGGGCGCGCGCGCCTGCCACGACGAGAGTGGCACCTGCGGCAGGGTGGTGAAGCTCAACCCGTTGAAGGGCACCGTCGATCTGCGCACCGAAGAGGGCGCGGTGGAGGAGTTCCCCGCCGCCGAGGTCAGCCGGGTGCGGGCCTGAGCAGCGCGCGCAGACGCAACGTCAGCACGGCGCATGCGAGCCACGGTTGGGCGTAGGCCGCCAGGGCGTCCTCGCATCGTTCGATCTCTTCCAGAGCGGCGGCGTAGAGCTGGGCAGGACGTACCCGCAGCGGCTCGCGTAGCCAGCCGAGCGGATCGGGGTCGGCGCCGGCATCGTTGGCGGCCGCCAACGCCTTGACCAGCACGTCGGCGCCGTCGAGGGCCTCCAGCAGGTCGCCATCTAGCGCGCCCAGGCACGCCAAGGCGGCGTCCCGGGCGGCCCGCGTCGCCTCCGGCGCCAGCTCGGCGCGCAGCAGCGCGCCCGCCTGGCCGGTACGGAACGCCGGGTGGCCGGCGAGGTCGACGCCGCCCGCGATGCGCGCCAGCGCCTCCGGCGCCACGGCGCCGAAGCGGATCACGGTACTGCGCGACGCCACCGTGGGGAGCACGGCGTCCGGGCCGGGTGCGATCAGCACGATCGCCGCCCACGGAGGCGGCTCCTCGAGCATCTTGAGGAAGGCGTTCGCGGCGCTGGCGTTCATGGCGTCGGCGTGATCGATGACCCCAACGCGCACGCGGTGACGCGGGCGCGAGCGTAGCCACGGACCGAGCGGTTCGGCGTCGCCGTGCTCGCGCTCGACGAGCTGGTCGATGGTGATCTCCACCCGGCGTTTGCTCCTGCCGCTGCGCGTGGTGCTGGCAGGCGCCACCTCGCGCAAGTCGGGGTGGACCCCCGCCGCCATCGCGGCGCAGCTCGCGCAGACGCCGCACGGACGGGCGTCGGGCGTGGCGGCCTGGCAGTTGGCGAACGCTGCGAACCAGCGCGCCACCGGTCGCCGGCCGACGCCGTCGGGGCCGGCGAAGAGCAGCGTGTGAGGACCATCGCCTCCCGCCCAGACCCGACGCAGCTCGGCCATGACGGCCTCGTGCCCGTGGATGCCCAGGTCGAGTGTCATCGTCCCAGTTCGAGGCGCGTGGCGAGCACCTCCGGGTAGCCGGCCGCGCGCACGTCGGCCTGGACCTCGGCGATGTCGAAGTCGACGCGGTGGATCTCGAGGGTGCGAGCGTCCTCGTCGAACAAGGCGTAGGCCGCCAACGGGATGTGGTCGCGCGGCTGCCCCACGGCACCGGGGTTGGCGAGCACCCGCGCGTACGGCGGGAGGCGGTAAACGCCCACGTCCTCGCGGAACGTCACGGTGCGCCACAGCAGCTGGGCGCCGTGCTCGACCACGGCGAACACCTTGGGCGTGTGCGTGTGGCCCACCAGGAGCAGCGGCCGTTGCATGTGCTCGAGGTTGGCCTGCGCGGCCGCCAAGCTCGTGAGGTACTCCCACGGCTCACGCAGCGCCCCGTGGGTGGCCTCCCAGGTCCCGGCCTGGACGCGCGAGCGGAGGCTGCGCAGGAACGCGATGCTGTCGTCGCTCAGGGTGTCGGCCTGGCGCGCCAGCACCTCCACCACCAGGCCGGCGTCGCGGCGCTCGAAGGCCGCGCCGTCGACGATGTCCAGCAGGGTGGCGTCGTGGTTCCCGAGCACGCGCGTCTGCGGCGCGAGGTCGATCAGGCGCTGGACCACCGGCTCGGCGTGCGGGTAGTAGCCGACCGCGTCCCCCAAGAACACCACGTCGTCGAAGCCGCGGGAGCGGGCGTGCGCGAGCACGGCATCCAGGGCGGGAAGGTTGGCATGCACGTCGCTGAGCACCAGGTGCCGCATGGCGCTCACGATACCAGCCCGTCTCCCGATCGCAGGCCAGGATTCCCGATGCGAATGGCTATACTGGGCCCGATGGCCGTCCTCCCCAGGTTCGTCGCCCTGCAGGCACGGTTCGCCGTTCGCGCGTTGGTCCTGGTCGCGCTCGGGGTGGGGCTGCCGGCGTACGCGCAGATCTCCGTTCCCACGTTCGGTACCCGCGGCGGCGTGCCCGACGAGCTGGTCGAGGCGTTCATGCCGGCGTTCCGGTCTGCGGTGGGTGCGTCGACCGGCCTCGAGGTCCGCAGCGGCGAGTTGATCACCCCGGGCATCGCCGGCAGCCTCGAGCCGGAGTTCGCGCTGCTGATCGCCGAACTCGACAACGCGCGGTTCGCGGTGAGCGGGGAGATCGCGCGCATCGCCACCGCCGGCGGAGAGCCGTACGCGGTGAACCTGATCGTGGTCGACGCCGAACGCTCGCGCGCCACCGACCTCATCTCCCTGCCGCTCGATCCGGAACGGATCGCCGGCACCACCGCCGCCCTCGCCGCCGACGTGGCGGCGTTCACCAGCGCCGTCGTCGAGTTGCGGCGCGGGAGCGCCGGGTTGTTCGTCTCGAGCGAGCCCGGCGATGCTCAGGTCTTCGTCGACGGCGTCGCGCTCGGCCACACCTCGAACCTCGACGTGGCGATGCTGGCCCCCGGCCGCTACCAGCTGGAGGTGCGCAAGGACGGCTTCCTGCCCGAGGTGCGCATGATCGACCTCCGCGCCGACGACACCGCCTTCGTGCACGTGATCCTGACGGCGATCTCCGGCGGCAGCATCCAGATCGCGTCGAGTCCGCGCGCCGAGGTGTGGCTCGACGGCGAGGTCGTCGGAAGCACCCCGGTCACCGTGTCGGCCCTGCCGGGCACCCACCGCGTCACGTTGGTGCGCGACGGCTTCGTGAGCGAGACCGTCGACGTGCTGGTCCGGAACTACCGCGTCTCCCGCGTGCAGACGCAGTTGCTGCCGGCCGTGGACCCGCTGGTGTTCTGGGACGAGCGACGCGAGGTGCTGATCTTCGTCGACGGGCAGTTCCAGCCCGGCGGCTACGCCGAGGGGCTGCAGGCGGGCTTGCGCACGTTCGAGTTGCGCAGCGGCGGCCAGACGCGCAACTACCTGCGGGCGGTGCCCGCCACGGGCGCCTTCCGCCTCGACCTCGACACCGGCGAACTGACCCCACTCGCGCCCTGACGCTCGTGTCGGACAGGTGCCGGCCCGCGGCCGGCCCGCGGAAGGGGAGCGGCTCGATCGGGCGGGCGCGGCTCAGCGCGGGTCGAACGGCCAGCGCAGCGTGGTGGTCACGGACCAGCGCGGCGATCCGCGCAGCGGAGCGTACGACGCCGACGCGGCGAGCACCAGACGCGCCTCCTCCAGCCCCGGCAACGCGCCGCCGAAGGGGGTATCGATGGCGGCCGCGAGCCGGAGCGGATCGACGTCGAGGCGGTACGGTTCGTAGGCAGCTGCGAGGTCCCAGCGAGCACCGCCCGGCAGCGTGTCCGCTAGGTCGAGCGTGAAGCCTGGCCGGATGCCGGCCGAGGATGCTCCGCCGTACACCGTCACCGTCCAGTCCGGAGCACGACCGCGTGCGAAGACCGCGCCAACGCCCAGCGCGCCCTCGGCCGAAGCGCCGCCCGGCGCGAGGGAGCCTCGTGCCACGACGCGGACCTCGTTCTCCCCCCAAGCACGCAGCAGGCGCAGCCGCGCCGTGGCCCGCCAGCCGGTGCCGACACCCGTGACGTGCACCTCCGGTTCGGCCTCGAGCACGACGGTACGCGCCAAGCGCCCGGTCGCCACGAGCCGCACGCCGACGCCGCGCCGGTCCCAGCCGGGTCGCGCGTCGCTGGCGATGGCGCTCTCGCGGAAGCGCCACGCCTCGGCGCCGTAGGCGCTGGCTTCGAGGCGCAGCGCTACCGGTCCGGCCGTGCCGCGAATCGTGAGCGACGCCTCGGCTTCCCCGCTGGTGCGCACCGCCCCGTACGCCGTCAGCACCACGTTGCCGATGGGGCCGAAGGTGCGGTTGGTGCTGAGATCGAGCGACAGCTGGGCCGCGTCGCTCCAGCGGACCGCGAAGCCGATCGTGCCGCCCTCGACCCGCACGTTCTCGAACGCCGCGGCGAACGTCGCGCCGCCGGACGGGGACGGCGCGCCCACCGTCCACGCCAGCTGCGGCGACGACCCGACCTGCGCGCGCGCCGCCGGCAGCGCCAGCGCCAGCGCCACGAGCCCCAGCTTCCAGAGCGTGGTCATGCTCGAGCCTACCGCGAGGCCGAGCAGGGCGCGTCGGGAGGTGGGTGCTAGAATGCGCCCGGCCATGCAGGCCCCAGAATCGAGATCCTCTTCATGAACATCCTTGGTCACCTCACCGTCCTCCCTCACTTGCCCGAACCGCTCGAGCGTCTGCGCGAGCTGGCCGACGACCTCTATTGGAGTTGGCAACCCGACGCCCGCAAGCTCTTCCGCGAACTCGACCGCGAGCTCTGGGAAGACGTCCTGCACAACCCCGTGGTGCTGTTGCGCGACGTGCGCCAGGAGCGGCTCGAGCAGGCGGCGGCCGATCCGGCGTACCTCGCGTCGTACCGAGCCGTGATGGCGCGGTTCGACGCCTACCGCACGGGACGCTCGTGGTTCGACCAGGAGGTAGGGGAGGACCACGTCTACGCCTACTTCTGCGCCGAGTACGGCTGGCACGAGTCGATCGCCACGTACTCCGGTGGTCTCGGCGTGCTGGCGGGCGACCACACCAAGGCCGCCTCGGACCTTGGCGTGCCGTTCGTCGCCGTCGGGCTCTACTACCCGGAGGGGTACTTCCACCAGCGCGTCGGCGCGAACGGCCAGCAGGAGGCCGTCTACATCCGCACCAACGCCAACGACTTGCCGTTCCGGCGCGTCGCCGGCGAAGACGGTGAAGCGGTCCGGGTGCCGGTGACGGTGTTCGGTCGCGAGGTCCAGGTGGGGGCGTGGGAGACGCGCGTCGGCCGCGTGCGGGTGATCCTGCTCGACGTCGACATCGCCGGCAACCACAGCGACGACCGCCGCCTGCTGGCACGTCTGTACGGCGGCGACCAGCGCACCCGCGTAGCGCAGGAGATCGTGCTCGGTATCGGGGGCGTGCGCATGTTGCGGGCACTCGGGGTGCAGCCCACGGCGTGGCACATGAACGAGGGGCACAGCGCCTTCATGGTGCTCGAGCGCGCCCGCGAGCTGGTCGAACGCGGCCTCGGGTTCGACGAGGCGCGGGAGGCGGTCGCGGGCAGCACGCTCTTCACCCTGCACACGCCGGTGGCCGCCGGCAACGACGCCTTCCCCTTCGACCTCATCAACCAGTGCTTCAGCGGCTACTGGGGGAGCCTCGGGCTGCGCCAGCACGAGTTCCACGAGCTCGGCCGCGCCGACCACGGCTGGGGTCCCGTGTTCAGCATGCCGGCGTTGGCCCTGCGGTTCTCGACCGGACGCAACGGCGTGGCCGAACTGCACGGCGCCACCAGCCGTCGGATCTGGTCCGACCTGTGGCCCGAGGTCCCGATCGAGGAGGTGCCGATCTCGCACGTCACCAACGGGGTGCACGTCGGGTCGTGGATGGCGCCGGAGATGCAGGAGCTGGTGGCCGAGGTGCTGCCGGACGGGTGGTACGGGCGGCTCGACGACACCGACATGTGGGCCGCGTTCCGGGAGGTGCCGCCCGAGCGGCTGTGGCAGGTGCGCCGCTACCTGAAGGCGCAGGCCGTGCGGTTCCTTCGCCGACGCGTGTTGCGGCAACTCGACCGCCAGGAGGCCAGCCCGACCGCGCTGCAGGACTCCGGCACGCTGTTCGATCCGGAGACGCTCACCATCGGCTTCGCGCGTCGCTTCGCCAGCTACAAGCGGGCGACGTTGATCTTCCGGGACCTCGACCGCCTCGCCGCCATCCTCGGCGACCCGGGCAGGCCGGTCCAACTGGTCTTCGCTGGCAAGGCCCACCCCGCCGACGAGCCGGGGCAGGCGTTGATCGCCCAGATCCACAACCTGTCCAAGGACCATCGGTTCCGCGGCAGGGTGCTGTTCATCGAGGATTACGACATGGCCATCGGTCGGTCGTTGACGCGCGGAGTCGACGTGTGGCTGAACAACCCGCGGCGACCGATGGAGGCGTCGGGCACCAGCGGTCAGAAGGCGGCGATGAACGGGGTGCTGAACCTCTCGGTGCTCGACGGTTGGTGGCCCGAGGGGTACGACGGCATGAACGGCTGGGCCATCGGCGGCAGCAAGAGCTACGAGGACGCAGGGCGCGCCGACGAGAGCGACGCCGATTCCCTCTACGCGTTGCTCGAGCGCGAGGTGGTGCCGTTGTACTACCACCGCGACGCGGCCGGTGTTCCCGTCGAGTGGGCGCGGCGCGCCGCGGAAGCGGTGGCGACCATCACGCCGCGCTTCAACGCCCAGCGCATGGTCAAAGAGTACGTGGCGCGCTTCTACGCCCCCGCCAGCCGACGCGGCGCCCACATGGCCGAGGACGATCACGCCGCCGCACGCGCACTAGCAGCATGGCGCAAGCACGTGGCGGAGGAGTGGCCGTCGGTGTACTTCAGCGCCACGCCCGTCGAGGACCGCGTGCGCCGAGTGGGCGACGAGATCGAGGTCAGCGCCGTGCTGAACCCTCGTGGGTTGTCCGAGCAGGACGTGCGCGTCGAGGTGGTGTACGGTCCCGCCGAACACGGTCTGCAGGCGAACCTGCGCAGCGTGCCGATGGAGCGGGTCAACGGCTACGACGACGGCGGGCACCTCTACCGCGCCCGCTTCCGTCCCACCATCAGCGGCAAGCTGGCGTACGGCGTGCGCGCCTACGCCTCGCACCCCTCGCTGGTCTCGCCGTTCGACGCCCACGCCATCCGCTGGGCATGACGCCGCCCGCCGTCGGTCGGTTCGGTAGACTCGCGCCATGAAGCCGACACGCGCGGATGCCTTGGCGTTGATGGAGTCCTGGACGGGATCGGAGAGCCTGCGGAAGCACATGCTTGCGGTCGAGGCCGCCGTCGCGGCGTACGCCGTGCAGCGCGGGGCCGACGTGGAGGCGTGGTCGGTGGCGGCGCTGCTGCACGACTTCGACTACGAACGGCATCCCAACCCGGATCGTGACGAGGGTGGCCATCCGTGGGTCGGGGTACGAGAGCTCCGTCGGCTCGGCTACCCCGAGGAGATCCTCGACGCCATCCTCGGTCATGCCGACTACACCGGCGTCCAGCGCGCCTCGGAGCTCGCCAGGGTGCTCTACGCCTGCGACGAGATCACCGGGTTGATCACCGCGGCGGTGCTGGTCAGGCCCGACAAGGACATCGCCGGCCTGACGCTCTCCAGCCTGAAGAAGAAGTTCAAGGACAAGGCGTTCGCTCGCGGGGTCGGCCGCGAGGACGTCTTGCGTGGCGCGACCGAACTCGGAGTGGACTTGTGGGACCACGTGCAGTTCGTGCTCGAGGCGATGCAGGCGCGAGCCGACACGCTCGGGCTGGACGGTCGCCTGGCGGGCTGAGCCGCGCTGCGCGCACGGGCGGTCACGGCCGTCAGCGTTGGAGTGGAACGAACGGCGAGCGCAGCCGACCGTCCCGCCACGGCGGTGCGACGGCCCGCACCACGCGCCCGCGCCAGCGCGACGACGGGACGGGGCCGAAGGCGCGCGAGTCGCGGCTGGCCAACGGCAGGCGGTTGTCCCCCAACACGAAGATCGCGCCCCCGGGAACGGTGACGGCAGCCGCGTCCGCGACCCCTCGGAACGACATGTCGAGCCACGGCTCGTCCAACGCTGCCCCGTTCACGAACGTGGTCCCGTCCGCCAACGCCACCTCGTCGCCGCCCAGCGCGACGACGCGCTTGACGTAGGGCGTGGGCGTGTCGGCGAGCGGGTCGAGGAGGACGACGACGTCGCCGACGTCCAGGGGTGCCGCGCGGTCACCGGGGGCGAGCGCGTGCAGCAGGCGCAGGAGCGGCGGGCGCACCACCACCACCAGCTCGCCGTGCTCGAGCGTCGGGAGCATGCTGTCGCCGCGCACGCGCATCACCGTGACGCCGAACTGCGTCGCCAGGACGCCGACTAGGGCGCCGAGCGCGAGCGCGGCAGCGACACGGATGGCGTTGGGTCGGGCTCGGGTCAGGACTCGTTGCGCTTCCCGCCGGGAGTCCGCGGGCGCACCAGGGCCAGCGCGGCGCGCGCGGCGTTCGCGGCGTGCGTGAGCGGACCTTCGTCGTCCGAGACGGTATCGGCGCCGGTCGCGCCGTCCGCCTTGGCGGTCGCGGTCGTCTTGGCGGCCGCCCGCGCCTTGGCTGGGGCACCCGCTGGCGCGGGCGCCTTCGCGCCTGCCGCCGGTCGACGCCGCGCGTCGACCGTGTGCCCGCTCCGGCCGGTGGCGGCAGGGAGCTCGGTCGATGCTCCGTGCACGACGAGCGCTTGCCACCCGCCTGCGGCCTCCAGGGCCCGCTCGGCGGCCACCTCGCCCGCCTCGATGATGCGCTCGAACTCGCCGAACGACTCGATGTGGAACTCGGGCATCGGGATGCGGATGCGTAGGTCGGGCGGGTGCAGGCTGGCGTGGATGTCCACCAGCATCGACTGCTGGATCTCGCTGGCGCGGAACAGGATCTGGGCCATCGGGTTGCGCCGCTCGAGCTTGACGGTGGCCACCATGCGCTCCCACCACGAACCTTCTTCGTCGGGGGTGCGGTAGACCGAGTGCCGCGGCGAGGTCACGTCGGAGGCCACCGTCCGGTTCGCGCCCAGGTACGACGCCGCCGCCACCGGGAGGTTGTTGACGATGCCGCCGTCGGCGACCGTGCGGCCGTACAGCTCGATCGGTTCGAACGCTCCCGGGAAGCTGCTGGAGGCGCGCACCGCGCGCACGAGGTCCCCTTCGGTGAGCACCAGTCCTTCGCCCGACTCGATGTCGGTGACGGTCACCGCAAGCGGTACGTCGAGTTCCTCGAAGGTGGCGGGCAGGTGCTCGGCGAGGAACGCCTGGAAGCGGTCCCCCTTGAACACGCCGGTCTTCAGCGACAGGTCGACGACGTCGCGCCATGAGGTGGTGCGGGCCAGCTCGTGGAGGTCGTCGGCCCGACGTCCCGAGGCGTAGAGCGCGCCGAGGATGGCTCCCATCGAGGTGCCGGAGATGACGTCGAAGGTGGCGCCGGCGCGTTCGAGCACGCGCAGCGCACCGATGTGAGCGAGGCCCCGGGCGCCTCCGCCCGACAGCACGAGGCCGACGCAGAGCTGGCTTGCCTCGCGCTCCATGGCGCGATGCTAGCACGCTCCCGTCGGCCTCTCGGTACCGTCCCGGACGGGACTCAGTTGCCGCTGGCGGGGCTCTCCTCCTGCTGCACCACCTGCAGGGTGAGGGTCACGGTGCGCGTCTCACCACCGCGCCAGACCTCGAGCTCCACTTGGTCCCCCTCCTTGCCGGTGAGGACGATGCGCTGCAGGTCGGTAACCTGCTCGAGACGCTGGCCGTTGGCGGAGAGGATCACGTCGCCGCCGGCCGGGAACAGCTGCCCACCGACGTTGGCCTGGTAGGTCGGACCGACGAGGCCGGCGCGATCGGCCGGGCCACCTGCCGCCACGCCGATGACGACCACGCCGGAATCGGGCATGCCGAGCAGGTCGCGCACCTGGCGCGGGTAATCGGCGACCGCCTGACCGGTGATGCCGAGTCGCGGCCGGTTGACGATGTCGAGCGCGTCGGCGTACAGCCCCACCAGGCCGCCTTCGCGCATGGCGGGCAGAGCGTCGGCGAGCAAGCTGCTAGGCACGGCGAAGCCGATGCCGATGTTGCCGGCGCTGCCGGACGCGGTCATGCCGGGGACGATCATCGTGTTCACGCCGATGAGGCGGCCGCTCGAGTCGAGCAGCGGGCCGCCGCTGTTGCCAGGGTTGATGGCCGCGTCGGTCTGGATCATCGGGATCTCGATGCGACCGATGGACGGCAGCTCCCGCCCGATGGCCGAGACGATCCCTTGCGTCACGGTGGACTGCAGGCCGAACGGGTTGCCGATGGCGATGACCTTCTGGCCCACCATCACGCCTTCGGAGTCGGCCAACTCGATCGGGCGCACGTCGGAAGGCAAGGCGCTCGGGTCGCTCAGTTCCAACAGCGCCAGGTCGTAGTCGGGGTTCGCCCCCACCACCACGACCGCCTGCTCCTCCTCGCTACCGGCGAACGTCACCCGGATCGAGGCTCCGTCACGCAGGTCGACGCCGTTCTCCACCAGCGCCCCCTCGACGACGTGGTAGTTGGTGACGATCTGACCTTCCTGGTCGATCACGAAGCCAGATCCGCTGCTCTGCTGCACCTGCGGGGCGCTCGGATCTGGGAGGTACTGGCGGAACTCGGGGGGCAAGTACGGCAGGATGTTCTCCCACGGACTGACGCGCTCCCCGCGGACTTCGACGTTGACGGCCACCACGCTCGGGCCGTAGGCGGCCACCACGTCGATGGTGTTGCGCTCGTCTTGCAGCAGCGAGGCGGCGCGATCGGGAGCGACCACGCCCTGGGCGGAGACGGGCGCTGGGGCGGTGAGGGTGACGGCGGTCGCCACCGCGGCGAGGGTGACGGCGGCCACGAGCCAGGTACGGATGCGGTGCACGAGAACTCCTCCTTCCGGAACTCTCAGGAACGGGGTTGGAACGTGGAGGCTACCGCGTCCGCCAACGGCGGGCGCCAGCAGTGCGCGTCCTAGACGAGGATACGGACAGCGTGTGAAGCCACCGCTAGGCCCAGATGAGGAAGGTTAAGGACGCGGGAGTCGGAGCGGCGGTTCAGTCGTCGCCGCGCGCGGGCTCGCTGCGTGTCCGGCCGGCGCGCTCGAGTGTCGCCACGATCGCCACCCCGAGCAGCGCCAGGCCCCCCGCCGCCAGGGCCACCCCGGCCGAGGCCGTGGACCAAGGCCAGGTCGGCGAACCGGCGGCGTCGACGAACGGCCAGACCTTGCGCAGGCTACCCAGCAAGAAGCCGGTCAGGAGCGCCAGCGTCAGGTCGTGGTGACGCCGAAGCAAGTAGGCAAGCACCCGCGCGAAGCTCAGCAGGCCGACGACGGCGCCGAGCGCGAACGGGACGAGCACCGCGAGGTCGAAGCGACCTACGGCGGCCAGCACCTGGTCGTACTTGCCTAGCAGGACCAGCACGAACGCCCCGGAGATGCCGGGAAGCACCAACGCGCACACCGCCACCGTCGCCGAGACGGCGTAGGCGAACGTCGTGGTGGGCGTGGTGGAAGGCGTGGCGCCAACCAGGAAGAACGCCCCCAACGCGCCGACCACGAACCCGACCAGGCCGAGCATGGTCCACCGACGCACGCGCGTCCCCACCAACACCGTCGAAGCCGCGACCAAGCCGAGGAAGAACCCCGCCACGTGCACCGGGTAGGCGCCCAGCAGGAAGTGGATCACGCGCGACAACGACCCGATGGCACCCAGCACGCCCGCCCCCAGCAACACCAGGAAGCGACCGTTCGCCAGCTGGAAGGCGTGCCCCCAGGCGCCCCGCAGGACCGAGCGGACGAAGGCGGGACGCGTGAGGTTGCCGAGCGTGAGGATCAGCTCCTGGTAGACGCCGAGGATCAGCGCCATGGTGCCGCCCGAGACGCCAGGGACGAGGTCGGACGCGCCGATCGCCATGCCCCGCAAGACGAGCGACCAGGGGCGTCGATGGCGCGGCGCGGGCGCGTCGACCGGGGCGGCGGTTGCGTCCAGCACGCGCGGATGCTACCACGACCGAAGGCGCGGGCGACGGTGTCGTCGCGGTCGGCGTGGGGCGCGGACGTGCGTCCCTGGCGCGGGACACGGCGTCCTGGGGTAGGCTGGGCGCGTGGAGCGTGGAGCATGAGCGAGGCCTTCGGGCAGGAGCGCTTGCACGAGCAGTTGCGCCGGCGCTTGGAAGACGTCGGCGTGGCACCGACGGCCCTCGAGGAGCTGGCGTCCAACCTGCTGTGGCGCATCGGCCGGGTGTCGGAGGACGGTCCGGTCACGGTGCGCGTCGGTCTGGCGTCGAGCGCGGGCCTGTTCCAGCATCTCCCGCGCCTGCGAAGCGCGTCGGACGCCGAGATCGAAGCGGCGGTGCGCGAGGCGTCGGTCAAGGTCGAGTGGGTGGGTGCCCGGCCCCGTCCGGGTGAGCGCTGAGGCGCCGGCGGACGATGGAGCTGACGCACGAAGTCCGCTTCTCGCTGCCGGTGGCCATGCCGGCACCGGAGGCACGCGCGTTCGTGCGCGACGTGCCGCGCTCGTTGCGCTACGCCGACTTCCTGGCCGATCTGCAGGTGTTGGAGGGGCTGCCGCGCGTGGTGGTGGCGACGCTGCCCGTCAACGCCGCGCTCTTCGGCCAACGCGAGCTGCCGTTCCGCAGCGAACTGCGCGACACCGCTTCCGGCGCCGTACTGAGCGCCTTGCCGATCGTCCCCGACGGCCCCGGGTGGGCCGAGGTCGACGGCGAGGCGGTGGTACGCGAGGAGGCTAGCGGCAGCGCCGTCGACTACGCCTTCCGGGTCACCATCCGCCTGCGCGTGCCGTCGGCCGACAAGTGGGGCACGCAGGCGCTGTTGAAGATGATCGCGTTCACCGCCCGCACCGTGCTGGGCGAGATCATGGGGCGCTTCCCGCAGGCCGTGCGCCGCGCCGCCGACGAAGTGGCGCTCGAGGCGCGCAGCGCCTGACGCCGGGCTCCGCGACGCGGGACGGTGGCCGCCGTCACTTCCCTACGCAGAAGCGCGCGAAGATCGACGCCAGCGTCTCCTCGGCGATGGCGCCGCGGCCCGTGACGGCCGCCAACGCCCCCAGCGCCTCCTGCATCTCCAACGACGCCACGTCGTGGTTGCCGTCCTGCGCCGCGGCCAACGCGCCATCGACCCGGTCCGCGGCCGCGCCGAGCGCGGCGACGTGGCGCTCCTGCGTGAGCCACATCTCGGTACCGGCGGCGTCCCCCAGCAGGGCCTCGGCGATGGCGTGCCGTAGCGTCTCCATGCCGGCGCCGGTGCGCGCCGACACCGCCACCGTGACGATGCCGGGCGGGATGCCCGCCACGTCGCGCTCGTGCCACGCCGGCGGCAGGTCCGTCTTGCTCAGGACGAGCAGGGTCCGCTCGGCCGGGACCTCGCGGAGCAGCGCCAGGTCCTCCTCGTGCAGCGCGCTCGAGCGGTCAAGCAACACCAGCCGCAGGTCGGCATGGGCGGCGATGCGGCGCGCCACCGCCACGCCGCTTGCCTCGATGGCGTCGTCCGCCGTCCGGATGCCGGCGGTGTCGATGGCGGTCAGCGGGATGCCGGCCAGCACCAGCGGCGCCTCGAGGTAGTCACGGGTGGTGCCGGGCGTGTCGGACACGATCGAGCGTTCGTACCCCAGCAACGCGTTCAGCAGGCTCGACTTGCCGGCGTTGGGGCGACCGAGCAGGGCCAGACGGGCGCCGTTGCGTGCCAGTCGACCGGCCTCCGCCGTGGCCAACAGCGCCCGCAAGTCGCCGGCTGCCCGCCGTAGCGGCGCCTCGAGGTCGGCTGGAGGCACCCCTTCGTCGGGGTAGTCGAAGGCCGCTTGCACCGCGGCGTACGCATGGGTGACGTCGGTCTGGATCTCGCCTACGCGCGCGCCCAGGGCGCCGGTGAGGCCCAGGGCGGCGTTGCGCCTAGCGTTGTCGGTCTGCGCCTGCACCAGGTCGAGGACGCTCTCGGCTTGCGCCAAGTCGATGCGACCGCCGAGGTACGCCCGCAGCGTGAACTCGCCGGGGCCCGCCAGGCGAGCGCCGTGGCGCACGCAAGCGTCAAGCACGGCGCGTAGGACGGCCGGCCCGCCGTGCGTCTGGAGCTCCACCACGTCCTGGCCGGTGGTCGACCGCGGCGCGCGGAACGTGACCAACACGGCCTCGTCGATGGTCTCGCCAGCGTCCTCCAGGGTGCCGTAGCGCGCACTTCCCGCCGGGATCCGGCTCGGCGGCACCCCCCGCTTGGTGCGGAACAAGGCGTCGGCGACGCGGTACGCGTCCGGGCCCGACAACCGCACGATCCCCACGGCGCCGGCGCCGGGTGCCGTGGCGATGGCGACGATGGTGTCGCTGGTAGGGGGGAGCTGCGCCATGGCGCCGAGCCTAGCCGACCGTCCGGAACGCCGCTGCGGCGGCGTCGACCACCTCGTCGATCGCGGCGTCGTCGTGCGCGTAGCTGAGGAACGCCGCTTCGAACGCGCTTGGCGGCCACGACACGCCGGCATCGAGCATGGCGTGGAACCAGCGGGCGAAGCGCCTGTCGTCGCTCGCCGAGGCGCCGGCGAAGTCGCGCACCGGTTGGTCGGTGAAGAAGACCGTCAGCATAGAACCGACGCGCTGCACCTGCACCGCGACGTCGGCAGCCGCGGCGGCCCGTTCGAGGCCGTGTTGCAGCCGCGCGCCACGCTCCTCGAGCACGGGGTAGACGTCGCCCGCTTCGTCGATCGCCGCCAACGTCGCGAGCCCGGCGGCCATCGCCAGCGGGTTGCCCGACAACGTGCCGGCCTGGTAGACGGGCCCGAGCGGCGAGACCATCCCCATGACGTCCGCCCGACCGCCGTACGCCCCGACCGGCAGCCCGCCGCCGATCACCTTCCCCCACGCCACCAGGTCCGGCTCGAGCCCGTAGAGCTCGACCGCACCGCCGCGCGCCACGCGGAAGCCGGTCATGACCTCGTCGATCACCAGCAGCGCCCCGTGGGCGCGGGTCAGCGCCCGCAGCCCCTGCAAGAACCCCGCCGCCGGAGGGACGACGCCCATGTTGCCGACCACCGGCTCGACGATCACCGCCGCCACCCGACCCGCATGCGCGCGCAGCAGCGCTTCCACGGCGGCGACGTCGTTGTAGGGCGCGACCAGGGTGGTGGCGGCGACGGCGGCCGGCACGCCGGCCGAGGACGGTACCCCGGTGGTGGCGGCGCCCGAGCCGGCCGCGACCAGCAGACCGTCGGCGTGGCCGTGGTAGTTGCCCTCGAACTTCACGATCAAGTCGCGCCCGGTGAAGCCGCGCGCCAGCCGCAGCGCGCTCATGGTGGCCTCGGTGCCGGAGTTCACGAAGCGCACCGAGCGGCAGTTCGGGTAGCGCTCCAGCACCGCCTCCGCCAACGCCACCTCACGCTCGCCCGGGGCGCCGAACGACGTTCCGAGCGCGGCGGCCTGCTGCACCGCCGCCACCACCGCGGGGTGCGCGTGGCCGAGGATCATCGGCCCCCACGAGCTGACCATGTCGATATAGCGGTTGCCGTCGACGTCGGTGACGTACGCGCCGCTGCCGCCGGCGAGGAACCGAGGCGTGCCGCCCACGCCGCCGAACGCCCGGACCGGCGAGTTGACGCCCCCGGGGGTGACCGCCTGGGCGCGCGCGAAGAGCGCTTGCGAACGACTGGTGTCCATGTCGGCCCATGCTCGCACGCGCGCACCCCGCTGGCAACGCGCCGGGCGACGGCCTTCGTCGCGCTGCTAGAATCGTCGTGCACGCGGCCGTTCGCGTGGCCCCGGAGGTCCGATGGAGGTCATCCACGCCCTGCAGAGCGCAGCCTCGCCGGCGCTCGACCGCCTCATGCTCTACGTCACCAACCTCGGTTCGGAGCAGGCGTACGTCGTGATGCTGGTGATCGCGTTCTTGAGCGTCGACGCCCGCGTCGGTCGCCAGCTCGCCGTCACGTTCCTGGCCGGCTTCCACCTCAACCAGCTGCTCAAGGGAGCGTTCGTGACGGCACGCCCGTTCGAGCTCGACGAGAGCGTGCTCCGCAGCGAGGCGGCGCGCGCCACCGCCCTGGGTGCCGGCTTCCCCTCGGGCCACGCCCAGGCCGCCACCACCTTCTGGGGCTTCGCCGCGGCGGCGGCCGGGCGCACGTGGTTCACCTGGCTGGCCGCCGCGATCATCGCCCTGGTGGGCGTGTCGCGCCTGTACCTCGGCGTGCACCTGCCGGTGGACGTGGTCGGCGGGATCGTGATCGGCATGGCGGTGATCGTCGTCGGGCTGCTGGCGTTCCGGACGCGCGCGCGGCTCGGGCGAGGGTGGACCATCGCGCTCGGCATCGCGGTCCCGCTGGCGCTGCACGTGCTGCTGCCCACCCCCGAGTCTGGGCTGTTCATGGGGGCGGCCGCCGCCTTCGTGACCGGGCCGCAGTTCGTGCGGTACGAGGCCCACGGCGCCTGGTGGCGGCGCGCCGCGATGGGGGCGCTCGGCGTCGCGGTCGTGTTCGCGGCGCTCGCGGGCACGTCGGCGGCCATCCCGGACGAGATCCGCCACGGCGTCGTCGGCTCGTTCTTCCGCTACCTGCTCGTGGGGTACGCGGGCACCGTGGTGATGCCGCTGGTGGGGCGGGTCACGCGGCTGGCGCCCGCCCGGTCGTGAGCGAACCGGCGAGCCGCCGCGTCCGGCTCACGTTGGAGTACGACGGCACCGAGTTCTTCGGCTGGCAACGCCAAGCCACCGGCGAACGGACGGTGCAAGGAGTGCTGGAGCAGGCGTTCGCGCAGCTGCCTGGCGTGCACGGCCCCGTGCTGGCGGCCGGTCGCACCGACGCCGGGGTGCACGCCCTGGCGATGGTGGCGCACGTCGACACCAGCAGCGTCATCCCCGACGAGAAGCTGCGTCTCGCACTGAACGCCCACCTGCCGCGCGACGTGGCGGTACTTGCGCTGGCAACCACCAGCCCCGACTTCGAGGCGCAGTTCCACTGCCTCTACCGCCGCTACCTGTACCGCATGCGCGTGGTGCGCGACGACCCGCGCGGCCTCGCCCTGATGCGATCGCGGGTGCTGCCGGTGTTCCGGCACCTCGACGTGGCGGCGATGCAAGCGGCCACGCGCCACCTGGTGGGCCGCCACGACTTCGCCACGTTCGCGACGCAGGAGACGCGGACGACGGTGCGCACCGTGCACCTGTGCGAGGTCCGCAGTGAGCGCGGCGAGCTGCGGCTGCACATCGCCGCCGACGGCTTCCTGCGGAACATGGTCCGCACCGTGGTGGGGACGCTCCTGTGGGTCGGCAAGGGGAAACTACGGCCGGACGACCTGCCTGCGCTGGTGGCGGCGCGCGACCGGCGCCGCGCCGGGCACAACGTCGCGGCGCACGGCCTCTACTTCGTCGAGGCCGGCTACACGCCGTGGGACGAAGCGCGCTCGGAGGCTCGGGCAGCCGACCTGGTGCTGTGACGGCCGCGTGGCGGCCCCCCGAGCGGCCGCGTGGCGGCCTCCCGAGCGGCCGCGTCGCGCGCGGCGGACCGGGAAGGAGCGCTGCTGCACGTATACTCGTGAGCGTGACCGCCACGAGCGAATGCCGAGCGCCGGCGCTGCGGCGCGTCGGCGAGGTGCGCACACGGCCCGCTTCGCCGGCCGAGCGGAGCGCGCGGGTCGAGGGAGGGATGCTGGGATGACGCTGCGCCTACGGCCACCACAAGAAGCGGACCTAGACGCGCTGGCGGCCATCGATGGCGGGTACGGCGCCAGGTTCGGGGTGGAGCCCGTGGTCAACGCCGCGTCGTTGCGCTACTTCGCCCGCAGCGGACACGCCTTCGTGGCCGAGCGCGTGGCGCCGGACGGGACGGCGTCGTGTCGCGGCTTCGTGCTGGCGCACGCGGTGTGGGGAGGCGACCGGGCAGCGGTGCAGACCAGTCGCCTGGCGACGGCCGAAGCCGAGGAGAGCGCCGTCACGGCCGCGCTGCTCGCTGCGCTCACCAAGAGCGCTTACGACGCCGGCGTGTACGACCTATCGGTGACGCTGCCGCGCGGTGACACCGCCCTGGGCGACGCCCTGGCGCAAGCGACGTTCCAACAGGACGCGAGCGTCACCTTCCGCCGCGCCCTCGGTTCGCGCGCTCGCAACGGGGGGGCGGCGACGGGCCCCTCGTCCGGCGGACCCTCGTCGTCGCGGTCTCCGACCGATCCGCTGCCGGAGGGCCGTCATGGCTGAGTCGCTGGCACGGGCGTTGGTGGGTGTGCGCGGGATGGACACGGACGACGCGCGCCATAGCGTGCTCACGGCGCTGGCCGCTGTGCCAGGGGTGCGCGACGTGCAACCGGCCGACGACGCCCGCGTGGTGGTCGATTACGACCCGAGCGAAGCGACGGTGATGGACCTCATCCGAGCGTTGCGACGGATCGGGTTCTTGGCCGGGATGGAGTGAGGGGCGCGTGCCGGAGCGCGCGGCCACCTACGTCGGCGTGATGCTCGTGACGCTCGACTTCCCGGGTGTGCGCTCGCTGAAGGAGAAACGCGCCCTGGTGAAGCCCGTGACCGAGCGCCTCAAGGTCCGGTTCGCGGTGTCGGTCGCGCGCCTCGATGGCCTCGATGCGCACGACTGGGAACGCATCGGCGTCGTCACCATCGGCTCGGATCGCGCCTGGGTGGAGCGCACCCTGGACCAGGCGCTGACGTTCGTCCACGGCCGCGGCGTGACGGTGCGAGACAGCGAGATCGACGTCGAGCGATGGGATCCCGCTTGACGGGGCCTTCGCGGCGTGGACGCTGCGAACGACGGCGCGGCCGGGCGGTACAATAGCGCACACCGAGCACCGTACCAGCGCCCGCGGCGTCGCGATCCCGCGGCTCCGAGCGGCAAGGCACGGACCTGGTTGGAGGGTTGCTTCGATGGAGGACGACAAGCAGCGCCGCGCCCACGACGACGCGAACGCCGCTGGCGACACCGAGCAGGGCGCCCACGAGGCCCCGACGGGCACCGAGGCCGCGCCGGCCGAGCCGGCTGGCGAGGGGAAACGCGCGCCCACCCGCCGCGGCCGAGGCGCCAAGGGCAGCGCCACGCGCCCCGCCGCGCCCCGGCCGATCGACCACGTACGCGTGGCCGACGGAGCGCTTCGCAGCATCATCGGCTTGGCCGCCCACGAGGTGCCTGGCGTGGTCGGGATGGCGCCGGTGAACATCGGCGAGGGCCTGCGGCGCATCCTCGGCGCGCGCCAGGTCGACGAGGGCGTGCTGGTCGAGCATCCTCGCGGCGAAGGGCGCGCCGACGTCGACATCCACGTGGTGGTGGCGTACGGCGTCAACATCCCGGTGGTGGCGGACGGCGTGCGCGACCGCGTGCGGTACGCCGCCAAGCAGTACGCTGGCGTCGAGCTCGACCAGGTGCGCGTGCACGTCGAGGGCGTCAGTCGTGGCTGACACGCCGGCGCGACACCACAAGGTGTTCACCGCCAAGGACGTGGGGCACGCCTTCATCTTCGCCACGCAGTGGCTGGGCGTCCACGTCGACGAGGTCAACGCGCTCAACGTCTACCCGGTACCGGACGGCGATACCGGCACCAACATGCATCTGACGATGCAGTCGGTGCGGCGCCATCTCACGGACGAGAACCCGCAGGACATGGCCAGCGTCGCGCACGCCCTGGCGTACGGCTCGCTGCTCGGAGCCCGGGGCAACTCCGGGGTCATCCTCTCGCAGATCCTCAAGGGCTTCGGCGAGAGCATCAAGGGGCAGCGGAGCCTCGGCGGGTCGGACGTGGCCGACGCCTTGGTCGCCGGTGCCGCCACCGCCTACGCCGCCGTCATGAAACCGGTCGAGGGCACCATCCTGACCGTGGCGCGCGAGGCGGCGGAAGCCGCCAACGCCGCCGGCGGCAGGTTGCCGCTGGAGGTGCTCGAGGTGGCGCGGGACGCCGGCCACGACGCGCTGCGACGCACCCCCGAGATGTTGCCGATCCTCAAGCAAGCAGGCGTCGTCGATGCCGGCGGGCTCGGGTTCCTGCGCGTGCTGGAAGGATGCATCGCGTACTTCGAGGGCCGTGACCTGCCGGCACCGCCGAAGGTCGAACGGCGCGCGCAGCAGCAGTTCGCGGAGGAGGAGTTCGGTTTCTGCACCGAGTTCCTGCTGGCCGACGTGACCGTGCCGACGCGCCAGATCCAGGAGCTGGTGGCGCCGTACGGCGACTCGCTGCTGGTCGTGGGCGCCGAGGGCTTCGTCAAGGGGCACATCCACACCGAAGAGCCGGAGAAGCTGCTGGCCGAGGTCGCGCGCTTCGGGCGCATGGTGCGCTCCAAGGTCGAGGACATGAGCGAGCAGCACTCCGAGATCCTCGCGGACGTCGAGGCTAGCGAAGCGCAGGCTCCCGCGAGCGCCGCGGTGGCGGTGGCGAGCGGCTACGGCCTCACGCGTGTGCTGCGCAGCCTGGGCGTGCGGGTGGTCGGCGGCGGCCAGAGCGACAACCCGTCGGTGCAGGACATCGCCGACGCGGTGCGCAGCGTCGGAGCGCACGACGTCATCGTGATGCCGAACAACAAGAACATCATCATGGCGGCCGAGCGGGTGGCCGAACTGGTGCCCGAGAAACGCGTGCGGGTGCTGCCCACGCGCACCCTGGGGCAGGGCCTGGCGGCCGCGGTGCTGTTCCAGGAGGGCGTGCCGGCGGACGACTTGCTGCCGGACATGGAGGCCGCCGCCGAGCAGGCGCTGACGCTCGAGATCACCCGCGCCAGCCGCGACGCCAGCATCGAAGGGGTCGAGGTGCACGAGGGCAGCGCCATCGGGCTGGCCGACGGCACCCTGGCGGTGTCCGCCGAGAGCTTCGACGAGTGCTTGCTCCGCCTCCTGGAGCAGCGCGCCGACGACTACGAAGTCGCCTCGCTGTTCTACGCTGCCGACGTCGGCGCGGAGGCCGCAGCGGAGGTGGTGGCGCGCATCGGCGAAGACCATCCGGGGCTGGAGATCGAGCTCCACGCCGGGGCGCCCGACCTCTACCCGTACGTGATGGTCCTGGAGTGAGCGCGCGGCCACGACGGTGGGCGTGAGCGCTTCATGAAGGACTGCCCATCCCGCATCGCACTTCGTTCGTAGACTGGATAGGAGGAGGCAATCGCATGAGACGCACCTTGTTCCCCATCCTCGGCGCGCTGGTCGCGCTGGTCCTCGCCGGCTGTACCATCACCATCGAACCGATCATCCCGCCCAACGCGGTGGACGTGACCGCCACCACGGATCCCAGCACGCCGGTGTACACCGACACGCTCGCAGCCGGCGACTCCGAGGTGTTCGAGATCACCATCCCGCAGGCGGTGCGTGACACCTACGACGTGGTCTACCTGGAGCTGAGCGAGAACATCGAGCTCGAGCAACGCAGCGGCAACTACGTGCTGATCGCGTCGAGCAACAGCTCGAACTTCTTCGCGCGCTACGCCGACGGCTTGCAGACGGTGGACGCCGGCATCGAGGAGCAGGCCATCTCCACGCTGGTGAACTGCCGTGGCAGTTGCGTCATCTTCGAGCCGACCGGCGGCACGTACTACGCCCACGTCAAGAACGACAGCGGCGGATCCATCTCCTACGACCTCTACGTCTACGGCGACGTGCTGCAAGACGACACCGAGGACAACGGCAGCCGGGCGAACGCAGCGTCGTTCACCGTGGGCTCCACCGTCGGAGGCGCCATCGAGACCATCGGCGACGTCGACTACTGGCAGGTGACCGGCGGCGGCACGGTCGCCTTCGACGCCAGCAACCAGCTGGGCCTCGAGGCGAGGCTCTACGACAGCAACGGCACCTTCGTGGACGGCCCCTTCACCCCGAGCGAGCAGTTCGACGTGCTGGACGGCGACTACATCCGGGTCGAGTCCACCACGGACCGGGCGGCCGCCTCGGCGAAGAGCGCCTACTACCTGACCGCCCCGTAGGCAGCAGCGTGGGCGCCGCCGCAGCGCGGCGGCCCTTCTCACCGCTCCCGCCGCATGGGCCGGTAGACTCGGCCCATGCGGCGTGTTCCATGGCTGCGCGGCATGCTGATGGCGGTGGCGCTCTCGCTCCCCGCCGCGGCGGCAGCGCAGGTCTGTGTCCAGGAGCTGCGCTCGTCGCTCAGCGACCTGAGCCTCGAGCGGCCGGCCAGCGGCATCGACGGCGCGTTGCTGCTGCGCCGCGCCGTGGAGCTGGTGGAGCCTGCGCTTCCGCGCTTGCGCGCCAACGCTTCGGTGCCGCTGGACGAGGCGCACCCCGACTACCCGGCGGTGCGCTACCTCGCCGAGCGCAAGCTGCTGCCGGACGAGTGGCGACCCGGCGCGTTGGACGGCGACACCTGGGCGACGATGCTGGAGCGCTTCCTGGCCTGGTACCACCTCGACGCGTCGCGGGTGGACGCCCCCGCGAGCGTCGCCGACGCCGTCGACGACATGGCGCGTGTGCTGGAGCGGGTCTCGCGCACCATCCGACCCGCCGCGCTACTCGCCACCGACCCCGACGACCGCGGCCGTCTGTCCTTCTGGGCCGTCATCTGGAACTGGACCGTCTACCCGCGCCTGCTGGTGGTGCGTCCCGACGACGCCATGGAAGAGGCGCAGCCTAGGGATGCGTTGCGCGCCTTGAGCAACTGCGCGGTGCATCTCAGGCACTACGTCACGGCGCCGGAGGAGACCGCCAAGCGGTTGTTCCTGACGCACAATTCGTCGCGCATGTACATCGTCGGAAGCCGCCCGGCGAAGGACGACGACTGGCCGTACGCCGTCCCGGTGGGGGAGGAGCTGGCCGCGTTCGGGTTCGAGCTCGAGGCGCTGAACGGCGTGCAGCTCTACGCCGCCGTCTTCGACGGACCGGAGGTCGGCTTCGGCACGCTGCTCGGCCTGATCACGCGGGTGCGCACCAACATGTCCCCAACCACCCTGCTGGGGTACCTGCGCACGCCGTGAGCGTCGAAGGGGCGTGTGGCGCCTACGCGCGCGCCTCGATGGCGCGGCGCAGGTCGTCGCGCATGCGGATGGCGGCCGCGCGCACGGCGGCGCCGGCCTCGGCTAGGGTGGGGGCGGCCGTCGCCTCGGACGTGTAGGTGAGGCTGCGGCTGGCGTTCACGACCGCGCCCCAGCCGCTCGCGTCGAAGGCAGGCGTCACGTCTCCTGCGGTCCCGCCCTGGGCGCCGTACCCCGGCACCAACAAGAGCGAGGTGGGCAGGCGTCGCCGCAGCTCCGCCAGCGCCGCCGGCTGGGTGGCGCCGACCACCGCCCCGAGCGCCGTGTAGCCGCCGTGTGCAGGCAAGCGCTCGGCGCGGGCGTTCAGGCGATCGGCGAGGTGCTCGTGAAGGCGCCCGCCGTCGGCGAGGCGGAGCTCCTGGATGTCGGCGCTACCGGGGTTGGACGTTCGTACCAGCACGAACAGGCCGCGGCCGTTGGCTTCGGCCGCCCGTAGGAACGGCTCGAGGGTGTCGAGGCCGAGGTACGGGTTCACGGTCAAGGCGTCCGCTGCGAACGGGCCGTCGCCGAGGTACGCAGCGGCGTAGGCTTCGGCGGTCGAGCCGATGTCGCCGCGCTTGGCGTCGAGGATCGTCGGTACGCCGAGCGCCCGGGCGTAGCGCAGCACCCGCGACAACGCCTCGAGGCCAGCCGGGCCCAGCGCCTCGAAGAAGGCGGCCTGCGGCTTGCAGCACGCCACCACGTCGTGGGTGGCGTCCAGGACGGCGACCAGGTAGTTGCCGACGGCAGCCGCCAACGCCCTCCCATCGCCTCCGAAACGCGTCGGGTGGGTGAGCGGGTGCGCCTCCGGGCGCGGGTCGAGACCGAGGCAGACCACCGAACCCGCGGTGCGCGCGTGCTCCGCCAGGCGCTCGGGGAAGGGGTCGACGGCGGTGGGTTGCCGCATGCGCCTGTGGTTACGCCTCGATCCCCGAGCGGCCGTGGCAGTGCTTGTACTTCTTGCCGCTGCCGCAGGGGCAGGGGTCGTTGCGCCCTACCTTGTCGTCGACGCGGATGGGGGAGGTCGGTCCGCTGCCGCGTGCCGGACCCGCCGCCGCGGCGCGTTGGCCTGTCGTCGCGCCGGCAGTGGCGGCGGCCGCGACCCCGGACTGCGACGCGGCGCTGTACTGCACCGGTGCGGCTCGCTGCTGACGGCGCTCCAAGCGCTGATCGGTCTGTACCTGCACCCGGAAGAGCAGCTTGGCGACGTTGAGGCGGATGTTCGCCTTCATCTCCTCGAAGAGGTTGAACCCTTCGAAGGCGTACTCCTGGAGCGGGTTGCGTTGGCCGTAGCCGCGCAGGCCGATGCCCTGGCGCAGCACGTCCATCGAGTGCAGGTGCTCCTTCCAATGCTGGTCGACCACCTGCAGCACGATGAAGCGCTCGAGTTCGCGCAGGAGCGGCGCGCCCAGCTCTTGCTCGCGCGCCTGGTAGGCCGCTTCGAGCGCCTTCACGAGCTGGTCGGTGACGTCGTCCGGCGGATGCCCGCGGTGCGCCTCGAAGTCGACGTGCTCGAGCGCCGGCACGGCATCGAGGATGGAGGTGCGCAAGGCGGCGAGGTCCTGCTCCTCGGGCTCTAGGTTCGGGTTCAGGTAGCGCTGCACCTGCGAGTCGACGTACTCCGCGATCATGTCCTGGACGTCGTCGGAGATGTCGTGGCCGAGCAGCACCTCGCGGCGCTGGGCGTAGATGACCTCGCGCTGCTTGCTCATGACGTTGTCGTACTCGAGCAGCTGCTTGCGGATGCCGAAGTTCCTGTCCTCGACGCGTTTCTGCGCGCGCTCGATGGCACCGGTGACCATGCGCGCCTCGATCGGCTGAGCGTCGTCCATCCCCAGCCGGTCCATCATTCCGAGCACGCGCTCGTTGGCGAAGAGGCGCATGAGGTCGTCTTCGAAGCTGACGTAGAAGCGGCTCGAACCCGGGTCGCCTTGACGGCCGGCTCGACCGCGGAGCTGGTTGTCGATACGGCGCGCCTCGTGGCGTTCGGTGCCGATGATGTGCAGGCCGCCGAGCGACACGACTTTGACATGGTCGGCCTCGGCCTCGTCGCGCAGCCGCTCGAGCTTGCCGATGACGTCCTCCGGCAGCCCCTCCATCTTGCGCGCGAGGGAGCGCGCTTCGTCCGGCTTCTTCATCATGATCGCCTTGATGAACAGCTCCGTGTCGGTGTCGTAGCGATCGAAGCCTTCGCGTTCCAGCAGTTGACGCGCCAGCCACTCGGCGTTGCCGCCGAGGACGATGTCGGTGCCGCGGCCGGCCATGTTGGTGCTGATGGTGACGGCGCTGCTGCGTCCGGCCTGCGCCACGATCTCGGCTTCGCGACCGTGGTACTTGGCGTTCAGCACCTCGTGCTGGATGCCGCGGCGCTTCAGCATGCGCGACAGCAGTTCGGACGCCTCGATGGTGACGGTGCCCACCAGGATCGGCTGCCCGGTGCCGTGCACCTCGGCGATCTCCTCGACGACCGCCTCGTACTTGCCCTTCTGGGTGCGGTAGACGATGTCCTCGCCGTCCTGGCGGACGACGGGCCGGTTGGTGGGGATCACCAGCACGTCGGAGGTGTAGATCTCTTGGAACTCCTTCTCCTCGGTCTTGGCGGTGCCCGTCATGCCGGCGATCTTGTCGTAGAGCTTGAAGAAGTTCTGGTACGTGATGGTAGCGAGCGTCTGGTTCTCGCGCTCGATCTTCACGCCTTCCTTGGCCTCGATCGCTTGGTGCAGCCCCTCGCCGAAGCGCCGACCGGGCATCAGCCGGCCGGTGAACTCGTCGACGATGACGATCTGCCCTTCGTCGTTCTTCACGTACTGCTGGTCGAGGTGGTAGTGCTCGCGGGCGCGCAGCGCCTGCCGCAGCATGTGGCCGATCTCCATGTTCTCCGGGCTGAAGATGTTGTCGATGCCGATCAGCTTCTCGGCCTTCTCGATGCCCTGCTCGGTGAGGTGGATGTCCTTCGCCTTGGCGTCGGCCGAGTAGTCGCCGGTCGCGGGCTTGTCGCCTTCGGCCGGCTCGCCGCGCTCGAGCTGCTGGGAGATCTTGGCCATGGTGTAGTACTTGTCGGTCGCGACCTCGGCCGGGCCGGAGATGATCAAGGGCGTGCGCGCCTCGTCGATGAGGATCGAGTCGACCTCGTCGATGATGGCGTAGTGCAGCGGGTTCTCTTCGCGCAGCACGAGCTGGTCCGGGCGGAACGCCATGTTGTCGCGCAGGTAGTCGAAGCCGAGCTCGGAGTTGGTGATGTAGGTGATGTCGGCGCGGTACGCCGTACGGCGCGCGGGGCCGTCGGAGTCGTGCTGGATGATGCCCACCTGTAGGCCCAGACCGCGGTACACCGGGCCCATCCACTCGGCCCCGACCCGCGCCAGGTAGTCGTTGGTGGTGACCAGGTGTGCGCCCCTGCTCCGCAGGGCGTTGAGCGCCAGGGCGAGCGTCGCCACCAGCGTCTTGCCCTCGCCGGTCTTCATCTCGGCGATGCGCCCGTAGTGGAGCGCGGCGCCGCCGATCAGCTGCACGTCGTAGTGGCGCAACCCGAGGAAGCGCTTGGCGGACTCGCGCGTGATGGCGAACGCCTCGGGAAGCAGCGCCTCGAGCTCCTCCGCCCCCTCCACGTGCCGGCGCCTCAAGGCGGCGTAGGCGGCCGCGAGGTCGTCGATCCCTTCCATCTGCGCCTCGAGGTCGTTGACGCGCGACACGACCTCGGCCTGGAGCCGCTTGACTTCGCGTTCGTTGTTGTCGAAGAGCTTCTGTACGAATCCGAGCATGCGTCTAGGACCTTTCCGCGCAGGCCGGCGGGCGCTCCTGACCGGGAACCCGGCGTGCGTCGCGAGCGGCGACGGTGGGCGCGGCGACGTGGCGCGGACCGCCCGGTGGGCTGGCGCCGCGCCGGTTCGCGCCGGCTGCGGAATCAACGTACCAGTCTAGCACTCCCCTCGGACGTGCCCCAGGCGGCAAGCATCCGGAGGCGCGGCGAGGAGGTCGCCTCCGCGCACGCCCGCGAAGCGACGTCAGCCGACGCTCGAGGCCGGCACGCGCACGGTCGTCACGGCGTTGGAGCCGTAGCGCCGCGCCCGCACCGTGGCGGCGCCGAGCGGCCCTGCGGCGTCGGGTAGGGGCGTCATGTCGCTGGGATGTTGCAGGACGTACAACCCGCCCGGACGCGCCGCGCCGGAGGAGAGGACGCGCGCGAACAGGCGCTCGAGGTCCTCGGGGTAGGGCGGAGCGGCGAACACTACGTCGAACGTCGCGGGATGGGCGGCGGCGTACCGCAGTGCGTCGGCCTGCACGACCGTGACCGGCAGGTCGAGGCGTGCGGCGTTGCGACGGATGACGGTCGCCGCCTCGGCAGATCGGTCGACGCACACCGCGTCCCAGCCGCGGCTTGCTGCCTCGAGCCCGACGGCGCCGGAGCCGGCGAAGAGGTCGAGGAAGCGCCCGCGCGGTTCGAAGGCGAGCACGTCGAACAGCGCTTCGCGCAAGCGGGACGGGCTCGGACGCGTGCCCTTGCGGGGCGTGTCGAGTTCGCGTCCTCGCGCGCTGCCGCCGAGGATGCGGGGCTTGGCCATGGAGGCGAGCATACCGGGAGGGAGGGCCGAACGCTGGGGTAGACTGAGCGGTCGTGATCCGGAACCTCGCGCCCGACGAAGTGGTGTGGTTCATGGGCCGGGCCCTGGCGTTCCTCGGGCATCCCGACCCGCACACCCTCTCGCTCAGGCTCGGACCGCAGCTGCGCGACAGCGTCCAGGACGCCCGCCACTGCTTCGTGCTGGAGCGGCAGGGAGTCGCGCCGAGCGCCGGCATGCACGTCTTGGCGCCCGACCCGGCCGACGACGTGCGCACCATCGTCATCACCAGCCCGTGGCACGACGCCGACCCGGACGGCTTGGTCACGCTCCTCGGCGAGGTGTTGCGGCGCAACCCGCACGAGGCGGCACTGGTGCAGTTGCACTCGATGGGACGCGAGCAGCGCGACGCGTTGCTCGGGCTGTTGGCACCGCTCGGCTTCGAGCACGACGAGCTGAGGCGCCTGCGGTTCGAGCTCAGCGACGTCCCGCCGCTCGGCGCGCCGTTGGTGCTCGAGGCGTGGCAACCGGACAGCGACGCGGCCTTCCGCTCGTTCTACCAGCGCGCCGAAGGGCGCCCAGCCAGCGACGCCGCCTGGGCGTTCCTCAAGCGGCGGTACGGCCCGTTCCACCCCGACCTGTGGTTCTTGGCGCGCGAGACGCTCGACCAGGAACCGGTGGGGTACGCCTTCTGCGGCACCCGCGAGCGCGGCGTCGACGCCAGCTACACGCTCGACGCGGTGGGGGTGCTGCAGGAGCTCCGCGGCGACAGCGAGATGCTTCGCCGGCTGGTGGTCTCGACCCTGCTCGAGCTCTCCAGCATGAGTCCGTTCGGGGCGGTCGACACCGTGCTCGGTGGCGCCGATCCCAAGCTGATCCAGATCCTGGCGTCGCTCGGGTTCGGCGAGGTCGAACGCACCCCGGCGCTGGTGTGCCTGCCGCGCTGAACGCGCCGACGGCGCGTCGCGTGGCGGCGCCCGCGCGATCCCCGGGCAGGCCGCGCGCACTGGCCGCTATACTCGCGGCATGAACTTGCTGATCCGATGGGCCCTGGGCGCGTTGGCGCTGTGGGTCACCGTCCAACTCGGCGTCGGGGTGTCGATGGGTCAGGACGGCCTTGGGCCGCTGCTGGTGGCGGCGCTGGTGCTCGGCTTGGTGAACGCCGTGGTTCGGCCGGTGATGGTGGTCCTCACGCTGCCGCTGACCGTGCTCACGCTGGGGCTCTTCCTGCTGGTCGTCAACGCCTTGGCGCTGGCGATCGTCGCCGCCGTGACGCCGCTCGAGCTGAGCGGCCTCGGCGGTGCCCTGCTCGGGGCGCTGGTGCTCAGCATCGTGAGTTCGCTGCTGACGCGCCTGTTCCGCGACGAGCGGCGCTGACCGAGCCGGTCGCGCTGCCGGCCCGGTGCCGGCGAGGTCAGGAGTGGCGGCGCGTTCGCGGCAGGTACTTCTCCCAGATCGGGTCGATGTCGGGCAGCACGCCGTACGCACTCGAGAACATGAAGCGTGGCGCGTACGGCCTGCGGCGCAATGCCATCGCCGCCTCGTCCGGCGTGCGGTCGCGTTTGCGCGCGTTGCAGCTCTTGCAGCACGCGACGACGTTCTCCCAACTGGTCGGGCCGCCCCGGCTACGCGGCACGACGTGGTCGAGGGTGAGGTCGTGGGTGCGGGTGGCGCAGTACTGGCAGGTGTGGTCGTCGCGGCGGAAGACGTTCTTGCGGTTGAAGGCCACGCGTTGGCGGACGGGCCCGCGCACGAACCGGCGCAGCCGGATCACGCTGGGTACCGGGAACACTTGAGTGGGGGAGCGCAGCACGCGATCGGAGTCCTCCACCCGCTCCGCCACCTCGTGCATCAGCAACGTCACCGCGCGCTTCACGGAACAGACGTGCAGCGGCTCGAAGCTGGCGTTGAGGATGAGGACGCGGGCGGCGTTGACGTTCGTCAGCGGCGCGCCGGGGGTGTCGGGCGGGGGCGCGACATCTCCTAGCGCCTCGTGGGCCGCCTCGAGGTCGGTGTCGTCCCAGCCGGCAGCCCCCTCCCCCTCGGCGGGCTCGGGGAACTCGCCGAAGAGGGCGTTCTCGACGTCGTGCTGCGGTTCGCGGGCGGCAGGACCTCCGACGGTGGCGCTGGGGGGAGTATAGCAGCGGCGTGTCGGGACGCCGGCCGGCCGAGCGCCGCCGCTCGGCAGCTGCCAGCGGGGCGCCTCCGCGCCGTTGCGTCAGCGCTCTTCGAGCGCCAGCGCGACCAACCGCCGGACCAGGTCCGGGTACGGCACGCCGCCCGCCGCCCATAGGCGTGGGTACATGCTGTGCCGGGTGAAGCCGGGGATGGTGTTGATCTCGTTGACCAGGACCGTCTCGCCGTCGGGCAGGAGGAAGAAGTCGACCCGCGCGAGGCCGGCGCCGTCGACGGCCTGGAAGGCGCGCAGCGCCAGCGCGCGGCAGCGTTCGGCCACCCCGGCGGGCACCCCGGCGGGGATGACCAGGTCGGCGCGGCCGTCGGTGTACTTGGTGTCGTAGTCGTAGAACCCAGCTGCGTAGCGGATCTCGCCCACCGGGCTGACGGCGGGGTCGTCGTTGCCGAGCACTGCCACCTCGAGTTCGCGGGCGCCGAGGACGCCCTGCTCGACGATGACGCGGCGGTCGAACCCCAGGGCGTGTTCGACGGCCTGCGCCAGGGTGGCAACGTCGTCGACCCGGCGGATGCCGATGCTCGAGCCGAGGTTGGCAGGTTTCACGAACACCGGCAGCTCCAGTACCGCGAGTTCGGCAAGCACCTCGTCGCGACCGCGCGACCAGGCGTGGCGCGTGACGCCGCGGTAGGCCACCTGCGGCAGGTCGTGGGCGGCGAACACCGCCTTCATGGTGAGCTTGTCCATCCCCACCGCGCTGCCCAGCACGCCGGAGCCGACGAACGGGATGCCCATGGTCTTGAGCAGCCCCTGGACGCTCCCGTCCTCGCCGTACGGACCGTGGAGCAGGGGGAACACCACGTCGAACTGCGCTCGGAGCGGGGAGAGCGCGCCGGCCACGCCCACGTCCGCGTCGCCCTGCGCGGGCACGGCGCCGGCGGCGTCGGCCGCCGCCTCCGGCGCCGGCAGGCCCAACGTGGTGCGCGACGCGCTCGGCGACAACAGCCGGCCGTCGCGGGCGATGACGAGCGGGGTGACGTCGAGGCCGCCGGTGGCTTCCAGGACCGAGCGCGCCGAGGCCAGCGAGACGTCGTGCTCGTCGGATTGGCCTCCGCAAAGCAGCAGGACGCGGGGCCGCTCGGCGCTCACCAGTGCCTCATCGTGTGTAAGTTACACATCACTTGCATGCTACGCCTGCTTCCTGTCGCGGTCAAGGCGTCGCTGCGTGACGTGCGGCCTCATCGTCGCCACGACGGCTCGCGCTTCTCGAGGAAGGCCGCCACGCCCTCGGCCAGGTCGTCGGTGGTGCGCGCCAGGGCGTTCACCTCGACCGCCCAGCGCATGCCGTCCTCCAGACCGACGGCGGGGAGGCCCGCCAACAGCTGCTTGGTGAGCGCGAGCGAGGCGGGAGCGTTGCGCGCCATCGCGCGCGCGCGCGTCACGGTGCGGGGCAGCACCTCGGCTGCCGGCACCACCTCGTTCACCAGCCCCATGCCGGCGGCCTCCGCCGCGGTGACCAAGCGCGCGCTCAATAGCAGGTCGCGCGCGTGCTTCTCGCCCACCTGACGCACCAGCAAGACCGCCACCAACGCCGCCACGAAGCCGATGCGCGCCTCGGTGTAGCCGATGCGCGCGTCGTCGGCGGCGACGGCCACGTCGCACGCCGTCACCAACCCGGCGCCTCCCGCTACGGCCGGCCCGTTGACCGCCGCCAGCAGCGGCTTGGGGAAGCGCGTCATCTGCAGCAAGAGATCGGCCAGGGCGCGGGCGTCTGCTCGGTTCTCCTCGGTGCTCCTGCGGGCGATGGTCGCGAGCTCCGCTAAGTCGAGACCGGAGCAGAAGGCCTCGCCCACTCCGGTGAGTACGACCGCTCGCACGGACGCGTCGTGCTCGGCGTCGCCAAGGGCGTTCGAAAGGGCGTCCCGAAGCGCCGGGGACAAGGCGTTGCGCACCTCCGGCCGCTGCAACGTGAGGACCAGGACGGCGTCGTCCCGACGGATCGTGAGCTCGGACATGCCGGCATCATACGAAGGCGTGCGAAGGAACCGACCGCTCGGCCGGGCCAGTGCGGCGTAGGCTGCGAGCACGAACGCCGCGCCCGTACCGGAGCGCGAAGGAGGCAGAGACGTGCGTAGCATCGTTCGCCGCATCCCCGCCATCGCCGCCATCGCCATCCTGCTGCTCGTGGGCGCGTGTGCGCCCGGAGCGCAGGTGCTGTCGCCGCCGACGTTCCGGCTCGATGCCGCCGGCTCCGGCTTCGTGAGCATCGATCCGCCCGGCGTCGGCTCCGGCACGGCGTTGTTCCGGCTGGCGCTGGTGGTCGAGAACCCGAACCCCGTCGGCGTCCGCCTGGCGGGCCTCGACGGCGACCTCTACCTCCGCGACCGGCGCGCTGCCGGCGCCAGCTTCCGCGGCGGGATCGACCTGCCGGCGCGTGGCACGGCGCCGTTGACGCTCGACGTCGTCGTCCCGCTCGGCGCGGCAGAGGACGTGCTGGCGGCCGTCTCTGCGCTGGTCGGCGGCGCTCCGCTGCCGTACCGCCTCGACGCCACCGTCACGGTGGACGTATTCGGTGCGCCCCAGCGTTTCCCGAGCTTCACCGTCGCACGCGGCGAGGTGACCCGCCTCGAAGGCCTGCAAGCGCCACGGCTGGAGGTCGTGGGCAGCGAGGTGCGCTTCGTGTCGGTGCGGAACGTCGAGGTGCGGCTCGACCTGCGCCTGGCCAACGGCGGCATCGTCGGGTACCGCGCGCAGGCCCCGGCCGTGACGCTCATGATCGGCGGCAGCGCGGCTGCCACGGCCTCGTTGGCTGCGGTGGAGGTACCGGCCGGGGGCGACGGTCGCGCCGACCTCGTGTTCTCGTTCGACCCGGTGGCCCTGGGTGCCGCCCTGGCTGCCCAGGTCCAGGCTGCCGCGTCGGGGGTCGGTGGGCTTGCGTTCGCCCTGAGCGGCGGCTGGGATCTCGAGGCGCCGGGCATCGCCGCCCTCCGGCTGGAACCCGCGGCGCTGGTTCAGGACGTCCTTCGCTGACGGTCGCTCGGCGGCCGAGGCCCGGCTAGCCGCCGGTGCGCCGTCCGCCGTCGTCCGCTGCGCTCGATCCTCGGCCCGGCGTGGGCCGGGCGCGTCTGCTGGTGCGACGGCCAGGCAGCCACCAGTTCCAGCGGCCCGCCAAGGTCATGAACGACGGCACCAACGCCAGGCGCACCAGCGTCGCGTCCAGCACGATGGCCACCGTCAGGCCGAGGCCCAGGGTGCGGATCAGCTCGACGTGGCTGAACAGCAGCAGCGCGAACACCGTGACCATCACGGCGGCCGCACTGGTGATCACGCCCCCGGTCGCCGACAACGCGGTGGCGACCGCCTCGCGGTCGTCGAGGCCGCGTTCGTGCGCCTCGTGGATGCGCGCCACGAGGAAGACCTCGTAGTCCATGCTCAGCCCGAACACGATCGCGAAGATGAACAGCGGCGCGGACGTGTCGACGTACCCGAGCACCGGCCCGCCTCCGAAGAGGCGGGCGAGCACGCCGTCCTGCAGCACCAACGTCAGCACGCCGAACGCGGCGCCGACCGTGAGCGCGTTCAATACGATCGCCTTGAGCGGGATGAGCACCGAGCGGAACGCGACGCCCAAGAGCAGGGCGGTGGCGAGCGCCACCACCGCCAAGGCGAGCGGGAACGCCCGGTAGAGCGCCTGCGTCCACTCGGTGCTCTGCACGTAGATGCCGCCGATGGTGCCAGAGACGCCCTGGCGTCGCAGGGCGGCCTCGATGCCGCGGTGGAGGTCGCCGCCTTGTGCGGGCGTCAAGGCGCCAGTGGGGAAGACGCGCACCAGCGCGTAGCGCCCGTCCTGGCTGACGGTTGCGCGTGCCAGCGGCGCCACCTCGCTGCCCATGGCTACCTCGCGCGAGGCGTAGTACTGGTACAGGAACAGCCGGGGAACGCTCTCCAGCGCCAGTGGCGACGTCAGCGTGCTCACGTCCGGGAGCGCCGCGACGTCGCGCGTGAGCAGCGAGACCTCGCGGACGCTGGTGGGGTGGTAGAAGCCGCGGTCGCCGAAGTCGATGACCACGTCGAACGGGTTGAGCAGGCCTTCCAGGCCGAGTCGTTCTAGTGCCGTCAAGGCCCGCCGTGCTTCGGTGGACGGTGACAGCCCCCGCGGCCCCGGGTCGGCGACCTGCATCCGCAGCGACGGCAGGGCCAGCGCCACCAGCACCGCCACCCCCACGAACGTCCAGCGCCACGGCCTGCGCATGATCGCCAGCGCGCGCGCGCGCCAGAACTCGCGGCTGCGCAGGCCCGGTTCGCGCCGGGTGAGCTTGAGCCAGTTGACGCGGTGCCCCAGCAGCGCCAGCGTGGCCGGCACGGCCGTGACCGCGACCAGCACGCTGACGGTCAGCACCAGCATGGTGCCGACGCCGATCGAGCGGATGAAGGCCACCGGAGGCACCAGCAGCGCTGCCAAGGCCACCATCACGGTCAAGCCGCTGAACGCCACCGCCTTCCCGGCGCTGCGCGCGGCTCGCTCCGCCGCCAGGCGCGCGTCGAACGTCGAGCGCAGCTCCTCGCGGAAGCGGTTCACCATCAGCAGGGCGTAGTCGATGCCGGTGGCGAGTCCGAGCATGGTGACGATGGTCTGGGTGAAGACGGCGAACTCCAGCACCTGCCCGAGCAGGAACAACAGCGCCAGCGAGACCACGATCGTCGTGACCGCGCTGAGCAGCGGCAGGCCGGACGCCACCACGGCACCGAAGGCGACCATCAGGATGAGGAGCGAGAGCGGCAGGCCGAAGAGCTCGGCGCGGCGCGCGTCGGCTTGGCTCACGCGCTCCAACTCGAGCACCGTGGCCGGACCGCCCGAGAGGTCGAACGTCAGGTCGGGATCGGCGTCGAACAGGCGGCGCACGGCGCGCGCGGCGCTCTTGGCCTCGGTCAAGCCGACGGTGTCGAGGCCGATCAGCATGACCGCGAAGCCGTCTTCCTCGCTGAGCAGGTCTAGGCCGGTGGTGCTGCGGTGATCCCGCACGTACGCGACGCCGTCGATCTGCGACAGCGCCGTCACGGTCCGCTCGATGGCTCGGTCGAACGCCGGGCTGGCCACCTCGACGCGTGTAGCGTGAGCGATGGCCACCATCGCATCGCTCTCGGTCTGCTGGAACGACGACGCAAGGACGCTCCGCACCGCGGCGGCGCGGCCGTCGACCGGGGCGTCGGGTTGCCCGGTCAGGACCTCGCCGACGCGCGCCGCCAGCGGCAGGGCAGCGACCGACAAGACCAGCCACGTGCCCAGCACCCAACGCGGGTACCGCGCGACCGCCGTCCCTAGCAGCGAGAACACCCCAACGACCCCGATCTGCTCAGGCGTTCAAGAAGCGATCGATCCGCTGCCGCACGTCCTGGACGCCGGTCGGCGTCTCGCCGGCGACCCGTCCGTCGCGAAGGAACACGATCCGGTCGGCGCTCAACGCCGCCATCGGGTCGTGCGTGACCATCACCACGGTCCATCCGAGCATGTCGACACCGTGGCGCAGCAGCGCCAGCACCTCGTTGCCGGTCTTGGTGTCGAGGTTGCCGGTCGGTTCGTCCGCCAGCACCACCGCCGGGGCGTTGATGAGCGCGCGGGCCAAGGCGACGCGCTGTCGCTGCCCGCCGGAGAGCTGCCGCGGCCGGTGGTCGAGGCGCTCCTCGATCCCGAGTTGGCGCGCGAGCTCCTTGAGGCGCTGCTCGGCCGCGACTCGCTGCCCGGCGATCTCGGCCGGGAGCAGGATGTTCTCGCGCGCGCTCAAGTTCGGGATCAACTCGAAGGTCTGGAACAGGAACCCCAAGCGTGTGCGCCGGATGGCGGTCAGGGCGTCGTCGTCGAGCCCGGCCGTCTCGTTGCCTTCCACCTGCACGGTCCCGCTGTCGGGCACGTCGAGCAGCCCGAGCAGGTGCAGCAGCGTGCTCTTCCCCGATCCGCTCGGTCCCATGACGGCGACGAACTCGCCACCCTCGACCGTCAAGCTGACGTGGTCCAGGGCGTGGATGGTCATGTCGCCGAGGCGGAAGGTCTTGCTCAGCTCGGCGGCACGAAGGGCGCTGGTAGAGGCTTCAGGCATGCTCACTCCAGGAGGCGAGGGCGCGGGTAGGGGCGAGGCGTGCGGCGCGCCGCGCAGGAAGGACCGAGGCGATCAGGCCCACCACCGGAGAGGTCAGCAGGGCCAGCAAGGCGAGCGTCCACGGCACCACCACCTCGAGCGCGAAGCCCGTCAGGGCGCCGGCGCCGGTGGTCACGATGCGGGCCAGCAACAACCCGAAGCCGGCACCGAGGACCGCGCCGATCAACGTCACGACGATCCCTTCGGCCGCGATCAGCCGGCGCACCCCGCCGCGCGTCAGCCCGAGCGTGCGCAGCACGGCGATCTCGTGGCCACGCGCGACCAAGTTCATGCCGAGCGTGTTCGAGACGCCGAGGGCGGCCACCAGCACCGCGATCAGCAGCAGCACCCGGGTGGTGCTGAACGCCTGGCTGGTGACGCCCATGATGTAGCGGCGGTAGTCGGCGTTGAGGGTGACGTCCAGGTGCAGCTCGGGGAAGGCGGCCAACAGCCGTTCGCGCACCGCCTCCTGGGTCTCGCCCGGCTCGATGGTGAGCACGAAGAGGTCGGGCGAGCCGCCGCCGAACGCCCCCATCTGCCCGATGCTGGCGACCACCGTCTCGCCCCCTCCGGTGAAGTCGACGATCACGCCAGCTACGCGGAAGTCCTGGAACCCGTCGACGGTGCGGAGCGAGATGACGTCCCCGGTGCCGATGTCGTAGCGGTCGAGCATGGTGTTGGCGACCAGCACCTCGTCGCCGCGCAGCAGCGCCTGATAGCCGGCGAGAGCGTCGCCTTCCCCTTGGATGTACTGGAAGGCGCCGAAGCCGGTGGTCGGGTCGAAGCGCGCCGGGTCGACCAGCACCAGCGCCACCGAGCGACCGCGCGGTTCTTCGGCGGTCGCGAAGCGCACCACGCGGATGCCGACGCCGCTGGCCTCGGCGACGCCCGCGACGTGCGACGCTCGTTCGCCGAAGTCGGCGGGGAAGCTCACCGGCGAGGTGACGTAGAGGTCGCCCACCACGGTGGTATCGACCCAGTCGCTGATGGCGCGGTTGGTGCTCGACACCATGCTACCGACCCCGATGACCAGCCCCGTGCCGACCACCACCGTTCCGATGGCGACCCCGTTGCGCGCGGCGTTGCGCACGGCGAAGCTCGCGCCGAGCTTGCCGACGGCGCCGAACGCCCGTACCAGCAGCGGACGAAGGACCCGCATGGTGGGGCGCAGCAGCGCCGGCGACGCCAACGACACGCCGGCGAAGAACAGGCCAAGCGACAGCGAGCTCGCTACCAGCGCGACGTTGCCCGGCCACGGCGACAACGCCATCACCGAGCCGATCGCCAGCAGGCCGAGGCCGAGCGCCACGTGCCAGGCGGGGGCCGGCTCCTCGACGCTCTGGATGGCGGCCATCGGCGGCACCCGAGCGGCGCTACGGGCAGGCAACACGCCGGCCAACAACGCGGCCGCAACGCCCAGTACGCTCGCGACCAGCAGGTTGTCGAGCGGGAAGGCGAGGGTACGCAACTCGAAGCCGAGCGCCGCGGCGTTCAGCGCCGTGACCACGTACGAAAGACCGATGCCGAGGAGGATGCCGGCGACGATGCCGGCGAGCGCGAGGAAGAGGGCTTCGTAGAACGCCAAGCGCATGACGCCGCCACGCGTCATGCAGATGGTGCGCAGCAGCGCGTACTCGTGGCGCCGCTCCACCACCGAGGCCATGAAGGTGTTGTATGCCAGGAACGCCCCCAACGCCAGCAGGGTGGCGGCCAGCACGCTCAGGCCCGACTGCAGCGTCTGCACGATGCCGGACGCGAAATCGCCGCTGGTGGAGGGGTAGGTGACGGCGTAACCCTCGCCGGCCAACTCGGCGAGCGCGAGGCGGAGCGGCTCGACTTCGGCCGCGCTGGCCGCCTGGATCTCGATGTGCGACACGCGTCCCGCCAGCTTCAGCGCCGCGGCCAGGTCGTCGATCTGCATGATGCCGACGCGGCCGCCGTTGGTGCTGGCGACCCCGACCGCATCGTCGAGCAGGCCGGTGACGCGCAGTTCGGCGTCGCCGCCCGAGGTGGCGAAGCCCACCGTGTCGCCCACCGCGATGCCGCGGGAGCGCGCGAAGCCGTCGGCGATGGCGATCCCCATCGAGCCAGCTGCAGGCAGCGAGCCCTCGGCGATGCGTGCCGGCAAGACGTCGACGGCGTCGGTGTTCCGTCCCTGCAGTTGGAAGCCGCTGTCGATCCCCGGCACGACGCTGCGTTGGAAGTCGGCGACCTCGCGCAACGGCTCCGCGCGGGTGAGGAGGACGGGTTCCGCGTCCACCACCCCGGGCACGGCGCGCACCTGGGAGAGGAGCGGCTCGGCTTCGAAGATGGCGCGACCGCCGGCGCCGGGCGTCAGCAGCAGATCGGCCTTGCCCGACGCTGCCTGCATCGCGCTGCGCAGGTTCGCCTGGACGTTGTCTCCCACCGACAGCGTCGTCAACACCGCGGCGATGCCGAGGCCGATGCCGAGCACGGTGGCGGCGCTCCGCCACGGGTGCCGTACGAGGTTGCGCAGCGCGAGACGGGCGACGGTGCTCACGAACACAGTCTACCCGCGGGTCAACCCGTGGGGCGGCAGCACTTTGGCGTGGCGTCGCGTCGACCCCGCCGCACCGTGGGAACGCCGCGCGCGCACGGCCGCGTGGTAGCGTCGCGCCCGGCGGCCCGGTGCGACCCGCGGCCGCCGACGGGAAGGGCAGCATGCGGATCTTGTTCGTCGCGGACGACCTCTACCCAGGGTTCGGCGGTCAGGCACGCGCGACCGAAGGACACGTCGCGGCACTGGTGGCGCGCGGCCATCAGGTGGTGGCGGTGGCCGGCAGCGAGCCCGAGCCGAGCGAGCCGCCGCCGGGCGTGCGCGTGGTGCGCTTGCCGTCGTTCCGCCTGGGCAAGGCCCAGACGCGGTTCGCCGTGCCGGTCGCGTCGCGCATCGCCGCAGAGGTGGCGTGGGCGGACGTGGTCCACGTCAACACACCGACGCCGCTGGCGAAGGTCACCGCGGCACTGGCCCGTCGCCGAGGCGTGCCCCTGGTGATGGGGGTGCACACGCAGATCGAGACCAGCACCCTGCAGGTTCCGGTGCTAGGCCCGCTGTTGGCGCCGCTGTTGCGTGCCTGGTACGGCTACGTGTACTCGCAAGCCGACCTCCTGACTGCTCCGACGACGTTCGCGCGCGACATGGCGTGCACCTTCGCCGACGTGCGTGGCGAGGTCGTGTCCAACGGCATCGACTTCCAGCGTTGGTCGACGCCGCCGGTCGCCGCCGCCGCGAGCGACGGCGTGCATCGCCTGGCGTACGTCGGCCGCCTGTCGAACGAGAAGCGGCCGCAAGACCTGCTCCCGCTGATGGCGCGGCTCGGCGAGGGCTACCAGCTCAGCATCGCCGGCACCGGCCCGCTGGAAGACGAGATGCGTCGCCGCATCGCGGCGGCCGGCCTGGGGGCGCGCGTGCGGCTGCTCGGGTACGTTCCCGAGGACGCGAAGCGCGCGCTGCTGGCGCAGGCCGAGGTCTTCGTGATGCCCTCCCCGGCGGAGTTGCAGAGTATCGCGACGCTCGAGGCGATGGCGATGGGGTGCGCCGTCGCGGCCGTCGGTCACGCCAGCAGCGCCGTGCCCGGCTTCGTGCAGGCCAGCGGAGCAGGCATCGTTCTACCGGTCGACGACGTAGAGGGCCAGGCGGCGGCGCTGCGCGCCTTCCTGGAAGGGGACGCCACGCGACTGCGCCAGGCGCGCGAGCGGGCCACGGCGTACGCGGCGACCCACGACATGCGCCTCGTCGCGGCCCAGCTGGAGCGCCTCTACCTCGACTTGATGCAGGCGAGCGCTACGCGCCCGTGGAGGGCGGCGGCGTGACGCAGCGGGCCGCCGTGACCGGCGCCGCCGGCGGGATCGGTCAGGCGCTCGTGCGGGCGCTCCGCGCTCGAGGGGTCGTCGTGCGGGGCTTGACGCGCTCCGAGGCCGGCGCGGAGCGCTTGCGCGCGCTGGGCGCCGAGCCCGTGATCGGCGACCTGGTCGAGCGTCGCGACGTAGCGGCCGACGGCGCGGACGATGGCGCCCTGACGCGCCTGGTGGAAGGCGCCGAGGTGGTGTACCACCTGGCCGCCTGGATGGGAGGAGCAGGGGGCCGGGCGCGCGCAGAACAGGTCAACGTGACCGGCACCCGGCGCGTGGTGCGCGCTGCTGCCGAGGCAGGCGCTCGGCGTGTGGTGGTCGTCAGCAGCGTCGCCGTCTACGGGCCGTTGCGAACCGGGACGATCGACGAGGCGCAGCCGATCCGGCCGGTAGGCGACGCCTACGGCGACACCAAGGGGCTCGCCGAGCGCGCCGCCCGGGACGCCGCCGACGGGATCGAGCTGGTGATCGTCCGCCCGACCATGGTCTACGGTCCTCACACCAGCTCGTGGACGCTCACGCCACTGCGTGCCCTGGCCCGCGGCGTCCCGCTGGTGTTCGGGGACGGCGAAGCGCTGCTCGACGCGGTCTACGTCGACGACGTGGCACGCGCGCTGGTGGCGGCCGGGTCGGTGGAGGGCGCAGCTGGCGGGGTCTTCCACGTCACCGGCGCGCCCACCACCTGGAACGCCTTCCTCGGCGCCTACGCCGCCATGCTCGGCGTGCGCCTACGGCGTCTGCCGCTGGGCGTGGTGAGCGCCGGTGCGAGGATCGCGGGTGCGATCACGCGCGCGCTGCCCGGCGTGCCGCAGGTGGTGCCGGAGATGATCGACGTGATGGCGAGCCACGCCACCTTCGACGGCAGCACGGCGCGTACCGTGCTCGGGTACCGTCCCGAGGTCGGTCTCGACGACGGCATGCGGTTCACGGCGCGCTGGCTGCGCGCGGCGGGCCACCTCGCCGGCCCGCGCAGCGCGATGGTGGTCGGTGCGGGTCGTGGGCTGGGGCTGGAGGTCGCGCGCGCGTTGCGGCGCCGGTACGTGCGCGTCGTCGCCGCCGATGTCGACGCGGCAGCGCTGGAAGCGCTGCGCGCCGAAGGGTTTGCCGCGCTCCACGCCGACGTGCGCGACGAGGACGGCCTGCGGCGGGCGGTCGCCGAGGTGGAGGCGGACGGGGACGACCTCGACGCCGTGGTGACCACCGTGGGCATGCTGCGGCCCGGTGCGCTGGAGGCGCAGGACGCCGCCGACGTCGCCTTGCAGCTCGAGCTGAACGCGCTCGGGCCGGTGCGGGTGGCGCGCGCCGTCGCGCCTGGGATGCGACGCCGCGGTGGCGGCCGGATCGTCCAGGTCGGATCGACCAACGGGATCCTGGTCACGCCGTTCATGGGGGCGTACTCGGCCGGGAAGTTCGCGCTGGAAGCGTTCAGCGACGCGCTGCGACAGGAGCTGGCGCCGTTCGGGGTGGAGGTGGTGCTGGTGCAGCCCGGCGCCATGCGCACCGGCTTCGCCGCCGCCGCCAAGGAGGCCCTGGGGCGCGAAGCTGAGCGCGTCGGCGACCCCTGGGGCAGCTACCTGCTGCGCCTCTCCTCGTCCGGGCTGTGGGGCGAACGGACCGCCGCGGACCCGGCGCGTGTCGCGAGGGTGGTGGCGTCAGCTGTGATGCGCCGGCGCGCACCCGCGCGGGTGCGCGCCACGGCGGACGTGGCGTTCGTGCAGCTCTTCGCGGCGTTGCCGGACCGGCTCAAGGACGCGTACTTCGCGCGTCCGCTGGGGTTGGCGGGTCCTCGTCGACGTTCGCGTCCTCGCTGAGGCTGGTGTCGTCGCGGAGGCGCGTGCCGCCGGCGCCGCGTCGTGCCCAGCGGCGGCGGAGCCAGCCCGGCGGTCGTCGGGCCAGCAGCAGCCAGGCGCTCAGCGGGCCGAGCACGTAGGCGACGTAGAACGTCAAGGCGCGCCACACCACGACCGGCGCCGCGATGCCGTCGGCGACACCGCGCGCGCCGACGCTCCAGCCCAACACCAGTTCCATGAACCCCGACGCTCCCGGTGTGGGGACGAAGAACGCGAACAGCGTGACGATGCTCAACACCGCCAGCACGTCGAGCAGACGGGCCTCGGCGCCGTAGATGCGAAGCACCGCCCAGAACAGCGTGAAGTTGGCCAGCCACGCCACGAGGTTGGCGGCGTGGAGACCCGACCAGCTGGCTAGGGGCATGTCGCGGAACGCCACCGCGCTGACGTAGTACTCGCGGGCGATGCGGCGCAAGCGATCCTGGAACCGGCGCAGCGCCCGCCAGCCCGCCACCGACTGCAAGGCGCCGTACACGGGCCGCGGGAAGCGCGCCAGCAGCACCGCCACCACCAGCGCCACGGCGGCCGCGACGGCCGCCAGCACGGTGGCGCCGCGTGGCATGGCGAGGGGCGAGAACAGCACCAAGTACCCGATGCCGACGGGGATCAGCAGGCCCAACGCAGCCAAGTCGAGCACGAACAACTGCACGGCGATGCCGAGACCGGTGCCGACCGGTACGCCGACACGCTCCAGCGCCAGCACCAGCGCCGGCCCCCCTCCCGTGCCGCTCGGGGTCATGGCGGTGCCGAAGACCTGGGCAACGTGCGCCAAGAAGGCGTGGACCGGGCCGACGCGAAGGCGCTGTGCGCGCGCCAGCAGCATCAGCTTGGCGACCGGCGCGGTCCACAGCAGCACCGTGCTGACGGCGGCGAGGAGCACCCAGGCCGGGCGCAGGTCGTGCGGGGCGTAGGTGCCCGGCGAGAGGATCGCTTCGCGGGTCGCCAGGTAGAGGCCGGCGAGCCCGAGCCCGAGGCTCAACAGGAGCAGCGCCAGGATCCGCTTCACGGCGTCGACCCGCTGCCCTCGCCGCCCCCTGCTCGCACCGAAGCCTGGGCCTCGCTCCTGGCCGTTCTCGACGCGGGTGCTGCTGCAAGCGTCTCTGCGCGCACGTCGGCGAGCCCCCCCACCGGAGCGACCCGACGCGCCGCCTCCGCGCCGCCGTGCGCGAACGCCGCCAGGTAGTCGGCGACGCCCCGCGCCATGGCCGGGAACGCGAGGGCCTCGGCGGAGCGGGCGACCGCCTTCCGTCGTTCGGGTGCGGAAGACCAGGTCTGCACGGCGGCCAGCATCGCGCCGTCGTCGGGGGCGTAGGAGCCCAGTTCCTGGTCGCGCAGGAACCGCACCACCTCCTCCTCGTTGAGGCCGGCGTACCCGGTGACGACCACCGGGCGCCCGACCGCGAGCGCCTCCATCACGCTGGCCGGGCCCGCCTTGCCGACCACCACGTCGCTGGCCGCTAGCAGTGTCGGCATGTCGTCGCTGAAGCCGATCGCGTGCATGCTCGGGAAGGCACGCGCCAGGTCCTCGAACGCTTGCCGCAGCGCGCCGTTCCGCCCCGCCACGGCGATCACCTGATGACCGGCCAGCGCCAGCGCCTTCGCCTGGGCCACCGCCCTGCTCGACACGCCTTCTGCCCCGAGGCTGAGCAGCGCGGTGAAGCGCGGCTCGAGGCCCAGCATGCGCCGCGCCTCTTCCTTCCGTGGCGCCCTCAGGAAACCCTGGCGGACTGGGTAGCCGACCACGTCGACGCGGTCGGCCGGTACGCCGAGGCGCACCAGCGCGGTCTTGGCCGCGAGCGACGGCGCCGCCACCCGCTCGACGTGGGGCGCGTACCACAGGGCCGAGGCGTCGAACGGCTCGGTCTCGAACACCACCACCGGGGCGCGCAAGCGGTAGCTGCGGCGCGCCGACGTGAAGGCGGTGGCCAGCCAGCCGTGGTTCACCACCACCAGGGCCGGATCCTCTGCGTTCACGGCGGCGGCCGCGACGCGCGCGAAGCGATCGAGCAGCAGCGCTTGCGCCGCGTGCGTGAGCCTCGGTGCGCGGTCCATCAGGCGCTGGGCGTTGCGCACCAGGCGCGGCCTGGCGAGCATGCGCTTCCAGGAGGCCTTGTGCCGCCGGTCCAGCCACGCCGGCCCGATCTCCGCCATGATGTCGCTGACGCGGCTGCCGAACGCTCCGGGGTGATGCAGGGCGAGCGCTTCTGCCATGGCGTTGGCGGTGGCGACGTGCCCGCCGCCCGCCGCGATGGTGGCGAAGAGCACCCGCCGAGGCTCCGTCACGACGACCACGGCCGACGCTGCGCCAGCGCCGCCACGCTTCGCTGGATCCCCTCGCGCCACGTCCAGCGCGGTGCGTAGCCCAGCTCTTCCTGGGCGTGACGGATGCTGAAGTGGACGTCGTGCGCCATCAAGCCCGCGCGGTAGCGCGTCACCGGCGGCTCCACCCGCGGGAAGAGCGCGCTCCAGGTCGCTTCCACCCCGCGTGCCAGCACCCGTGCCGGGCGACCCGGGAGGTTGAGCCGCGGCGGCGTCCGGCCGGCGATCTCGGCCAGGGCGTCGAAGACCTCGCGCCAGCGGGGCGTGCCCTCGTCCGCGATGAGGTAGACCTGCCCTGCGGCACGCTCGTGGTGCACCGTCAGGCGCACGCCTTCGGCGAAGTTCTCGGCGTACGCCGTGTTCAGCACCCGGTCGCCGCGCTTCATCAGCGGTAGGACGCCGCGCTCGATGGCGCGCAGCACACGCTGGAACGTCGCGTCGCGGGAACCGAAGGGCCACAGCCCCGGCCGCACCACCACCGGTTCGAGACCGCGCTGCGCCATCACCAGGTCCTCGGCCAGGATCTTGGAGTAGGCGTACGGGTTGCGGAAGTTGTCGCGCGGCAGCGTGCGCGGGTCCGCATCGCGGAAGCCATGGTAGCGGTGCACCGCCACGCTCGAGACGAACACGAAGCGTCCCGCCCCGGCCGCCGCCGCCTCGTGGACCAGGTCGCGCGTACCCAGCACGTTGGTGCGGTAGAAGGCATCCCACGGGCCCCAGTCGGCCACCCTCGCCGCGGCGTGCACGACGGCGTCGACGCCGTGGCAGATGCCGGCGATGCTGCCCTCTTCCGTCAGGTCGGCGCGCACCAGCTCGAGCCCGGGGTGCTGCAAGACCGCAGCGAGGTTGGTCAACTCGCCCCAGGGCGACACCAACGCCCGCACCTCGTCGCCCGTCCGCAGCAGGTGCTCGCTGACATGGCTACCGAGGAACCCGTGCGCGCCACTCACCAGCACCTTCACGTCGTCGCCTCCACGGCAGACAAGGTATCAGCCTACGCTCGCCGAGGTTCCGAGCGTCCGGCGGGTCGTCGCCGGTCCCAGGGTGGTGACGGCGCCCTCGGTGCGGAGGAAGCCACCTTCCCAGGAGATCACGAGAACAACTGCCCGTGCCGCGCCAGCACCGCGACGTCGAGCGTGATCCCGACGATCCAGTGGACCAGGGCGGGGTAGAGCACCGATCCGCTTCGCCGCGCCATGACGCCGAACAGCAGGCTCGCGGGGGCGGCCGCCAGGGTCTCGGGAAGCGGCTTGCCCAGGTGCACCATGGTGGCCATCGCGGTCTGGAGCCAGAGGGCGGCGTCGGGCCCCCATGCGGCGCCGGCGAAGCGTGGGACGAACCCGCGGTAGAAGAACTCGAACGCCAGGTAGTAGAGCAGGTACAGAAGGGCCCACGTGAGCAGGTGCAGGGGCCGCTCACCCACCCAGGCGCCGGCCCAGGGGTACGTCGCTTGCAGCGATGGGTCGCTGCTGGCGAGGACGAGCAACGGAACGGCGACGGCGGCGCACGCGGCGACGGCCGCCAGGCCGAAGCGCGCGTCGCCCCGGCGCAACCCTGCCTCGGACGGCGTGCCACCGACCCAGCGCAGCAGCAACAGCGGCGCGAGCCCCAGGGCGATCAGCGTCCAGGCGATGGTCGACAGCGCGGACAGAGGGTCCTGGCCGGCGGCGCCGAGTACGTTCGGTCCGGGCGTGGCGAGGTACCAGAAGGTCGCTTGCAGGACCAGCGACGCGAGCAGCAAGAACCACGTGCGCCGAGCATCGCGCGGCGCCGCCGCTGCCAAGTCCGCGAGCAGCAGGCGAGCCGCCCGCAACGGCGTCATAGCTCCTTCTGCACCATGCGGTAGGTCTTGTTCCGCACGCCTCCAACGGCTTCGATGGCGCGGTTGATGGCGTGGTTGTCCTCCAGCGTCCAACCGCACTCGCCGCCGCGGACGCCGACCGTAGAAGCACGCCGCACCACCTCTTGGATCAGCACCAGGTCGAACCCCTTGTTGCGGTGCTCGGGCAGCACGCCAAGGATGACCAGGCGCGCCTGATCGATGATGCGCTTGCGGCGCAGCAGGTGGACGATCCCGAACGGCAGCAGCCGCCCATCGAAGCGCGCGAAGACCTGGTTCACGTTGGGGATGGCGATGCACACCGCGACCGGTTCGCCCTGGTACTCCAAGAACAGCGCCATCTCGGGTTCGAGGATCATCTTGAGGTCGTTCGCCAAGTGCGCCATCTCGGCGTCGGTGAACGCGACGTTGCCCCAGTTCTTCTCCCACGCCGCGTCGTGGATGCGCTTGAGGATCTTCACCTCGTCCTGGAAGTTGCGCATGTCCGCCGGCCGGATCCGCGGCTGGTAGCGCGACCTCGAGCGGTCGGCGAGTCGCTCGATGCGCTCGGGCACGGTGCCGTCGTTGGCGAAGTAGAAGGTGTAGAGATCCTTGATCTTGGCGTACCCGGCGGCCTCGGCCCAGCGCGGGTAGGGCTCGGGGTTCTGCGGCATCATCACGTACGGGCGCTCGTCGAAAGCGTCGATCTGGAAGCCGGCGCCGTCGTTCATGGTCGGGTTCGCCGGTCCGCGCACGGCAGTGCGTCCGAGGGCCCTCGCTTCGTTCTCCACCGCCGCGAACAGCGCCCGGGCGGCGTCCTCGTCGGCGGCTTCGAAGAACCCGAAGAAGGCGATGTTCTCGCCATGGGTGCGGTTGTGCATGTCGTCGTCGATGGTCGCGACGCGGCCCACGACCTCCCCGTCGCGGCGCGCCAGGTAGAGGGTACGGCGAGCGTGTTGCCAGAACGGGTTCTTGGCGGGGTCGAGGATCTCGAACTGGCTGATGCGCAACGGCGCCACCCAGTTCGGATCGTTGCGGTACTTGCGGTACGGGTAGAGCACGAACTGGCGAAGGTCGCTGCGCTGTGCGACCGGCGAGACGGTCGTCGTCATGGTCGCGACCTCAGATCACGCCGAGGCGGCGCCCCACCACCTCGAACGCGGCGAGCAGCTTCTCGAGTTGCTCTTCGGTGTGGTTGGCGTTGACGCTCGTGCGGATGATGGACTGACCGGCGGGCACGCCGGGCGGGAGCGCCGGCGTCGTGAACACGCCTTCGTCCCACAGCCCGCGCCAGAACGCCATCGCGAGTTCGTCCGGCCCCACCAGCACGGGCACGATCGGCGTCTGCGAGCCCAAGGTGTCGAACCCCAGCGCGTCCATCCCGCTACGCAGGAGGGCGACGTTGCGCCACAGCTGCTCGCGGTGCTGCGGTTCGGTCTCCATGATGTCGAGCGCCTTGAGCGCCGCGGCCATCTGCATCGCGGGGAGCGCGGCGGTGAAGATGAACGGCCGCGCGTGGTGCTTGACGTACTGCACTACGGCACGGTCGGCGGCCATGAACCCGCCGACGCTGGCGAACGACTTCGAGAAGGTGCCGACGATGACGTCGACGTCGCCCTCGAGACCGAAGTGCTCGCCCGTCCCACGACCGTGCTCACCCAGCACACCGCTGGCGTGCGCCTCGTCCAGGATCAGCCTGGCGCCGTAGCGGCGCTTCAACGCGACCAGGCCAGGCAGCTGGGCGATGTGGCCACTCATCGAGAACACCCCGTCGGTGACGATGATGCGGCCGCCGGGCTTGCCTTCGTCCATGCGCAGTAGGCGCTCGAGGTGGTCGAGGTCGTTGTGCTCGTACTTGCGCAGCGTGGCGTAGGAGAGGCGCGCCGCGTCGTAGAGCGAGGCGTGGTTCTCGCGATCGTAGTAGAGGATGTCGTGACGGCCTGCCAACGCGGACACCACCGCCAGGCAGCCTAGGAAACCGGCGCTGAACGTCAGCGTGGCCTCCTTACGGAAGAACGTGGCAAGGCGAAGCTCGAGTTCCTCGTGCAAGGTGAGCGTCCCGGTGAGGAAGCGCGAGCCGGTGCAGCTGGTGCCGAAGTCGTCGAGGGCGGCACGCGCCGCCTCTTTCAGGCGCGGGTCCTGGGTCAGGCCGAGGTAGTCGTTCGAGCCGGTGATGACCATCTCCTTGCCGTTGACGCGCACGGTGCCACCGTGCTGCGCCGCGATCGGCTTGAAGAAGGGGTGCATCCCCGCCGCGGCTGCCTCGTCGGCTCGACGGAACTGATATGCCTTCGCGAAGGCGTCGGCGGCCGGTCGGACACCCGGCACGCCTTCCGGTCCGGAATGCGCGACGTCAGACAAGAGCTCCTCCTGGGGGGGTGCCGACGGCCGTGGGGCACCACCGTGCCCGAACGTCGTGCTGCCGCACCACCGTCAGCATGCGTCACCCTATGCCATCGGCATGGCCCTCCGCAAGGCGCCGCCGCGGTGCCGGCGCGGCCGCGGTGTGCCTGGCGGCAGCGGCCGCGCCGGGTATGTGCCCGGTTCGAGGCGGCAGATGACGACCCGGCCACGGAAAGGTCTCATAGGCCCTGGTAGACTGACGTGTGCAGTCCCGTACCCGCACGTCCATCCCGCTCGTTCCTGACGCTCGCTCCCGGGAGTCGACGATGCGCACGGCCGACGCGCTGACCGTCGCGGTGCGCACGCGCGCTGCGGGTGCCGACGATGCCGAGTTGGTGCACGGGCTCTACGCGGCGACGCCGCAGTACTTCGATGTCATCTCGATCCCGGTGCCGACGGTCGCCGAGGTCCGTACCGACCTCGAGACGGCGGCGGCCGATCCGCGTCGTCGCGTCGAGCTGGTGCTCCTTCCCGACGGCGCCCCGCCGAGCGCGCGTGACCACGGCGCCGCTGCAGGCAGCGCCTCCGTCGGCACGGCCGGCGACCCCGCACGCGATCCGGCCACGGGATGGGTCCTGGCCGGCTACCTCGATTACAAGCTCGACTACCCCGATCCCGGCGACGCCACCGTCAACCTGCTGTTGGTGCGGGGCGGGTTGCAGAGCCGGGGCATCGGCGCGGCCTGCGCACGCGACCTCGAGGCGCGCCTGCACGGCCGTGCTCGCCGCGTCCTCGCCAGCATCTACGGTGAGAACCCGCGGGCGCGTCGCTTCTGGGAGAACCTGGGCTACGTCTTCGCCATCGACGCTCGCCCGATCCTCGACTGGTACGCCAAGCAGCTCGACTGACGCTCTCCGCCTGGCGGTCGCCCATGCGCCTTCGTCGCGCGACGGACCGGGCACCGCGGCTCGGGGTGCGGTAGGCTGCGGTCGATGCTGCACGTCGTGAGCGTCTCGCTTGGGTCGGCCACGCGCGACACCGACCAGGTGGTCGAGTTGCTGGGCGTGCCGGTGCGCATCGAGCGGCGTGGCACCGGCGGCGACTTGGTGGCCGCGGCGGCCATCATGGCCGAGCTCGATGGCCGGGTGGACGCCATCGGTCTCGGTGGCATCGACCTCTACGTTCAAGTGCGTGGACGGCGCTACACCTTCCGTGACGCATTGCGGCTGGCGCGCGAAGCGCCGAACACCCCGGTGGTGTGCGGTTCCGGCCTCAAGAACAGCCTGGAGCGCATGGCGGTGGCCGCGCTCGACCCGCTGCTGGCGTGGGACGGGCGCAAGGTCTTGATGGTGTCGGCCGTGGACCGCTTCGGCATGGCCGAGGAGCTTGCGGCGCGCCGAGCCGACCTGCTCTTCGGCGACCTCCCGTTCGCGCTCGGCGTGCCGGTGCCGGTCCGCAGCCTGCGCACGCTCGACGCCTTGGCGCGCACGCTCTTGCCGGTGTTGGTGCGGCTGCCGTTCCGCTGGCTCTACCCGGTCGGGGCGGCGCAGGAGCGCACGCCGACCGGCGGGCGCTTCGACCGCTACTACCAATGGGCCGAGGTGATCGCCGGGGACTGGCACTACATCAAGCGCCACGCGCCCGCTAGCCTGGACGGCAAGGTCGTGCTGACCAACACCACCACCCCACAGGACGTCGCCTTCCTGCGGGAGCGCGGCGCGGCGAGACTGGTCACCACCACGCCGCGCTTCGCCGGCCGCAGCATCGGCACCAACTTGCTGGAGGCGGCCTTCGTGGCGTTGGAGGGGGCACGCGGCGAGCTCCCTGCGGAGCGCTACGTCGAGCTGATCGAGCGAGCGGCCATCGTGCCCACGGTGGTCGACTTGCAGACGGCGTAGCCCGGCGCGTCGCTCGGCGCGGCGAAGGTCGTGCGCGCCGAAGAGCCACGCCAGCATGGCGTTCCGTGGCCGGCACGGGTGGTACACTGGGCCGTCTTGAACCCTGCTGCCGCGAGCCAGCCGGCAGGAGCGCGGGTCGATCCCCAGGGACACCATCCATCGCTCAGGACACGGCAGGCGAGAAGGCGCGGCGTGGAACGTCGGAGGCAAGTGCATGATCAGTGTGACGGACCTGCGGAACGGGACCAAGGTCGAGATGGACTCGGGTCTCTGGGAGTGCATCGACTACCAGCACCAGAAGATCGGTCGCGGCGGAGCGAAAGTGGTGGCCAAGTTCCGCAACCTCGAGTCTGGTGGCATCGTCGAGCGCTCCTTCAACGCCACCGAGAAGCTGCAGGACATCTTCATCGAGTACCGACAGATGTCGTACCTGTACTCGGACGGCGAGCACTACACCTTCATGGACCTCGAGACGTACGAGCAGCCGACCCTGACGCGTGACCAGATCGGGGACGGTGCGCGGTTCTTGAAGGAGAACGTGGAGGTGACGGTGGACTACTACCAAGGGCGCCCGCTCAAGGTGACGCTGCCCAACGTCGTCGAGCTGACCATCACCCGCACCGACCCTGGCGTGCGCGGCGACACCGTATCGGGCGGCTCGAAGCCGGCCGAGCTCGAGTCCGGGGCGACCGTGGCGGTGCCGCTGTTCATCGACCAGGGCGAGACGATCCGCGTCGACACGCGCTCCGGCGAGTACCTGGGGCGGGCGTGATGGACGTCAAGGACATCAAGCGCCTGCTCGACGCCCTGGCCGCCTCCGACGTGCGCGAGTTCAGCTACGAGACCGGCGACTACAAGCTCACCCTCCGGCGCGGTCAAGAGCCGGTCGTCGCCGATCACGCCGTTGCGAACGCGGTCGTTCCGACCGCGGCGCCGGTCGCCGCGGCGCAAGGCGCGCCGGTCGTCGCCGAGCCGCCCGGGCGTCCCACCGAGGCCGAGCCGACGCCGCGGCATGACGACACGTTCGTCGACGTGATCGCCCCCATCGTCGGCACCTTCTACTCCGCGCCTTCCCCCGACGCGCCACCGTACGTCAAGGTCGGCGACCGGGTGAAGACGGGCGCCGTGCTCTGCATCATCGAAGCCATGAAGCTCATGAACGAGATCGAAGCGGAGACCACCGGCGTGGTCCGCGAGGTCTTGGTGGGCAACGAGGAGCCGGTGGAGTACGGGCAGGTGTTGTTCCGGATCGAGCCGGACTGAGCCGGCGGAGCGCGATGTTCCGGAAGATCCTCATCGCCAACCGCGGCGAGATCGCGCTGCGCGTCTTGCGCGCTGCCCGCGAGCTCGGCGTCCAGACGGTCGTGGTGTACTCCCAGGCCGACGAGAACTCGCTACCCGTCCTGCTCGCCGACGAGGCGATCTGCATCGGGCCGGCGGTGGCGTCGGGCAGCTACCTCAACGTGCGCAACATCCTGGCGGCCGCGCTGGTCACCGGGGCCGAGGCGATCCACCCGGGGTACGGTTTCCTGGCCGAGAACGCCGAGTTCGCCGCCATGTGCGAGGAGCACAACCTGGCGTTCATCGGGCCGCGGGCGGAGAACATCGAGCGCATCGGCGACAAGGCGGCGGCCCGTGCGCTGGCGCAAGAGGCGGGCGTGCCGATCACGCCGGGCAGCGAGCCGCTCAAGAGCCTGGCCGACGCGGCCGCGTTCGCCGATCGCATCGGTTTCCCGCTGATCCTCAAGGCGTCCGCCGGCGGCGGCGGGCGCGGCATGCGGGTCGTGCAGAGCCACCACGACCTCGAGCGGCAGTTCGTCAACGCGCAGGAAGAAGCGCGCGCGGCCTTCGGCAACCCCGAGCTGTACATGGAGAAGTACCTCGAGGAGCCCAAGCACATCGAGATCCAGGTGTTCGGGGACGGCCAGGGCGAGGTGGTGCACCTCTTCGAGCGTGACTGCTCCATCCAGCGGCGCTACCAGAAGGTGCTGGAAGAGGGCCCCAGCGGACTCGACGACGACTTGCGCGCCCGCATCGCGGAGGCCGCGGTCCGCCTCGCGCGGCACATCCACTACCGCGGTGCCGGGACCTGCGAGTTCCTGGTGGACCGCCAGGGCAAGTTCTACTTCTCCGAGATGAACACCCGCATCCAGGTCGAACACCCGGTCACCGAGATGATCACGCGCATCGACCTGGTGCAGGAGCAGATCCGCCTGGCCGCGGGCGAGCCGATGACGTTCGGCCAGGACGACGTGCGCTTGAGCGGGCACGCCATCGAGGTGCGGGTGAACGCCGAGGACCCGGAGCACGACTTCCGGCCATCGGCGGGCGTCATCACCGACGTGCACTGGCCCGGCGGCCCCGGCATCCGCGTCGACTCGCACGTGTACGCCGGGTACCGCATCCCCCCCAACTACGACAGCCTGGTGGCCAAGATCATCGCATGGGCGCCGACGCGCGACGCCGCCATCGCACGCATGGAGCGCGCGCTGAAGGAGACCGTCATCGAAGGCGTCAAGACCACCATCCCGTTCCACCTGAAGGTCCTGGACAACGCCTTCTTCCGGCGGGGTGCGGTGTACACCAACTTCATCGCACGGAGGATGAGCCCGTGACCGAAGGCCCCGACCTGGAGATCTCGCCGGACGTGCTCTACGGCATCGCGCAGCTCGCCATGGAGCGCGTCGACGGCATCCGTCCCATCCAGCCGGCCCCGCGCGTCGGCGAGATCCTGACGGGACGCCGCGCACGCGGCATCACCATCGAACGAGACGGCACCGACGTCTGGGTCGACCTGACGGTGGCCGTGACCTACGGAGTGGAGATCCCCAAGGTGGCCGCGGCCGCGCAGCGCGCGGTGCGAGAGGCGGTCGCGTCGATGGCCGGCCTCAACGTGGTGAGCGTCAACGTGTCGGTCGAGTCGGTGGACCTCGAAGAGGACCAGCAGGGTGGGTAGGCGTGGCTAGACGCCTGGCGCGCGAACTGGCGTTCCGCACCCTGTTCCAGTCGGAGCGCGGCGCCGAGCCGTTGCTGGAGGTGTGGCACTCGGTACGCATCGACTTGGCGGAGTCGAGCGACGAGGAGCAAGAGGACGCGGCCTACGGCGAGGTCCTCGACGCCGAGGCGATCGCCTTCGCCGACAGCCTCCTGCGTGCCTACGACGCCCACCGCACCGAGGTCGACGGCACGCTGCAAGAGGCCATCACGGGGTGGACGTTCACCCAGATGTCGCAGACCGACCTCAACGTGCTCCGGTTGGCGGTGACGGAGATGCAGCACGTCGGCGGCCCGCCGCAGGTGGCCGTGGAGATGGCCGTGCGGTTGGCGAAGAAGTTCGGTGGTGACGAGTCGGGCAGGTTCGTGAACGGTGTCCTCGCCAAGGTGATGCGCGCCGGCGCCCGCCCGCTGGCCGAGGAGGGAAGCAGTGGTCGCTGAGCGTCTCGACGGCAAGGTGGTGGCGGCGGCGGTGGCCGAGCGCCTGAGGGCGGAGGTCGCTGCGCTGCCGTTCCAGCCGAAGCTGGTGTTCGTACGCGTGGGCGAGGACCCGGCGAGCGCCTACTACGTGCGCTCCAAGGAGCGCATGGCCGGGCGTGTCGGGGTGGCGTCGGTGACGCACGTGCTGCCGGAGGGCACGTCGGAGGCCGAGGTGCTCGCGTTGATCGGTAGCCTCAACGACGCCGACGACGTCGACGGCATCCTGGTGCAACTGCCGATCCCGGGCCTGGACGCCGAGCGCGTGCTGGACGCGATCGATCCGGCCAAGGACGTCGACGGGTTGCACCCCGTGAACGTAGGTCGGCTGTGGTCCGGGCGCGACGCCTTGGTCCCCGCCACGCCGCTCGGCGTGATGGCGCTCCTCGACCACTACCGGGTGCCGCTGGAGGGCCGGGAGGCGGTGGTCGTGGGGCGGTCGAACCTGGTGGGCAAGCCGCTGGCCGCGTTGCTGCTCGCTCGTCACGCCACCGTCACGCTGGCGCACTCGCGCACCCGCGACCTGGCTTCGGTGACGCGCCGTGCCGACGTGCTGGTCGCCGCGGTCGGGCGGCCGCGGCTCATCACGGCGGAGATGGTCAAGCCGGGAGCGGCCGTGCTCGACGTCGGCATCACGCGCGAGGGGAGCGGCATCGCCGGTGACGTGCACCCGGACGTGGCGCAGGTGGCGGGCCATCTCACGCCGATGCCGGGCGGAACCGGGCTGATGACGGTGGCCATGGTCATCTCCACCACCGTCACCGCCGCGCGTCGGCGCCGCCTGCGGGGATGAGCGGCGTCCTGGCCAACACCCCGCTCATGGCTGCGCTGATGGCAACGGTCGCGGCGCAGGTGGTGAAGGTCCTGCTGATCGCGCTCACCGAGAGACGCTGGGCGTTCGAGCGGCTGCTCGAGACCGGCGGCATGCCGTCCTCGCACAGCGCCGCCGTCACCGCGCTCGGCACCGCCATGGGGTTCGAGCACGGTTGGGGGAGCCCGCAGTTCGCCGTGGCCGCCGTGTTCGGCTCCATCGTCATGTACGACGCGACCGGCATCCGTCGTGCCGCCGGCGTGCAGGCCGAACTGATCAACGAGCTGGTGCGCGAGCTCGCGCACCTGTTCGACGAGGGCTACCAACCGCAGGTGCTGAAGACGCTGCTCGGCCACACCTACCCGCAAGTGCTCATCGGCGCGTTGCTCGGGATCGGGACGGCGTTGCTGGTCGTGCTCTGAGGACGGGTCGCTCGTCGCCCCCCCGTTCGTCGGCAGACGCCGTACGCGCGACGACGGCGAACCGCACCTCCGCCGCCCCTGCCGCGACCAGTGCCTCGCGGCACGCGTCGAGGCTCGCGCCGGTCGTGAGGACGTCGTCGACCACGAGCACACGAGCACGGCGCACCGACCGCTCGGCCGCGGGTGCTGGCACGAACGCGCCGCGCACGTTCGCGCGCCGCGCCGCGCGACCCAGCCCGGCTTGACGCGGCGTGGAGCGGGCGCGGACCAACAGCGTGCGGTGCGCGCAGCCGATGCTCACCGCGAGCGCCCGCGCCACCAGTGCGGCTTGGTCGTAGCCGCGACGCGCGAGGCGACGCGGATCGGTAGGCACATGGGTGATCAGGTCGGGGCGCCACGGACCCCGCTGCATCCGGCTGCCGAGGAGCGCGCCCAGGAACGCTGCGACGTCGCGCTCGCCGCGGAACTTCAAGCCGTGCACCAGCCGCCGCCACGGCCCTGCGTGTGGCCCGAGATGCACGACGTCACCCACCGCGGCAGGCAGGGCGGCCACGCCCGCCCAGAGCCGCTCGCGGCACGCGGCGCACACCCCCTCGCGGCCGGCAGGGGCGACTCGGCACGCCGCGCACGTGATGCAGCTTCGCAGCGCCGTGCTCAGCAGACGGCGAGCGGCGACGAGCACGACGCGCGCGCGTGCCAGGCATGGGTCGGCCCGTGCGACGCGTGACGAGCGGGCGCGCCGACGGGCCATGGGGGTACGGTACGCGGCGTGCCGCGCCATCCACGGCAGCGGCTGGGCTGATGCCGCGTGCAACCCGGCGCAGGTCAACCGCCGCGGCGCGCCAAGGTGTCGAACAACCGCATCAACTGACCTGCTGCACGCTTCTCCGGCAACCGCTCCAGGGCCCGCGCCAATCGCTGCAGACCGCGTGCTGCACGCTTCTCGGCGATGCGCTGCGCGTACGCTAGCGAGCCATGGCGCTCGATCGACGCCAGCAGCGCATCGATCTCGACCGGCGTCTTCGATGCGCGGGGCTTGCGTAGCACCGCCTCGACCGAGGCGCGTTCCGACGCTGGCGCGTGCGCCAGCAGGTGCGCCAGCACCAGGGTGCGTTTGCCCTCGTAGAGGTCACCGGCGAACTCCTTGCCGTAGCCGGCGCCGCCGTCGGTGGGGCGGCCGGTCTGGGGCAGCAGGTTGAGGACGTCGTCGCGGATCTGGAAGGCGATGCCCAGGTCGGCGCCCGCGGACTCGAACACCGGATCCGGGGCGACGCCGGCGCAGATGGCGCCCAGCCTCAGGGGAGCGATGACCGTGTAGTAGGCGGTCTTGCGCGTCACCATGTCGAGGTACGCGGCCTCGCCGATGTCGAAGCGTTGCCCCTGTACCCATGCCAGGTCGAGATGCTGGCCTTCCGCGGTGCGTACGATCATGTCGCGGAACTCGCTCCAGGCGGCCGAGCGGTCGAGCGGGGACCGTTCGGGCAGGGACAGCAACAGGCCCCACATGTGCACGTGCATGGCGTCCCCGACGTTGATGGCGACGGGCGGGCCGACCATGCGGTGGAGCGCGGGCTCGCCGCGCCGCTCGTCGGAGTCGTCCTCCACGTCGTCGTGGACCAGCACCCAGTTCTGGAACAGCTCGAGGGCGGCGGCTAGCGTCAGGGCGTCGTCGTCGCTCGGGGCGCCGTGGGCGCGTGCCGAGAGCACCACGAACTGGCCGCGCAAGGTCTTGCCGGCACGCTCGGGATAGGCGCGTTGCAGCGCGTAGAACGACGCCAGGTCCTCGCTCGCCGCTTCGGACGGGGCGGGCAGGGCGTCGAGCACGGCTCGACGGACGCGTTCCGCTACGTCGGCCACGGGAGGGTGACCCTCCTCGCGGGCGGGGCCGCCGGCGGACGCAGGCGCGTGCTCCTCGGGGTTCACGTGCGCGAGTATACGACCCGCCGCGGCTGGCTCGGCCGATGGTGGCTGGTGCGGCCTGGTGCCCGGCGGGGAGCGCAACGAAGGGGCCACTGCCGTTCAGGCAGCGGCCCGTGCGTCTCGTTCGTCGTGTCGCGGGCGCGGCGCCCGCTCGGTGGGGTACTCAGCGGAACAGGACCTCGGTGACGAACCATGTCACGACCAGCATGACCACGATGAACCCCAGAACGTACGGCAGCGAGGCGCCGTAGGTGCGGAGCACCAGGACCAGGATGTCCCGGTTGCTGTACTTCGGGCGGGGATCGTCGCCGTCGACGCGTTTGCCCATGCCACCATCCCTCCGCCCCTCAGTCTAGCGGTGGATGCAGGCCTTGAAGTGTCCGGGGCCGACCTCTTCCAGCGGCGGCACGGCCTCTGCGCACTCTTTGGTCGCGATCGGGCAGCGGGTGCGGAAGACGCATCCGGAGGGCGGGTTGATCGGGCTGGGGATGTCGCCCTGCAGGATGACGCGTTCGCGCTTGATGGTCGGATCGGGGATCGGCACGGCCGACAGGAGCGCCTCGGTGTACGGATGGATCGGGTTGGCGTACAACTCCTTCGACGGCGCGATCTCCATGATGCGGCCGAGGTACATCACGATGACGTGGTCGCTGATGTACTCCACCACCCCGAGGTCGTGGGCGATGAACAACAGCGTCAGCCCCAGCTCTTCCTTGAGGTCTTGCAGCAGGTTCACCACTTGCGCCTGGATGGAGACGTCGAGGGCGGAGACGGGCTCGTCGGCCACGATGAACTGCGGATCGACCGCGAGCGCGCGCGCGATGCCGATGCGCTGGCGTTGACCGCCCGAGAACTCGTGCGGGTAGCGCCGCATGTGGTTGGGGGAGAGGCCCACGCGCTCGAGCAACTCGGCCACGCGCTGCTCGCGCTCCTTGCCGCGCGCCAGGTTGTGGATCGTCATCGCCTCGCCGATGATGTCCCCGACGGACATGCGCGGGTTGAGGCTGGCGAACGGGTCCTGGAAGATGATCTGCATCTTCTTGCGGTACTCGCGCATGGTGGACTTGGGCAGCTTGGCCACGTCGACACCGTCGAACAGCACCTCGCCCGCCGTCGGCTCGATGAGCCGCAGGATGCTGCGGCCGACGGTGGTCTTGCCCGAGCCGGACTCGCCCACCAGGCCCACGACCTCGCCGCGCTTGACGTTGAAGCTGACGTCCTCGACGGCTTTGACGTTCGCCACCACGCGCGAGAACACACCGCCGCGGATGGGGAAGTACTTGCGCAGGTTGCGGACCTCGAGCAGGTTGCCGCTCTTCGCCGCCCCGCCGCCGACCGTCTTCTTGGCTGCGCTGGTCATGCCTGGATCTCCGACTTCAGGTCGAGTTCCTTCCACCGGATGCAGCGGACCATGTGGCCGCCGCCGGCGTCATCGAGCGTGGGGTTGGCGACCTTGCACTGGTCCTGCACGAAGCGGCAGCGCGGATGGAAGGCGCACCCCTCCGGCAGATGCAGCGGGTTGGGCACGTTGCCGGGGATCGCTTGCAGGCGGTCCTGGTGCTCGGCCGCGCGATCGACGCGCGGGATCGAGTTGAGCAGGCCGAGGGTGTACGGCATCTTGGGGTTGGCGTAGATGTCGTTCACGTGGGCTTCCTCGACGGCGCGCCCGGCGTACATCACCACCGCGCGGTCGGCCATCTCGGCCACCACACCGAGGTCGTGGGTGATGAACAGGATCGACATGCCGATCTCGTTCTGCAGCTTGCGCATCAGGTCGAGGATCTGCGCCTGGATGGTCACGTCGAGTGCGGTGGTGGGTTCGTCCGCGATCAGCAGCTTCGGGCCGCAGGACAGCGCCATGGCGATCATCACGCGTTGGCGCATCCCGCCCGACATCTGGTGCGGGTAGTTCTTGACGCGCTTGCCCGGCTCGGGGATGCCGACGAGGTCGAGCATGTCGGCGGCGAGCTTCATCGCCTCCCGGTAGCTCTTGCCCTGGTGCAGCACGATCGCCTCGGCGATCTGGTCGCCGACGGTGTAGACCGGGTTCAGGCTGGTCATCGGCTCTTGGAAGATCATGGAGATGTCGTTGCCGCGGATGCGGCGCATCTCCCGCTCGCTCTTCTTGACCAGGTCCTGCCCTTCGAACAGGATCTGGCCTTCGGCGATCCGGCCAGGTGGGGTCGGGATGAGCCGCATCACGGACAGGCTCATGACCGATTTGCCCGAGCCCGACTCGCCGACGACGGCTAGCGTCTCGCCTTTGTCGAGGTGGAACGACACCCCGTCGACGGCCTTGACGGTTCCTTCGTCGGTGTCGAAGTAGGTCTTGAGGCCGTTGACCTCAAGGAGCCGATCGTTGTTGGGCATCAGCGCGTACACTCCTCACGAGGGATTCCCCCAACTCGCGCCGCGGAGCGGTGCGAACCGGCATACGGGGCGTGCAGCGTGTCGATGACAGCGCAACGCGCCCAGCGAGATACCAGCGGGTTCGGGAAATACGCTCGGCCGCGCTTCGAACCCCGTCAGCGTCGCTTCTTGGGGTCGAAGGCGTCACGGAGACCGTCGCCTAGCAGGTTCCAGCATAACACTGCGAGGAAGATGGGGATCCCGGGTATCAGCAACCACGGCACGAACTGGATGCTGATCCCACGCGCGGTGGCGTCACGCAGCAGCAAGCCCCAACTCGACGTGTCGAGTTCGCTCGGGCCCAAGCCCAGGAACGACAGGCCCGTCTCCGCCAGGATGAACCCGGGGATCGACAGCGTCAGGTCGACGATCACGTAGCTCGCCGTCGACGGCAACAGGTGCCGCGCGAGGATGCGCGCCTCGCTGGCGCCGAGCGCCTTGGCGGCGGCGGCGTAGTCCATCTCGCGCGCCGAGAGGATCAAGCCACGGATGATGCGCGCCAGGCCTCCCCAGCCGACGAACCCCAGCACCACCACCGTCAACAGGAACGTCTCGGCCGACGTCATCTGCAAGCCGATGGCCTGCGCCACGGGGTTGCGTGGGTCGCGCAGCAGCGACGCCAGGACGATCAGCAGGAAGAGCCCAGGGATGGCGGCGAAGATCTCCACCAAGCGCATGATGACGTCGTCCACCACGCCGCCGTAGAAGCCGGCAAGGCCTCCCATCAACAGACCAAGCACGAGCGCCACCCACACGGCCAGGATGCCGATGGTGAGGCTCACCTGACCGCCGTAGAGGACGCGGGAGAAGAGGTCCTTGCCGAGGTTGTTGGTCCCCCACAAGAAGACGCGCGCGGGCTCGTCGACGCCGAACAGGCGCAGGTCCGACTCGAACAGCCCGAGGACCTTGTACGGCTGTTCGGGCCGATGGACGAAGAACTTGATGGGGTAGCGGACGGCGGTGTCCTCGACGTAGACGCGCTGGCGCGTGACCGGGTCGCGTTCCTGCTTGACGTCGTACACGAACGGCCGCGTGAGCCTGCCGGTCTCGGGGTCGGTCCAGTGGACCGTGGTGGGCGGGCGGAAGGCCGCCACCGGCGTACGGCGGTACTCGTTGATGCCGTACGGCGCCAAGAAGCCGGCGAACATCGCCGTCAGGTACATCAGGATGAGCACGGCGCCGCCGATCATGGCGGCCTTGTGCTTGCGGAACTGCTCCCAGACGATCTGGCCCTGGCTCTTGCTGATGCGCTGGGTGGGGGCGCCGGCGGAGTGCGCGGCCCGCCGTCCTGGACCACCGACGGTGGAGGCGATGACGTCCCCGGCGGACGTCTGGTGCCCGCTGGCGACTCCTTCGGAGGCCTCGAGCGCCTTCTCGTCGACGTCGTGGTTCTTGGGCTGCAAGTCGCTCATGTCCTCAGCCGTACCGGATCCGCGGGTCGACCGCCGCGAGGAGGAGGTCCGAGAGCAGGTTGCCGACCATCAACAAGATGGTGGTGATCACCAACAGCCCGAGCACGATGTAGATGTCCTGCGAGTTGAGGGCGCTCAGGAACGTCGGCGTGATGCCAGGCCACGACATGACCACCTCGACCAGGCCGGCGCCGCCGACCAACGACGGCAGCAGGCCGCCGATGCCAGCGACGAACGGGATGATGGCGGGCCGAAGGGCGTGCTTGTAGGTGACGCGGTTCTGCGCCAGACCCTTGGCCCGCGCGGTGCGGATGAAGTCGGAGCCGAGGTACTCGATCATCTGGCCGCGCAGTACGCGCGTGAACCCCGCCATCCCGGCGGTAGCCACCACGAACGACGGGATGACCATGTGCCAGAGGATGTCGAGCAGCTGCCGTGCGCGCGAGAGGTCTAGGTGATCGTTGCTGGTCATGCCGGCGACCGGCAGCAAGAGCTCGTTGAAGCCGAGGTTGTCGCGCGTGAAGCCACGGATCAGGAACAGGGCCAGGATCAGCACCTGCGCGAAGAAGAAGTTCGGGATGGCGAGGCCGAAGTAGGCGAAGACGCTGACCAACTGGTCACCTAGCGAGTACTGCCGCACCGCCGAGTAGACGCCGGCGGGTACGCTCACCAGCCACAACATCACGATCGACAACAGCGCCAGGTACATCGAGTTGCGCATCGGCCGTGCGATGCGCTCCAGCACCGGTTGGTTGGAGACGAACGACTGCCCGAGGTTGCCTTGGGCGATGTTCTTCATCCAGTTGACGTACTGGATGTGCACCGGCTTGTCGAGCCCGAACTGCGAGCGCATGCGCTCGATGGTCTCGGGGCGCACGTTGGGCTCGAGCATCTTGGCGTTGAGGAAGTCGCCCGGCACGAGCTGGCTGATGAGGAACGCCAGCATGGTGGCGCCGATGAACGTGGGGATGAGCTGGAAGAAGCGCCGGATGATGTAGATGATCACCGCGCTGCCTCCACGCGGTCACGCGACGAGGCAACGGGGATCGAGGGGAAGATAGCGTTCATGGCTAGATAGGGGTCCGTCGTCGAGAGGGGAGTGGCGGGAGAAAGGCTGGGCAGCTTGGGCTGCCCAGCCTTCCTTGCCGAGTGAGCTTACTGCGCCTTGAAGAGGAGCGGCAGCTCGTAGGCGCCGAGGAGCGGGTTGATCTGGCCTTCCTGGTGGTAGCCCTGCAGGCTGCTCACCCAGGAGTAGTGGGCCATCGGGCTGACGGCGTAGAGGATCGGGGCGAGTTCGGCTTCGACGGCCTGGATCTCGTACCCGATCTCGCGCGCGGCCTCGGTGTCCAGGGTCTCGCGGCCCTCGCTGAACAGCTGGCCCATCAGCGTCTCGAGCGGGGAGATGCACGAGCCGCTGGTGTTGTACATGTGCAGGTTGGTACCGCACGGGATGACGTTGACGCCGAACGGCCAGTCGCGCGATCCGCCGGTGAGGCCGATCAGGATGGCGTCGAACGGACGGTCTTCGCCTTCGGACAGCAGCTGCTCGACGAGCAAGTTGAAGTCGATGGCCTGTACCTGGACGTCGACGCCGATCTCGCGCGCGGCGTCGGCGAAGATCTGCGTGATCTGCTCACGCGCGGTGTTGCCGGCGTTGGTGGCCAGCGTGAACGACAGCGTCTGGCCGTCGGCGTTGGTCAGGATGCCGGCGGCGTTGCGACGGTCGAAGCCGATCTCGGCCAGCAGCTGAGCGGCGCGCTCCGGGTCGTACGGGTAGCGGTCGGCCAGGTCGTGGTTCACCCAGAAGTCGTTGATCGGGTAGACGTTCGAGTACATCGGCAGGCCGGCGCCGGAGTAGACCAACTCGATGATCGAGTCCTTGTCCATCAGGTGGGCCATGGCGCGGCGGAAGTTGACGTTGCGGAACAGCGCTTCCTTCGCCGGGTTGGAGGCCAGGTTCCAGTTCCACACGATGAACTGGCTGGAGGCCACCGGGCTCACCGACTCCATCACGATGGCGTCGATGTCGCCGTTCTGGACCGCGACGTTGATGGTGCCGATGTCGTCGAGGTTGCGCGGGTTGAACTGGTCGACTTCGCCCGCGAGGTAGAGGTTCAGCGCGGAGTCGAGGTCGCCGGCGATGGTCATGGAGTACTCGTCGAGGTAGGGCAGCGCGTTGCCGGCCTCGTCGACGTTCCACTCGCCGAAGTAGGGGTTCTTCTGGAGGATGACGCGCTCGCCGGGCTGGAAGCTGACCGGCACGAAGGCGTTGACCCAGATGGTCTGGCTCACGTCGACGTCGGTGCCCCACAGGGCCTGCACGGCTGCGGCGCCGCCGGAGCGGTACGCCTCACCGAAGACCTTGTCCGGCACGGGGATCATCGCCGCCACCGGGAAGGCGAGGCGGTCGGGGCGCGGGAAGGTGAAGCGCAGGCTCATGTCGCCGGTCATCTCGAGCTGGATCTGGTCGTCGCCCATGAACCAGCTGTCGTAGCCGTTGGAGCCGACGTCGGGGTCGGTCTCGAGGACGTAGCGGATGTAGTAGTCCTGCGCCGTCACGGGCGAGCCGTCGGACCACAGCACGCCGTCGCGCAGCACGACGTCGACCACGGTGCCGTCTTCGTTCACCGTGTAGGACTGCGCCGTGTACGGCACCCACTCGTCGGAGTCGGGGCCGCGGTACAGAAGCGAGGGCGCGTTGTTGAAGAGGAAGTCGCTCAGCGCCTGGGACTCGGCCGAGGTGATGGGGTTGAAGGTGCGCGGGTCACCGATGAGGGCGATGCGGAACGTGCCGCCCATGACGGCTTCGTCAGGGGTGGCGTTGGTCCAGGCGTTGGGCCACACGAACGGTTCGGCGAAGGCGAACGCCGACACCGCGAGCAAGCTCAGGCCGATGAGTAATCTCTTCATGCTTCCTCCAGAGGTGAAATCGCGCTGCACGAAGCGTCGAGATCCTCCAACCCCGCCCTCCGTGCCGTCAAGGTGCGACGACCTACGGTAACCCGCGTCACGAAACACCCGCAAGGCGTTCGGTGACGACGGGCCCGGCCGTCGTGGTGCCGGGTGGGATGCGCACTGGTAGCCCACTTGAGGTCAAGGTACCACCCCCCTTTCCCACCGTCAACGCGCGTTCGTGGCGTTGCCGACGCGTTCGGTGCCGGGTCGTGTCGGCGCGCGCCACGGCTGCGGGCCGCCGGCGTACCGCGATGGTCGCCGACGTAGCGGTGAGAGGGGCGCCAGAAGCGTGAACGCAGCTTGAGCGAACGCTGCGGCCGCGTCCCGCACGGCGTCGAGACCGTGGGGGCGCGGCCGCAGCGGACACGCGAAGAGCAGTCGTTCAGCGCGGGACCAACTGCATCAGGAGCGCGAGCGCGCCCCACACGATGCCGAGGTAGATGGTCATGCGGTGCAGGCCGCCGGCGGTGCCACCGGGGCTGCTGAAGTCCATGCCGCCGCCCCCACCGAGGCCCTCGCCGAGGCCGGACTGCTTCGGCTCCTGCATCAGGACGACGGCGGTCAGCAGCAGCGAGACGATGACGAAGATGACGAACACGATCCAGAACATGCTGTCCTCCACGACGGCCCGCTGGGCGGGGTCGTCGGCGCGGGAAAGGTTGGTGCCGAGAGCGGGATTCGAACCCGCACGGGTCGCCCCGGTCGATTTTGAGTCGACTGCGTCTACCGTTCCGCCATCTCGGCCGCTCGCGACCGGTCGTGGTCGCGATTCGACGATTGCCGATGATAGCAGCGCGATACGGCCTTCGGCAACCACGCGAGTGCCGTGGTAGCGTACGCCCGTCGGCGGGGGTCGGGCCGGTCCGCGGGGTCACGCGGAGCGCGGACGACGGTCGGCCGACCACCCTCATGAACATCGCGGTCATCACCTTCCCTGGCAGCAACTGCGACGACGATGCGCGCCACGCCCTGGCCGACGTGCTCGGCGCCAACGTCAGCTTGGTATGGCACACCGAGCACGACCTCCGCGGCCCCGATGGTGCGGGCGTCGACGCGGTCGTCATCCCCGGCGGGTTCAGCTTCGGCGACTACCTGCGCAGCGGCGCGCTCGCCGCGCAGAGCCCGGTGATGGACGCGGTGCGCTCCTTCGCCGACGTCGGCGGGCCCGTGCTGGGCATCTGCAACGGGTTCCAGATCCTCACCGAGGCTGGGCTGCTGCCCGGGCAACTGGCGCGCAACCCCAGCCTGCACTTCCAGTGTCGCGACGTGCACCTGCGCGTCGAACGCACCGACCTGCCGTTCACCCACGGTGCCACGGTGGGCCAGGTCCTGCGCCTCCCCATCGCCCACAACGAAGGGGCGTACTACGCCGACGATGCCACCTTGGAGCGGCTGGAGGACGAGGGCCGGGTGGTGCTGCGTTACGTCGACGCGCGGGGCGACCTCAGCCCCGCCGCCAACGTCAACGGCAGCCGCAACGCCATCGCCGGCATCGTCAACGAGCGCGGCAACGTGCTGGGCATGATGCCGCACCCGGAGCGCGCGGTCGAGCCGCTGCTCGGCTCGGCGGACGGCCGCGTGATCCTCGGCTCGTTGCTCGCCAGCCTCGCCGGAACCGGCGCCTGATGCCGTGCGCCAGGAGGAGAGCATGAGCGCCAGCCTACAGCCCAGGGCAGCGACCTTCGGCCTCAGCGAAGCGGAGTTCGACCAGGTGGCCCTGCACCTCGGTCGCGAACCGAACGCGCTCGAAGCGGCGATGTTCGGTGCGCTGTGGAGCGAGCACTGCGGCTACAAGAACTCCAAGCCCCTGCTGCGCCGCCTCCCGACCGAAGGCGATCACGTGCTGCAGGGGCCAGGGGAGAACGCCGGCGTGGTGGACATCGGCGAGGGTTGGGGGGTGGCGTTCAAGATGGAGAGCCACAACCACCCGAGCGCCGTCGAGCCGGTTCAGGGCGCCGCCACCGGCGTCGGCGGCATCCTGCGGGACATCTTCGCCATGGGTGCGCGGCCGTTCGCGGTGCTCGACGCCTTGCGCTTCGGCGAACTCGACAGCGAACGCAACCGCTACCTGCTGGCCGGCGTGGTGCATGGCATCGCGCTCTACGGCAACGCCATCGGCGTGCCGACCGTGGGGGGCGAGATCGAGACCAACCCCTGCTACGCCGAGAACCCGCTGGTGAACGTCATGGCGTTGGGCCTGCTGCGGCACGAAGACCTCCAGAAGGGCACCGTCGGTGCGGTCGGCAACCGGCTCTACTACGTCGGTTCCAAGACCGGACGCGACGGCCTGGGAGGCGCCGTGTTCGCCTCGGCCGACTTGTCGGAGGCATCCGGCGCGGACCGACCGGCCGTCCAGGTCGGGGACCCGTTCCTCGGCAAACTGCTCCTCGAAGCGAGTCTCGACGCCAGCCGCCAGGGCCTGGTGGCGGGCGTACAAGACATGGGCGCCGCCGGCCTCACCAGCAGCGTGGGCGAGATGGCGCATCGCGCCGGACTCGGCGTCGACTTCCACGTCGATCGCGTGCCCCGGCGCGAGGAGGGCATGACCCCGCTCGAGGTGATGCTGTCCGAGTCCCAGGAGCGCATGGTGCTCACCGCCAAGCCGGGCAGGGAAGACGAGCTGGTGGCGCTGTTGCGCCACTGGGAACTCGACGTGGTGGACGTCGGCACCGTCGCCGACCACGGTCGCTTCCGCATCTACGACGAAGGCACGCTGGTGGCCGACCTGCCGGTGCGACCCCTGAACGAGCCGCCCACCTACGTGCGCGACGGCATCGAGGCCGGCGAGGTGCGCGCGGCGCGCACGCGGAGTCTGAACGACGTCGCCGTGCCGGCCGACCTCGGGGACGTACTGCTCCGCCTGCTGGCGAGCCCCACCATCGCCTCCAAACGCCCCGTCTTCCAGCAGTTCGATCACCAGGTCATGACCAACACCGTGGTGGTGCCGGGGGCGGCCGACGCCGCCGTGATGCGGGTCAAGGGCACCTCCTTGGGCGTGGCCGCCACCGTCGACTGCAACGCCCGCTACGTCTACCTCGAGCCGCGCCTCGGCGCCGCGCACGCGGTGGCGGAGGCGGCGCGCAACCTGAGCTGCGTCGGCGCCACACCGCTCGGCGTGACGGACAACCTCAACTTCGGCAACCCCACCGACCCCGCCGTCTACTACCAGATGCAACGTGCGGTGGAGGGACTGCGCGAGGCGTGCTTGGCGTTGCGAACGCCGGTGACCGGCGGGAACGTCAGCCTCTACAACCAGTACCGCTCCGGGACCGGCCAGCGCGCCATCCACCCCACCCCCACCGTAGGCATGGTCGGCGTGCTGCCCGACGTCGCGCTGCACGCGACCATGGGCATCGAGCGCGAGGGCGAGACGCTGGTGATGATCGGTTCCGAACGCGCGGGTCTGGGCGCGAGCGAGTACCTCTACCGCGTGCACGACATCGAGGCCGGCGCCCCACCGCCGCTCGACCTGGTGCTCGAGGAGAAGGTGCAGGCGATCGTGCGCGGGTTGGTGACCGACGGGCTCTGCCGCACGGCGCACGACGTCAGCCAGGGTGGCCTGGCGGTGGCGCTGGCCGAGATGGCGCTCGCGGGGCGGTACGGCTTCGACGTCCGCCTGGCGTACGCCGAGGACCGAACGGACGGCGTGGAGCGCCTTGATGCGCTCCTGTTCGGGGAGGCCGCTGCGCGCATCGTGGTGGCGGTGGCGCCAGGCGACGTGGCCGAGGTCGAGGCGCGATGCCGCGCGGCGGGCGTGCCCTGCACCCTGCTCGGCGGCACCGGCGGCGCGCGGGCGCGGGTCCACGCCCCCGGCGCGCTGGTGGACCTCGGCATCGACGAGCTGCGGGCGGCGCACGAGCGGACCTACCGCGAGGCGCTACGCTGATGGCCATGAACGGCGGTCGGCGCAACGCAGGGCACCCCGACGACGACGAAGCCATCGACCGTCTGGAGTCGGCGTTCGAGGACGACAAGCCGCACGAGGAGTGCGGCGTGTTCGGCATCTGGACGCCGCGCGAGAGCGACGTGGCGGGATTGGCGCACCTCGGCATCTTCGCGTTGCAGCATCGTGGCCAGGAGTCGTGCGGCATCTGCGTGGCGTCGCCCGAGCAGATCCGCATCGAGAAGGACATGGGCATCGTCAGCGAGGTCTTCACTCCGGACCGCTTGGACCGCTTGCGCTTTGAGGGGGCCCACGTCGGTATCGCCCACACCCGCTACTCGACCACCGGGTCAAGCCTGCGGTTCAACGCCCAGCCGCTCACCGTGCGCTCGAACAAAGGGCTGTTGGCGCTGTCGCACAACGGCAACTTCACCAACGCCCGCGCCATCCGCGACCAGATGCTGGCGGAAGGGGCGGTGTTCCAGACCACCAACGACAGCGAGGTGATGATCAACCTCATCGCGCGCTACGCCCACCTCGACCTGGTGGAGGCCACCGCCCGCGCGATGCGCGAGCTCGAGGGGGGCTTCGCGGTGGTGCTGATGGACCGCCATCGGCTGATCGGCCTGCGCGATCGCAACGGCGTGCGCCCGCTCGTCATCGGGCGCTTCGAGGACGGCTGGGTGTTCGCGTCCGAGCCGTCGGCGCTGCACGTCATCGGGGCCGAGCTCGTGCGGGACGTCGCCCCTGGCGAGCTGGTGATGGCGAGCGAGGACGGATTGCGCAGCGTACAGGTGCTCGAGCCGACGCCGACCCCGTGCGCGTTCGAGTGGATCTACTTCGCGCGCGACGATTCGCGGCTCGACGGCGTCGAGGTGCACGACGCACGCCTGCGCATGGGGGAGGCGCTGGCGTCGGAATCGCCGGTGGACGCCGACGTGGTCGTCGGCGTGCCCGACTCCGGCCTTCCGGCGGCCATCGGATACGCACGCGCCAGCGGCATCCCGTTCGACATCGGGCTGTACAAGTCCCCGTACGCCGGGCGCACCTTCATCAACCCGACCCAGCGCCTACGTGACCTGAAGGTGAAGCTCAAGCTCGCCCCCACCCCGGCCGTGCGCGGCAAGCGCGTGGTGCTGGTGGACGACTCGATCGTGCGCGGTACCACCTCGGGCCGCATCGTGCAGCTGCTGCGCGACGCCGGCGCCCTCGAGGTCCACTTCCGCGTGTCGAGCCCACCGATCCGCTTCCCGTGCTACTACGGCATCGACACGGCAGCGCGCCAGGAACTGGCGGCCGCCACCATGAGCGTCGACGAGATCCGGCAGCGCATCGGCGCCGACTCGCTCCACTTCCTCAGCCAAGACGGCCTGGCGCGTGCGCTCGGGCTCCCACGCGCCTGCCTGGCGTGCTTCGACGGGCTCTACCCGGCGGGGCATCCCGGGGACGAAGCGGAGAAGGAGGCGCTCGGGTACGAGGTGTTGGCTTAGCCGCCGACCCTCGGCCCCGCGCCCCGTCCACGCGCCCCGTCGCGCAGGACCATCGCGACGAACCGCGCCAGCCGCGGCGCGCGACGCCAGCGTCTGCGGTCCGACGCCACCCGGAAGAGCCACTCGACGCCCAAGCGCGAGGTCCATGCGGGCATCCGCCGCACCGTGCCGGCGAGCACGTCCAGCGTCCCACCGACGCCGACCATCACCGCTGCGCCGAGGTCGGGCGCCTGCTCGGCCAGGAACGTCTCCTGGCCCTCGCCCAGGCCGGCGAGCAGCAGGTTCGGTCGGGCACGGCGCACCGCCGCCACCACCGCGGCCGTCTCCTGCGGCCGTCGGAAGTACCCGTGCTGCGTGCCGGCCACGGTGACGCCGAACCGCGCCTGGCAGGCGCGCGCGGCCGCCTCCGCCACGCCCGGCTTGCCGCCGAGGAAGTACACGCGCAGGCCCTCCCCGCCGAGGCGCATCGCTTCGCTCACGAGGTCCACGCCGGGTACGCGGCCGGGCAGGTCGAGGCCTGCCCTGCGTGCGGCCCAGGCCACGCCGACGCCGTCGGCGACGCTCAGGTCGGCGCGCTCTAGAGCCGCCGCCAACGCCGGGTCGGAGGCTGCTCGCACCACGATCTCCGGGTTCAGCGTGACCACCAGCTTGCCTGCCTCGCGCTGCGGTGCTGCCGCCACGTCGGCGGCGTGCGCCTGCTGCACGATCCAGGCCGCCGCCTCGGACAACGAGACGCCGTCGACGGGGAAGCCCAGCACGTGCTTGCGGGGATGCGCGCGACCCTCGCTCATGCGGACGTTCGAACGCCCCGGTCTCCGTCGACCGCGAAGCGGTAGAGCGGGGCAGGCTCCCCCCGCTCGACGCCCACGAGTTCCGGCACCGCGTCGGAGACGGACACCTGTGCCGCCACCGCCAGGTCGTGCTCCAACCCGATGGTGCGCAGGTAGAGGCCGGCGGTGGAGTTCCACAGACCATCGAGCGGGTCCGGCAACGCGCGCAGCAGGTTGGTGGCCAGCCGCGTCGCGCCGCTGGGGCGCGCCGACGGCAGGTGCGTCATCAGCAGCCCCGCTAGCAGCCCGGCGGCCAGCGTGTCGTCGAGATCGGGCTCGCCCTGGAACCCGCTGCCGACGAGGTCGATGCGCTCGGTAGCGAGCGAGGCCGCCCGCTTCGCCACCGCCTCGGCGTTCACCAGGGACGCCAGCAACACGTGCCGCGCTTGCGCCACCTGCTCGAGCCAACGCGGGGCGTTCTCGGACACCATCACCACCGAACGCCCGGCGACGTCTGCCGTCAGCAGCAGGACGGGCGAGTTGCCGTGATGGAAGCCCTCCGGTGGGATGCCTTGGCGCTCGCCGATGAGCAGCGCCCCGTCGGCTCCTGCCGCACGCGCTCGGCGCAACGACGGCGTCAATGCGAGGCCGGCGACGCCGCGGTCGAACAGCATCGGCGCGACGGTGCAGGTGCGCAGCACGTCGATGAGCACCACGACGTCACGGTAGGGGCCGGTGGGGACGGGGTCGGTGTGGATCCACATGATGGCTCGGTAGGAGGGCGGTTCGGGGGAGCGCGGCGGCGCATGCGCCGGCCGCGTCGCGGCACGAGCGGAAGTCTATCACGCGTCCCGCGCGGCTCCACGTCCGGCTCGCGTCGTGCAGCGCCACACCGTCCGGCGCCCGTGTAGGTAAGCTGCCGTGTGCCTCCGACGCCTTCGCCTTCGCATCCCGACTTCCGAACGGCGTACCTCGAAGGACTGCTCGACGAGTTCTTCGAGCTCCAGCCCGGCGACGTCGCCGGCGCGCTTGCACGGCCCCGCACCGTCGACCGCGCCCGTCTGTGCGCCGCCCTCCGGCGCTACGCCGAACGTACCGGGGCGCCTGATGCGGTGCTGCGGAATGTCGCGCGGCTGGCGCACCCGCAAGCGCGCGCGGTGGTGACGGGCCAACAGACCGGCCTCCTGCTAGGACCGACCTACACGCTCTCCAAGGCTGCCACCGCGGTGCGGCTGGCGCAGCAGCTCGATGCGCCGGATCGACCGGTGGTGCCGGTGTTCTGGCTCGCGAGCCAGGATCACGATGCCGCCGAGATCGACCACACCTACCTGCTCGACGGTTCGGAGACGTTGCGGCGTCTGTCCGTGTCGCTTCCCGACGGTGTCGCCGCCGGCAGGGTGCCACTCGCTCGCGCCATGCTCGACGAGGTCCGGCACGCCGTCGAGCGCCAGACGCCCAGGCCGCGCTTCGCCGAGGAGACGCTCGGCGTGATCGAGGCCGCTGCCGACGACGCCACTACGTACGTCGATTGGTTCGCCGGCATCCTCACGCGGTTGATGGGGGAGGCTGGGCTGGTCCTGGTGGACCCGCTTCAACCGGACGTGGCCGCCCTCTTCCGCGACGTGCTGGCGCGCGAGATCGCCGAGCCGGAGACGACCTCGGAGGCAGTCAACGAGGCCGGACGCCGACTGAAGCGGATGGGATACGAGCCGCAGCTGGGTCGCGGCGCGCACGCCACCAACCTGTTCCTCGAAGTGGACGGCGCCGAGCTCCCGCGGCGCGTGCTGTTGCGCCACGAAGGGGCGTCGTTCCGGCTGGAGGGGCGCGCCTTGAGCGCGGCCGAGGTCCTGGCCAGGCTCGACGACGACCCGACCGCCATCACACCGGCTGCCGGCCTGCGTCCGGTGGTGCAGGACGCGCTCCTCCCCACCGCGGTGTTCGTCCTCGGGCCGGGGGAGCTTCGCTACGTCGCGCAACTGCGCGAGGTGTACCGCTTCCACCAGGTGGCCATGCCGCTGGCCTGGCCGCGGGCCCAAGCCACGGTGCTGGAACCGGTGGCAGCGCGGCTGCTGGACGGGCTGGAGGTGAGCGCGGCGGCGTTCCGAGCCGCCCCCGACGCGGTGCTGGAACGGCGTCTGCTGGAGCGGCACGGGCACGCGGCGCGCTTCCGCCAGGTCACCACCACGCTCGAGCAGAGTTACCGCGAGTTGCTGAAGGAAGTCCGCGGCATCGACGTGACGCTCGAAGGCACGGTACGCAACGCCCGGCGCCACCTCGACATGACGCTCGAGCGCCTCCGCGACAAGACCGCCGGCGCCTTGCGCCGCGACGACGACATCCTCAAACGCCAGGTCGAGCGCCTGGCCGCGCACCTCATCCCGCTCGGGCAACCGGCCGAGCGGGTGCTCAGCCCCTTCAGCCACGCCCTGAAGTTCGGCCTGACGCCGCTGATCGACCGCTTCCTCGCGATGGAGCCAGAAGGCGAGCAGGAACTGCGCCTCTGAGCTGTCCGCGTTCCGGCGTCCGCGGGTGCGCTCCGGGCGTCCGCCGACGGGAGCGGGAGCCGTGCGGGGCCGGGCGCAGGGCGCTTCAGCCGCGCCCGGACACCGAGTAGTTGGGTGCGTCCTTGGTGATGGTGACGTCGTGCGGGTGCGACTCCACCAGGCTGGCCTGGGTGACGGTCACGAACTGGCCGTCGCGTTGCAGGGCGCGCACGTCGGAGGTGCCGCAGTACCCCATGGCCGAGCGCAGCCCGCCCGCCACCTGGTAGAGCACGTCGCCCACCGGGCCCTTGTACGCCACCATGCCTTCGATGCCTTCGGGAACGAGCTTCTGCTGGTTGGCCTGGTTGCCTTCCTGGAAGTACCGGTCGGCGCTGCCGCCCGACATCGCGCCCAGGCTCCCCATGCCGCGGTACGCCTTGTAGCGGCGCCCGTCGCGCAGGATGTCCTCGCCAGGAGCTTCGCTGGTACCGGCCAGCATGGACCCCATCATCACGACGTCGGCGCCGGCCGCGATCGCCTTGGCGACGTCGCCGGAGTACTTCACGCCGCCGTCGGCGATCAACGCCACCCCGGCGGCGTGCGTCACCTCGGCGACCGCCATGATGGCGCTCAGTTGCGGCATGCCGACGCCGGTGACGACGCGCGTGGTGCAGATGCTGCCGGGACCGACCCCGACCTTCACGGCGTCCGCCCCGCGTTCGATGAGGGCGGTCGCCGCCGCGGCGGTAGCGATGTTGCCGGCCACCACGTCGACGTCGAACGCCTCCTTGAGGTACACCAGCGCGTCGAGGATGCCCTGGCTGTGACCGTGCGCGCTGTCGAGCACCAACGCGTCGACGCCCGCCTCGACCAGCGCCGCCGCGCGAGCCTCGAGATCGGCGCTGACCCCGACGGCCGCCGCCACTCGTAGGCGCCCGAGGTCGTCCTTGGCGGAGTTGGGGTACGCCACGCGCTTGGTGATGTCCTTGATGGTGATGAGCCCGCGCAGGTAGTTCTGGTCGTCGACCACCAGCAGCTTCTCGACCTTGTGGCGGCGAAGGATGTCGCGTGCGTGCTCGAGGGTGGTGCCGACCGGGACGGTGACGAGGTGCTCGGAGGTCATCAGGTCGGATACCGGTCGGCTCATGTCGGTCTCGAAGCGGAGGTCGCGGTTGGTGAGGATGCCGACGAGCTTGCCCGCCTCGTCGACGATCGGCACGCCGCTGATGCGGTACTCGCCCATCAGGTGCTCGGCGTCGCCGATGGTGGCACCCGCCGTGAGGGTGATCGGGTCGACGATCATGCCCGACTCGGAGCGTTTCACCTTGCGCACCATCTCGGCTTGCTGGTGGATCGGCATGCGCTTGTGGACCACCCCGATGCCGCCCTGCCGCGCCATCGCGATCGCCATCTGCGTTTCCGTCACGGTGTCCATGGCGGCCGACACCAGCGGCAGGTTCACGGTGACGTTGCGGGTGAAGCGCGAGGAGAGGTCGACCTCGCGCGGCAGCACGCTGCTGTGCGCGGGTACCAGCAGGACGTCGTCGAAGGTGAGGGCGGTGGCGACGATCTTGCCGCTACGAACGGCCGGGTCGGACACGGTTTCGAGACGGGACATGCATCACCTCGGGTCGGTTCGGCGCCGTACGCGTGGGGAGCGGTCGCGCTCGCCGGCGGTGACGGACCCTACGGCTCGTTGGGGCAGAGGACCGCACGCGCCGCGCTACGGCGCCGACGTTGCGCAAGTATAGCCGCGCGGCCGGCCGGCTGGGCGCGCCTCACGGGTCGCGCGCGAGGATCTCCGTCAGCGGCGCGAGCCAGCGTTCGGGAAGCCGCACGGCGCGTCCGGCGGAGTCGGTGGGGACGTGCTCGCTGGTGCCGGTGGCGACGAGCGCGCCGTCCTGCGGCCGGACGATGCGGTAGTGGAACGCCACCCGGCGGCTGCGCGCCTCGGTCAGGCGCGTCTCGACCTCGAGCTGGTCGTCGAAGCGAGCGGCTGCGCGGTAGGCGAGCTCGATGCGCGACACCGCCAGCGAGGTCCCGGAGTCCTCCATCTCGCGGTAGCTGAGGCCGCGCCGGCGCAGCCACTCGACGCGCCCCGCCTCGCACCAGATCACGTACGCGCTGTGATGCGCGATGCCCATCTGATCGGTCTCGGCGAATCGTACGCGGAACGTCATGGTCCTCCCGTCCGCCTCGCGGCGGCCGCCGGAGCGTGACCGGAGCTCACCAGGGCGGCGACGACCTTGCGATCGACGACCGACATGGCGAGCTCGGGGAGCGCCACCCACGGCACGAAGCGTTGCTCGGCGCCGTGCCCGTCGCCGTGCTCGACGTCGGCGCAAGCGGCCTCGGCGACGCACGGCGTGAGCGAAAGGCGGTAGTGGCTGTAGGCGTGCCGCACCTCGGGGACGGGGTGCACCACACCGTTGGCCGCCGCCATCGCGGCGTCGACGGGCGGCGCGTCGCGCTGCGGGAAGCCCCACAGCCCGGCGAGCATGCCGCGCGCGCGCCGTTCGAGCAGGACCGAGCCGCCATGCTGCACGACCCAAGCGTAACGGCGCCGCGTCGGCGGCGGGGCCTTGGCCGCGCTCGTCGGGAACCGATCGGGGCCTCGGTCCTTGGCCGCGCACCAGGGGGTCACCGGGCACGAAGCGCAGGCCGGGGCGCGTGCGGTGCACACCGTCGCTCCCAGTTCGACCAGCGCCTCGGCGTAGTCGCCGTGGCGGCGCGCCGGCGCGCGGGCGGCGAGCTCGGCAGCGAGGACGGCGTCCTTCGGCGCCGAGAGGTGTCCGGCAAGGCGGCACGCCACGCGCCGCACGTTGGCGTCGATGGCGACGACGGGACGGTCGTAGGCGAAGGCGGCGATGGCGGCAGCCGAGTACGGCCCGATGCCGGGCAGCTGACGCAGCGCCTCCGGGTCGCGGGGCACGCGTCCCTCGTGTCGCTCCACCAGGACCCGTGCCGCCTGGTGCAGCGCATGGGCGCGGCGGTAGTAGCCGAGTCCCTCCCAGACGCGCAGGACGTCGTCGCGCGAAGCGGCCGCCAACGCCCCGACGTCGGGGAAGCGAGCCATCCACCGTTCGAAGTACCGCGTCGCCGTCGGCACGCGCGTCTGCTGCAGCATCGTCTCGGACACCAGTACCGCGTAAGGGTCGCGCCGGGATGCCGCGGCCGGTTCGCGCCAGGGGAGCTCGCGACGGTGAGCGTCGAAGTGCGCCAGTAGGCTCGCGGCGAAGTCGTGCTCCTCGGCCGGCATGGGACAAGCGTACCCGGGGAGCGCCGGAGCCGGATGCTAGACTCCACCCGGGAGCACCCGTGTCACCGAGCAAAGAGCGTTCCATCGGCGCGGAATTCCACGCTCAGACGAAGTTCCGTCGCGGTCAGCTGCCCGCGGCACGGACGCGTGTGGCGCCGCCCTTCAAGGTGTACGCCAACCCCCAGGAGGTCGCGGCCCTGCCCGCGCCGCAGTTGAAAGGCGGAACGGGCGTGTGGACGGCGTTGTCCGCGGCCCGGAACGGGGTGGCCGAGGGCGGGCGCATCAAGCAGACGCAGCTCTCGCAGCTGTTGTGGGGCGCGGTGGGCTTCACGTTCGGCCGCGAGCGCATCCACCTGAGCGCCCACGGGGTGTCGTCGCTCGAAGCGTACGTGTTGGCGCGCAACGTGCAGGACCTGTTCCCAGGCGTCTACCACTACAACGCCCGCGATCACAGCCTCGAGCATCTGGAGATGGGTGATCCCAGCCAGCGCCTGGCGGATGCCCTGCTGGCCCCGCTCGAGGTCGGGGCTCAAGCGGCGGTGGTGTGCTTCACCGGCATCCCGGGGCGTCACCGCACCGCCGAGGGCGGGCGGGCGTACCGCTACCTGTTCCTAGACGCCGGCGCGGCCGCGCAGGACCTGGTGCTGGGCGCCAGTGCCCTGGGCCTGGCCGCTCAGTTCGTGGCCGACTTCTACGACGACGAACTGGCACGGCTGCTGCAGATCGACGGCCGCAGCGAGCTGCCGCTCTGCCTGGTGGCCGTCGGTTCCTGAGCGCGGTACCTCGGCTCGAACCCCCGCTTACGAAACGAAAGCAGACAGCCGCGATCGCACTGCTTCGCCACGCCTGCTCGGCCGCGCGACGCCGGAGCGAAGGCGGCGTCGGCCGGCCACCTGGGATTCGTCAGGAATCGCGTTTCAGACGCATGAAACACCGAGTTGACAGGGGTCGTCCGAGGAGCGTAGGATGCCCGCCATGCCGCCGAAGCCCGGTGGCGAAGTCGAGCTACTCGACGCGCCACGCATTCGAAACGAAAGCGTGCTAGCTCGCCATCCGAAGGAGCCCGTTGCCATGATCCAGATGATCGACACCCCGTACGGCCGCATCGACGTCGACCCGAACGGTCTGCGCCTCGGCGAACTGCTCGTCACCGACGAAGGGGCGGAGCTCGAAGTCGTCGAGTTGGCGCCGCTGCGCTTCGAGTTGGCGCCGGAGGAGGACGAGGACTGGGGCGAATGATCCCACGGATCGCCGTCGTCTACGACCGTCTGCGGCCCGAGGAGCGATTGCTGTTCGAGGCGTTCGAACGGCGAGGCGTCGCGGTCGAGTCGGTGTACGCGCCGACGTCGACGTTCGATCTCGGGCGGCCGCTCGACCGGCCCGACGTGGCCTTGATCCGCTGCATGGCCCAGACCCGCGGAGCAGCCGTGGCGAGGGTGTACCAGGCGGCCGGGGCGGCCGTGGTCAACGCGCCCGAGGTCATCGACGCATGCGGCGACAAGCTCGCCACCAGCCTCGCGTTGGTGCGGGCAGGCGTGCCTACCCCGAGGACGGGCCTCGCCTTCGACAAGAACGGCGCCTTCGCCTTGGCCGAGGCGTTCGGGTACCCCGTCGTGGTGAAGCCCGTGGTGGGAAGCTGGGGCAGGATGGTGGCCCGCCTGTCCGACCAGGACGCGCTCGAGGCCGTCCTGGAGCACAAGGAGGCGCTCGGAGGCCCGCAACACCGGCTGCTCTACCTTCAGGAGCACGTGCGCAAGCCCGGCCGCGACATCCGCGCGTTCGTCTTGAGCCATCCCGCGCTCGGCGACGAGGTCATCGCCGCCATCTACCGCCACAGCGAGCACTGGATCACCAACACCGCACGCGGCGGCAAGGCCACGAACTGCGAGGTCACGCCCGAGTTGGCGAGCATCGCCGCGGCCGCCGCGCGCGCGGTCGGTGGTGGCGCCCTGGCGGTCGACCTGGTCGAGGCGGAGAGCGGTCTGCAGGTGGTCGAGGTCAACCACACCATGGAGTTCCGCAACTCGATCGACACGACCGGCGTGGACATCCCCGACCGGCTGGCCGGGTTCGTGCTGAGGGTCGCCGAACTAGCGGCGCCGACGCGCGATAGGCGGGCGGCTGCCGCCGCCGCTGCGCCCGTACCGGCCGGCGCACGCGGGTAGTCCGGCGAACATGGAGCGGCTGCGGGTTGCGTTGGTGGGGGGCTCCGGCTACGCCGGTGGCGAGTTCCTGCGCATCGCCCTCGGGCATCCTGGGCTCGAAGTGGTCCAGGTCACCAGCGAACGCAACGCCGGGCTTCCGGTCGCGTTGGTGCATCCCAACCTTCGCGACGTCACCCGCCTGCGGTTCACGCCGTTGGCCGAGTTGGCCGATGCCGACCTCGTCGTGGCCGCCTTGCCGCACGGGATGGCGGCCGGCATGGTCGACGACCTAGCGGCGCGTGCACCGCGCTTGATCGACCTCTCGTCCGACTTCCGCTTGCGCGACGCCGCACGCTACCGCGCCTACTACGGCCACGACCACCCGCGCAGCGATCTGCTCGGGTCGTTCGCGTACGCCAACCCGGAGCTCGGCCGCCAGACGTTGGTCGGCGCCGATCGTATCGCCGGCGCGGGCTGCATCGCCACCGCCACGCTGATCGGCCTGATGCCGCTGTTCCGCGCCGGTCTGGTGGCGAAGGGTGACGTCATCGCGGAGGCCAAGGTCGGCTCCAGCGCTGCCGGGAACCGGCCGAACTTGGCGAGCCACCACCCGGAGCGTGCCGGCGTGGTGCGCACCTACGCCGCGACGCGCCACCGGCACACCGCCGAGGTCGAGGAGCAGCTGCCCGGTGCCCGACTGCACCTCACCGCCACCGCGATCGAGCGGGTCCGCGGCATCCTGGTCACCGCGCACGTCTTCCTTACCGACGGCACCAGCGAGCGCGACGTCCAAGGCGCGTACCGCGAGCAGTACGAAGACGAGCCGTTCGTGCGCCTGGTGGCCGCGCGCAAGGGCATCCACCGCGTACCCGACCCGCGCGTGCTCGACGGCAGCAACTGGTGCGACGTGGGGTTCGAGCTCGACCCGGACAGCGGGCGGCTGGTGGTGCTGTCGGCCATCGACAACCTGGTCAAAGGGACCGCCGGTCACGCGGTGCAAGCGCTGAACGTCGCGATGGGATGGGACGAGACGCTCGGCCTCGGGTTCCCCGGGCTGCACCCGTGAGCGCCGCACCGGTGCTGGTCGTGAAGGTCGGCGGGGCCGACGGCATCGACCTCGGCGCGGTCTGCGCCGACGTGGCGGCGTTGGCCTCCGAGGGCGCGCGGCTGGTGGTGGTGCATGGCGGGAGCGCGGAAACGAACCGTGTGGCCGAAGCGCTCGGCCATCCACCGCGCTTCGTGACCAGTCCGACGGGGATCACCAGCCGCTACACCGACCGGCGGACCCTCGAGATCTTCGAGATGGTCTACTGCGGCAAGGTGAACAAGGACGTGGTGGAGCGCCTGCAGATGCTCGGCGCGAACGCCGTCGGGCTGTCGGGACTCGACGGCAGGCTGCTCGAGGGTCGCCGCAAGGCCACCGTGCGCAGCGTCGAGGACGGCAAGACCGTCGTGCTGCGAGGCGATCGCACCGGTACGGTGGAGCGCGTGAACGTCGGCTTGCTGGAGGTGCTGCACGGCGCCGGCTACCTGCCCGTGGTGACGCCGCCTGCCGCCAGCTTCGAGGGCGAGGCCATCAACGTCGACGGCGACCGTGCCGCCGCTGCCATCGCCGTCGCGCTGCGTGCGGACGCGCTGGTGTTGCTGTCGAACGTGCCCGGTCTGCTGCGCGACTTCCCCGACCCGGCCTCGTTGGTGCCGCACGTGCCGGTAGGGGAGGTCGACGCCCACCTACGCCTGGCGCAGGGGCGGATGAAGCGCAAGCTGATGGGGGCGGCCGACGCCGTTCGTGGCGGCGTCGGCAGGGTGGTCATCGGGGACGCCCGCCGCGAAGCGCCGGTGCGCGCCGCGTTGCGCGGCGTCGGCACGGTGGTAGCGTGAGCCCGAGTGCGCCGACGCGTGCGGCATGTGGCCGGACGGACCGGTCCAGCGGAGATATACGGACCGTTCGGTACATTCTCCGGTTTCCGCGTCCCCTAGGCGAACGACGACCCGAGTTGGGAAGGGAAGCGACATGAGCGAGACCACCACCAGCCCCGAACCTCGCAGCGGCGTGCACGGCGCCGAGATCCTCGCGCGCGACGCGCTCCACCGCTCCGGGTTGTGGGCGCCCGACGTGGTGTTCGTGCGCGGGGAAGGCGCCACCCTCTTCGACGCCGACGGCCGGGCGTACCTCGACTTCATGGCCGGCATCGCGGTGGCCAGCGTGGGGCATGGGAACGAGCGGCTGGCGTCCGCGGTGGCGGAGCAGGCGCGACGCCTGATCGTGTGCCCGCAGAACCTCGGCAACGACACTCGTACCGCCTTCGTCGACGCCTTGTTCCGCTACGTGAAGCCACCGTTGGAGCGCGTGTTCCTCGCCAACTCCGGCGCCGAGGCGAACGAGGCGGCGTTGAAGTGGGCGCGCGTGGCGACCGGCCGCCGCCGCTTCGTGGCGGCCAAGCGCGGGTTCTCGGGGCGCACCCTCGGGGTGCTGCCACTGACGTGGGAGCCTGCGTACCGCGAGCCGTTCGCTCCCTTCTCCATCGACGTCGACTTCGTGCGCTTCGACGACGTCGAGGAGCTCGATGCCGCCGTCGGCGACGAGACGGCGGCCGTGCTGCTCGAACCGATCCAAGGCGAGAGCGGCATCCACCTTGCCAGCGACGCCTACCTGCGGCGGGCGCGCGAGATCACCCGCGAACGTGGGGCCCTGCTCGTCCTCGACGAGATCCAGTCGGGCGTGGGCAGGACCGGCACCTTCCTCGCCAGCGAGCACGCCGACGTGAGCGGGGACATCGTCACGTTGGCCAAGGGGCTTGCCGGTGGCGTGCCGATCGGCGCGGTGCTGATGACCGCCGAGGTGGCGGCGGCGATGCCCAAGGGCGGTCACGGGAGCACGTTCGGCGGCAACCCGCTGGCCGCCGCCGCCGGCCTGGCCGTGCTGCAGGAGATCGAGGAACGGGGCCTGATGGCGCACGCGCGTGCCATGGGCGAGCGCCTGGTGGCGGGCTTGCGCGCGTTGGGCGACGGGCGCGTGCGCGAGGTCAGGGGCCGTGGGCTGATGGTCGGGCTCGAACTGCGGGAGAAGGCAGCGCCGGTCATCCAGGCGCTGCGCGAGGAAGGCCTGCTGACCATCGCAGGCGGCGCGACCGTGATCCGGCTGTTGCCGCCGCTCGTGGTGTCGCCCGAGCAGATCGACGACGCGGTGGCGCGCATCGGCCGCGTGTTGGCCAGGGGTTGAAGGGCGCCCAGGCCGATCCCGGGAGGGGTCGAGCGCTCGAACCGGTCGCGTTGCTCGAAGGGGCGGTGCGGCGCCCCAGCCCTTCCGGCTCGGAGGGCGAGGTCGCTTCGTACCTCGTCGGGGCGATGGCGCGGTTCTGCGACGAGGCGTTCGTCGACTCTGCCGGCAACGCCGTCGGGCGCTGGGGTTCGGGGCCGCTGCGAGTGACCTTCCTCGGGCACATCGATACCGTTCCCGGCGACATCCCGGTCCGGCTCGACGCCGACGGGGTGCTGCACGGGCGCGGCGCCGTCGATGCCAAGGGGAGCTTCTGCGCCGCGCTGGCGGCCGTCGCCCGCCTGCCGCCGGAGGCCTCCGAACGTCTACACGTGCGGTTGATCGGAGCGGTCGGGGAGGAGTCGCCGGGCAGCCCGGGCGCGCGGTACGCGGTGGAGGCGTACGAGCGGCCCGACCTGGTGATCGTCGGCGAGCCGAGCGGCTGGGACGCCATCACGCTGGGGTACAAGGGCCGAGCCACGGTCACGCTTGGTGTGACCCGGGCCAACTTCCATAGCGCGGCCGACGAACCGACCGCGCTCGAGACGGTCGTCGACGCCTTCGCGCGGGTGCGTGCCTTCTGTCAGGAGTGGAACGCCCGCGAACGCGCAGGCGGACCAGGCTCCGGCCGCTACGACGAAGTCCAACTCAGCCTGCAGGACGTGGCGGGCGACAACGACGGTCTCGTCCAGCGCGCTCGGGCGAGGCTTCAGTTCCGGCTGCCGCCGGCAGTGCCGCCCGAACGGCTGGAGGCCGAACTGCGGCGCCTCGACCTCGGTCCCGGCGTCACGCTGGCGTTCGTACCGGGCGAGCTCGCCTACCGCTCGGGCAAGGACACCGCCCTGGCGGCTGCGTTCCGCAGCGCGATCCGCGCGCGCGGTGGCGCGCCGCGGCACCTGGTCAAGACCGGCACCTCGGACATGAACGTGGTGGCACCTTCCTGGCCGGTGCCGATGGTGGCGTACGGGCCCGGCGACGCGGCGCTCGACCACGCCCCCGACGAGCGCATCGTCGTCGGCGAGTACCTGCGGGCGGTCGACGTGCTGGTCACGGCGCTGTCGGAGCTGGCGCGGCACGCGGACGCGCTGGCGCGCGAGTCGGGGCACGCCAGATGAGGATTCCGGTACGGCAACGCGCGCCAGCCTCCGTATACTGACCGCGGGATGCCCCGCTTCGAGACCATCGCACTCGAGTTGCTCGAGTACAAGGCCGCGGAGTACCGCGCCAGCCGCGCGGTGCGCGGTGGCACCGAGGCGATGTGGGAACTCCTCGCTCACCTCACGCGCGAGCGCGACCGCCTGACCGGCGACGAGCGCAGGCGCTTCGAGGAGGTCACGCGGGCGCTGCAGTTCACCTCCGACCGTGGCCGGAGCCCGGCAGCCGCACCCGAGCTGTCGGCGCTGGTGTTGGACCAGGGCGGCGCCGACGACGTGGTGTTGGAGCGTGAGACCCCCGCCATCGAACGCATCGCCGAGTCCCCCGAGGAGCGCCAGGAGCACGTGGTGCTGCAGCGGCTGGCGCGGCGCGTGTGGTGGGACGATGTCGACGAGTTCGTCCAGCGCGTGGCGGCTGGCTGGCGGGCCGAGCGTGATCGCTTCACCGCGCGCATCGTCTACGCCACCTTGCAGAACCTCCACCGCAACGCGGAGCGCCGAACCTTCGCCGAGGACGTCAGCCTGCGCGGCTTCCAGGTGCTCGAGCCGATCCCGCCGCTGGGCGACCCGCTGGTGTCGTTGTCCGACCTCGACTCGCTGGCCGAGATCGTCCGCGAGCTGGTCAACCTGGTCATGACCCTCGGGCGACCGGGGAGCCCGTACCCGACCCTGGCTCTGTCGGAAGGCGGCGCACTCGCCTACTTGCGCAAGGCGGCCCTGGCGGTGGCAGCGAACCCGTACGCGGGGCGCATGTCCGCGCTGGACGGCCAGACGCCGAGCAGCAAGCAGCTTCGTCTCGCCATCCAGGAACTGGGCAAGGAGCGCTTGCCGGAGGAGCAACGCGCCGTCCAGCGCCGCGATCTCGAGCGGCGCCTCGTCGAGGTCACGGCATGGGAGCGCAACGAGCGGCTGGCGTTCCAACGGGACACGGCCATGTTCCAGGACCTGGTGATCAGCTTCTTCGACCGGCTCGAGGAGTACCTACCCACCTCGGTCGGCGGCCACGCCAGCGGCCCGCAGCTGGAGGGCGGGGTGCTCTTCGGGGTGAACCCGGCGCTGCGGTGGGACAAGGTGCCCCCCGAGTGTTCCGCGTTGACCGTCCGCATGGTGGGCCCGGTTCGGCTCGCGCTCAAGGGGGTCGAGTTCCAGATCGCCGGCGCAGGGACGTCGCGCAGCCTCTTCGTCGACGGCCACGAGGTCGGCCTGGACACCGCCAGCATCTTCCAACACGGTCGTAGACGCGTGGGGGTGTTCCGAGAAGGCGATTACCTCCACGTGCGCGTGCACGACGAGGGTAGGTCGTTGTCGGCGCGCTTGGCCGAGGCGTTGGTGGTGGCCTACGTGCTCGGCTCCGAGCGGCGCGACGACCTGCTGACCACGCTGAAGGTGCTCGCCAACAGCGTACGCGGCGAGCCGCAGGAGATCGTCGCCCAGGCCATCACGCGCGCCACCGGGGTGAGCGCACGGGCACCCGACCGCGCCAGAGCGCTCGACGGCCTGTTGCGCGGGGCTGCGCGAGCGGCCAGCGTCGCGCTGCCAGAAGAGGTGGTGGCGGGGCTGGTGCGGCGCGTCATGGACGCGGTGAGCGTCGACGTCAACGACCTCGACCGCGTCATCGCCGCCGCCGGTGCGGAGGCCCACGACGTTCAGGTCCTCACCGGCGAGCCGCTGACCATCGACCTGGCGGGACAGAAGATCACCGTGCGGCAGTACCGAGGGCGCACGCGGGAGGCGCAGGAGAGCCTGGTGGCGATGCTACCGGGTCAGGTGCTCGGCTCGTTCACCGACTACCTCTTGGCGCCTCACCCGTCCGGGACGCTGGTGTTCGCCCGCGGCGACCAGGAGGTCGCGGTGCTGCTGCTTCCGGCTACCCCCATGGCCGCGGCCTGAGCCGGACCGGGTGTCCTGCCGACGCCCATCCGCCTTGCCTGCGTCCCGCGATGTGCGCCCCACGTACGAAGGGAGGGACCATGACGCACGTCTTGAGCGTCGATCAGCTCCGCCACGAACTCGCCAGCCTGCCCGACTGGGAGCATGCCCACGACCGCATCCGACGCAGGTACCGGTTCGCCGACTTCTCCGAGGCATTCGCGTTCATGACGCGCCTGGCGCTGTTGGCGGAGAAGCACGGTCACCATCCCGAGCTTCGCAACGTGTACTCGCGGGTCGTGATCGAACTCACCAGTCACGACGCCGGCGGCGTCACCGAGCGCGACGTCGCGATGGCGCGAGCGATCGACGCGATCGGTTGACGCCTCGCCCGTGGGGCGTCGTCACGGAGCCGGCGGAACCTCGCGAGGCGGGGTGAACTGGTAGGCGGCTCGGAGGCGTTCCAGGTCGTCTGCATCGACCAGGCCCGAGCCGTCGAAGTCGGCCGGCAGATTCACGCCACTGGCGCCGAACGCGCGTCCGAACGCCTCCAGGTCGTAGAAGTCGACCACCCCGTCGCGGTTCAGGTCCTCGGGGACGAAGCTGCGTTGGGCCACGAAGGCAGCGACGTCGGCGGCCGTGGGTGCCGATGCCGACGGGTCGACGGCGAACGCCATCACGCCGCCGGATCCCTCCGGCAGTCCGAGCAGCACGCCGAACTCGTGGAGTAGCGCGGCGCGGCGCGCGTCTCCGGCCTGGGGCGCGATCAGTGCCTCGAGCGTGGAACGACCTGCCTCGTCGGTGCGGGCCAGGGTCAGCGACAGCGCATCGGGACCGAAGAGCGCGGCGTCGCCGTAGCGCACGACGTTGCTGGCGCCTTCGTCGACGGAGAAGAGCGCCGAGCCGTCGGTCGCCTCGGTCCAGGCCGCGGCCACCTCGGCCGCCGCGGTCGACAGCAGCAGCGGCCCGCCGCCGTCCTCGGCGACGTAGGTCACGGTCTTGGCGGGGACTTGCCCGCTCGCTGCCGGCGCTTGGTCGGATGCCGCCACCCCCCCGTCGCTGCCTCCCTCTGCGCTGCCCGCCACTGCGGCGTCCGGAACTGCGGTGTCCGCCGGCGCGGCGTCCGTGCCGCTGCTATCGGCCGCTCCCGCGGCGGCTCCGTCGGCGCCGCCATCCGCGCCCTCGGTCGCGATCGGTGGAGCGTCCGCCGGAGCGACGTCCGAGAGACCCTCCGTGACGCCAGGACCGTTCGCGATCAAGGCGGCGATGGCGTCCACGACCGCCTCCAAGCCGGGGCCTTCGACGGCCCGGACGAGGCCGCCGTCCTCGCCGACGGCGAGGAACGAGCCGTCGTCGTCTTGCAGGCCGGCCGCACGGATGCGCCAGAGCCCTTGACGCACGCCTACCAGCGGCGACGCCAGGCCGGCGTCGGAGTACGCGAAGACGAGGACGCGCTCGCCGACCTCGAAGCGTGGGAAGCCGGCGACCGTCACGCGCGCGCCGCCTGGCAGGTCGCCGCCGAAGAAGGCGAGCGTGCGGCGGTCGTTCGTGCCAGCGGGATCCTGCTGATCGGCACCGTCGCCGTTGCCGCCTGCACCACCACCGTCACCGCCGGCACCGCCGCCGCCGGAGGCACCGCCACCGCCGGCACCCGCCGGAAGGGATCGGTCGAAGAGCGTGCGCTCGAGCGCGAACACGACCTCGGTCCATGGGGTGCCGTCACGGTCGACGACGCGCACCGTGTCGACCTCGGCGACGAACACCAGGTCGGCCGCGAAGACCAGCGCGGTGGGCTCGCGCCCGACGTAGCTCGTCGCGCTCGCCATGCCGACGAGGGCCGCCGCGGCCAGAGCGAGCCGGCGCCGGACGCCCCGACGATCCGGAGTCATGGCGCGCCCTCCCCGGGGAGACGCTGGTCCCCCAACGGAGGTAGGTTGCCGTCGCCCGGAGCGCCGGCCCCGTCGCCGGCTTCCGGGGTCCCGGCTGGCGTGGCGGTGGGCCTGCGGCCCTCGGCGCCGGCCGCGAAGTCGTGGCGACGTTCGGGGTCGGGCGACGCCGACGCGAACTCGACCTCGTACGTCAGGTACACGAACGTCGGCGGGGCGAGCGGTTCGAGCACGAAGCGGAACAGCTCGCGGCGGCCCTCGACCGTCCTGCCGAGCGGCACTACGTCCACCTGGAGCGTCCCCTCGCCGGCCTCGCTCAGCAGCGCGTAGCCCGAGCCGCTGGCGGCGACGCTGTCCCCACGCAGCCGGTAGGCGCTCGCGTCCCACCGCACCAGCGTGCGCATGCCGGTGAGCGCGCGCGCCTCCGAGACGGTGGCGCGCAGGGTGATGGGCCCGCGGACCTCGGTCTGCGGCGCCGCGAACGACAGGCTGGGCGGTGGGGTGGCCGTCACCCGCAGGACGAACTCCTGCACGACCTGCGAGAGGTTCGCGTCGGACGCTTCGACGGTGAAGGTGAAGCTGCCGACCTCCTCGGGGCTACCGCGGAGCACGCCCGCCTCCAAGCGCAGGCCTTCGGGAAGCTGCCCGTCGACGAGCTCGACCTGGTACGGCCGCAACCCGCCGACGACGTGCACCGGCTCCTCGTACGGTTCGCGCAGCACGGCGTCGGACAGACCGCTGCCGACGATGCGCAGCGGTTCGCCCACGGTGTCGAGCTCGCTGGTGCAGGCGCTCAGCAGCGTCAGCGCCGCGATCGCCCACGACCGTGACCAGCGCCGACGTGGCGCCATCACGCGCCCTCGTGGTCCCGCGGCAGCCGCAGCTCGAGCCACACGTAGCCGTAGGGCGGCAGCACGAGCTCGGCACCCGGCTCCGGTGCGTTGCTGGCTTCGCCGTCCGCGAGCATAGGGGTCCGGCCCGACGCGGCGATGACCAGCAGGTCGGCGTCGTCCGCCTTCGCCAAGCTGCGCAGGTGCCGCAGGTCGAGGCGCTGCTCCTCGGGCGAGAGGTTGTGAAGGCCGAGTACGGTGTCCGCACGCTCGCCGTCGGCCGGCCTTGGGACGAAGCTGGCAGGCGCGCCACCGGTGGTGCCTGCGGACGGTTGGCTGCTGGCCTGCGCCCGGGAGCCGCTGCGGTTGAGGGTGGCGAGCACCTGCGGCGGGGGAACGTCGAGCACCTCGAAGGTGCCTCGGCCCAACGCGGGGTGCCGCTTGCGCACCCGCACCAGTGCGCGCACCGCATGCACCAGGCTGGCGGCGTCGGCGCGTTGTGCGGCCACGTTCACGCGTTGGTGCCCGAAGACCGGGTCATCGATGACGGGGGCGTAGAGCACCGGGGCGCTCGAGAAGCCGGCGCCCGGTTCGTCGTTCCACTGCATCGGCGTGCGCACGCCGTCGCGGTCCTCCAGATGGATGTTGTCGCCCATGCCGATCTCGTCTCCGTAGTACAGGATCGGTGTACCCAGAAGCGACATGAGGATGGCGTGCATCAGCTCGATCCGCCGGCGATCGTTGTCGAGCAGCGGCGCCAGGCGCCGGCGGATGCCGAGGTTGAGGCGCATGCGCTGGTCCGGCGCGAACCGTTGCCACATGCGTTGGCGCTCGTCCTCGGTCACCATCTCGAGCGTCAGCTCGTCGTGGTTGCGCAGGAACACCACCCATTGGCAGCCCGCTGGGATGGCTGGCGTGCGGTCCAAGATGCGCACGATGGCGTCGCGCCTCCCGTCCGCCAGGGCCATGTAGAGGCGCGGCATGACGGGAAAGTGGAACAGCAGCGGGAGCTCGTCGTGGCCGTCGCCGAAGTACGGCAGGGTGTCCTCCGGCCACTGGTTCACCTCACCGAGCAGGAGCGCCCCTGGCTTCACCTCGTCGACGTGGGCGCGCAGCTCCTTCAGGAACGCGTGCGTTTCGGGGATGTTCTCGTTGTTCGTGCCTTCGCGCTCGTACAGGTACGGGATGGCGTCCATGCGGAAGCCGTCGAACCCGAGGTCGAGCCAGAACCGGACGATGCGCTTCATCTCCTCGCGCACCTCCGGGTTGTCGTAGTTGAGGTCGGGTTGGTGCCGGAAGAAGCGGTGCCAGTAGTACTGGCCGCGCTCGGCGTCGAAGGTCCAGTTCGACGTCTCGGTGTCGGTGAAGATGATGCGGGTGCCGGCGTAGCGCTCGGGGTCGTCCGACCAGACGTACCAGTCGGAGCGGGGGTTGTCGCGGCTGCGTCGGGACTCCTGGAACCAAGGGTGGTCGGCGCTGGTGTGGTTCAGGACCAGATCGGTGATGACCTTGAGCCCACGGGCGTGCGCTTCCTCGAGCAGGCGCTGGACGTCGCCGATGCTGCCGTAGTCGGGGTGGACGCCGTAGAAGTCGGCGATGTCGTACCCGTCGTCGTAGAGCGGGGACGGGTAGATCGGCAGCAGCCAGACGACGTCGACGCCCAACCAGACCAGGTAATCGAGCTTCTCGATGACGCCGGCCAAGTCGCCGTGGCCGTTGCCGTCGGCGTCGCGGAACGCCCGGACGTAGAGCTCGTAGAGGACGACGTCCTTGTACCAGTCGTGACGCACGTGGGCCTTCCTTCCGGCGCGGAGGCGCGCACCGATTGTACCCAGCGCGCGCCGGCCGTCCGGCGTGCGCACGCCGGACGGCTGCCAGCGGCGTGGTAAGCTGCGGCCTTGCACGAGATGTCCTACGAGTCGTCCCCGACGCGCCTGCGCCTGCTGTTGCCGCCTTGGTTCGCGCCGCGGCGGCGAGCGTTGCACGTCCGGCGCGACGCGCGCGAGCGCTACCAGCTGCCGATCGAGGCGTTCGGCATCCGGGGCCGCGTGGTGCACGTCGACTTCGACCTGGCCGAACATTGGTCCCAGGCGATGAACCGGCGGCGGGTCGGCGTGGCGCCGGGTAGGGCCGATGGCGACGCCGCCATGCTCGCACCCATCGCGCCTGCCATGCTCCCCGCGGCGGCGCTGCTGCACGAGATGATGCACGCACTCATCGCGACCATGGCTGCCGCCGAACGGCCGGGGCTGCTGACGGACGCGCTTCACGGGTTGCGGGCAGCGGAGGGGGCACCGGAGGTCACGCGGTTCTTGGTCGACCTCGCCGGCACGTTCCCGCCTCCGCTGGTCGCCTCCGGTGGGCTCACGGCCGAGGCGTACGTGGCGGCCAGCACCGATGGCGAGGGCAACGATGCGGTGGTTCTCGAGGAGTTCGCGCTGCTGCTGCTGGCCGACGAGAACCGTGCGCTGGCGCCGCTGCGAGAGCTGTTCGACTTCGGGGCGCTGCGAGCAGACCCGCTCTTCGCCGCGGCCGCGCGCGTCGTCGAGGCGTCGCTCGACGCGGTCGAGGTGCCCGTCGGCGCCGATCGCGGGCCGACGGCCGGGCGGCGTTCGCTGCTGGCGTTGCTGCGTGCGCCGCAGCTGGCGAGCCCCGGTTCGCTGCTGGACCAGCTGCGCCTTGCGCTCGACTGGTGGGGGCCGCTGCTGGGGAGACGCTTCCAGGAGCTGCTTCGCCAGGCGCTGCGGGCCATCGACGTGCTGAAGGAGACGACCAAGGGCGGACCGCCCGGACCGGGACCGTGGGGCGGTGCTGAGGACCTGGTGCCCGGCTTCGCCGCGTCCGGCGGTGAACCGGAGGCGTTCACGCCGGACCGCGCGTGGATGCCGAACGTCGTCATGGTCGCCAAGAGCACCTACGTGTGGCTCGAGCAGCTGGCGCGTTCGTACGGGCGCGAGGTGGCGCGCCTCGACCAGGTGCCCGACGAGGCGCTGGCCGGCCTCGCCGCCGACGGGTTCAACGCCCTGTGGTTGATCGGGGTGTGGCAACGCAGCGAGGCGTCGCGGCGCATCAAGCGCCTGCGCGGCCAGGCAGACGCCGAAGCCAGTGCCTACGCCGTCCACGACTACGTGGTGGCGCACGATCTCGGCGGCGAGGAGGCGTTGGCCGCGTTGCGCGAGCGCGCCTGGCGTCACGGCATCCGCCTCGCCAGCGACATGGTGCCCAACCACACCGGCATCGACGCGCGCTGGGTGGTCGAGCACCCCGAACGCTTCGTGCAGCTCGATCACCCGCCGTTCGCCGGCTACACCTTCCACGGCCCCGACCTCTCGGGCGACGCGCGGGTCGAGATCCGCATCGAAGACCACTACTTCGACGGTAGCGACGCGGCCGTGGTGTTCGAACGCCAGGACGTCGCGAGCGGCGAGGTGCGCTACGTCTATCACGGCAACGACGGCACCGCGATGCCGTGGAACGACACCGCCCAGCTCGATTACCTACGCGAGGACGTGCGCGCGGCGGTGTCGGACACCATCGTCGAGGTCGCGCGGCGGTTCCCGATCATCCGCTTCGACGCCGCCATGACGCTCGCTCGGACGCACGTTCGCCGGCTGTGGCACCCGAGCCCGGGCGACGGCGGCGCGGTGCCGTCGCGAAGCCGCTTCGGCGTGAGCGAAGCCGAGTTCGACGCCCGCATGCCCCGCGAGTTCTGGCGCGAGGTGGTCGAGCGGATGGCGCGCGACGCGCCCGACACCCTGTTGCTGGCCGAGGCGTTCTGGCTGATGGAGGGCTACTTCGTCCGCTCCCTCGGCATGCACCGGGTCTACAACAGCGCCTTCATGCACATGCTCATGCGCGAGGAGAACGCCGCGTACCGGCGCCTGATCCGCAGCGTGCAGGCGTTCGACCCGCGCGTGCTGGAGCGCTTCGTCAACTTCATGAGCAACCCGGACGAGGAGTCGGCCGCCGAGCAGTTCGGGACGGGGGAGAAGAGCTTCGGTGTAGCCGTGCTGATGGCGACGCTTCCCGGCTTGCCGATGTTCGGGCATGGCCAGGTCGAGGGTCTGCGGGAGAAGTACGGCATGGAGTACCGCCGCGCCAAGCTCGACGAGCGGCCGGACCCCGAGGTCGTCCGCCGTCACCGGGAGCAGGTCGCGCCGCTGCTGCGCCTTCGCGCGCGGTTCGCGGGGGCGGCGGCGTTCCGGCTCTTCGACCTGGTCGGTGACGACGGGCGCGTCGACGAGGACGTGTACGTGTTCGGCAACCGCTCGCCGGGCGGCGCGGTGCTGGTGGCGTACAACAACAGCGGACGACCGGCACGGGGGCGCGCGCGCGTCAGCGCGCCGTTCGCGGACCACGAGCGTGGCGGGGCGCTGCGCAGCGAGACCCTCGTCGAGGCGCTCGGTCTGCGGCAGGCGGCCGGCCGCCACGTGACGTTCGAAGAGCACGTCGGCGCCGGGCGGCTGGAGGCGTCGTTCGAGGAGATCGCGCGTGCGGGGCTGACGATCGAGCTCGCGCCGTACCAAGCGCGGGTGTTCACCGAGGTGCGGCAGCACCAGGAGGCGCCGCGGCCCCGTCCCGTGGTCGCGCCCACCCCGCCCGCCGACGAGCCGGCGCCGCGCCGTGGGGCGCGTCCCGCGCCCGCCGGTCCGCGCGGGATGGCGGCGCGAC